>NZ_JBSHAY010000001.1:584484-933513 GCF_053611725.1 Streptomyces sp. NPDC054783 | reverse complement strand
CGCCGGATAACCCGTCTTCTGAGCCACCACATCCAGCAGCGCCGACGCAACCGCCGCGGCATCAGGCCCCGCGACAACGGCCGGAACAGGCGCAGACACCACCGCGGACGAGGCGCCGGCCACGAAGCCCACAATGTCCTGCAGGCTACGCAGCTCAGCCAGCTGCTCCGGACTCGCCGCGGCCTGACCCGAGGCAAACCGCTCATGCAGCACGCCCATGATCTCCACCCGCTTGATGGAATCGATACCCAAATCGGCCTCGACATCCATCCCCAGCTCCAACATCTCCGCCGGATAACCCGTCTTCTGAGCCACCACATCCAGCAGCGCCGACGCAACCGCCGCGGCATCAGGCCCCGCGACAACGGCCGGAACAGGCGCAGGGGCGACCGGCTCGGGAACAGGGGACGGAGCGGGAGTGGGAACGGAGGCGGGCGCCGGGGCCGGCAGGGCAGCGAGGGCAGGCGCCGCGGGGACGGCCACCGGCTCCGGCGCTGGTGTGGGGACCACGGCCGGGGCGGGCGCGAAGAGCGCCTCGGGCGCGGGCGCGGGGGACGCGACCGGGGCCGGGGCAGTCTGTCCTGCCGGGGACGCGCCGAGTTCGAGGCCGGCCAGTTCGCGCAGGATCTCGTTGGCCCGCAGGTGGGTGCGCCCGACGGCCAGGCTGTGTTCCTTGACGGTGATGACGCCGGAGAGCACCTGGTTCAGTTGCCCTTGGTCGTAGGCGCGCTCCAGCAGCCCGGCGAGGCGCTGCGCGCTGTCCAGCTGCCCGTTGAGGTACTCGTCGTGCAGCTCCAGGTGGTCGGCGATCACGTCTGCCAGGCGGTCGTTGTCCACGGGTGCTGTCTCCTGGGCGGTGAGGAAGGGCGTGGGAGCCGGGGCCGGGGACGGTGCAGGGCTCGCCGGCGACGGTGCGAGGGCGACGGCGGCCACGCGCTCGGCGGCCGGCGGCTGGGGCGCGGCCACCCGCTGCGGGGCCACCGGCCGGGGCTGGGGCGCGGGAGTGACCGTCGGAGCGGGAGCAAGCGGGGGCGCGGACGGCGCCGGCGGCGTGGACGGGAGGGCGACGCAGTAACCGTTCTCGATCGCCTCCCGGTAGGCCGCCTTGCGCTCCGGTGAGACGTAGTTGATGCCGTTGAGCATGATGGCCATGCCCTTGACCGGCTCACGCTCCACCGAGGGGGCCACGTAACGGTCCGCGGTCTGCAACGGGAGTCCCAGCACGGCGAGTTGGGCCACAGCCTGCTTCAGCGCCCGGTCCGCGTCCTTGCCCGGGCCGGCGTCCACGGCCAGCGCGGTGTACGGGCGCTCGCCGAGGATGCGCCGTACCAGCTGGGTGAGCACGCTCTTCGGCCCGAACTCGACGAAGGTACGGAATCCGGCGGCGTACATCTCCTCAACCCGTGCGGCGAAGTCCACCGGGTGGATGAGCTGCTCGGCGAGGACGCGGCGGTTGGCGGCCATGTCGGTGCCGTAGGCGGCGCCGCGGGTGTTGGCGTAGACGGTTCCGCGCGGCGCGGCCACCTCTGCGGTCTCGACACGGGCGCGGAACGCTTCCACCGCGTGGCTGACGTAGGGGGTGTGGAAGGCCGCGGAGACCGGCAGCCGGGCGGCCTTGATCCCGGCCCCGCCCGCGGAGGCCACCAGTGTGTGCACGGCGTCGGTGGCTCCGCCGACCACGATCTGGTCCGGCGCGTTGCGGTTGCACACGTGCAGCCCGGGTATGTCGGCCAGCAGCCGTGCCACTCGCTCCTCCGGGGCGCTGATGGCGGCCATCGCCCCGGCGTCGAAGCCGGGCCCGGCGGGAGGGGCCATGGCGGCGCCCCGGGCCCGGGCGAGGGCGAAGTAGCTGTCGTCGTCCACTGCACCGGCCGCCCACAGCGCGGTCAGCTCGCCGAAGCTGTGTCCGAGGTAGCCCTCCGGTGCGAAGCCGAGCTCGCTGAGGTAGCGGAACTGGCCTGCGGAGAGGGCGCCGATGGCAGGCTGGGCGTACTCGGTGGCGCGCAGCGCGGTCTCCTGGTCCTTGCGCGCGGCATCGTTGAAGACGGGCGGCGGGAAGGCGATGCGGGAGAGCGCCTCGGCACCCTCGAAGTGCCGGTTGACGTGGTCGAAGGCGGCGCGCAGCGGCGGGAGCGCCAGCACGGCGGTCAGACCGGGGTGGACGTACTGGCTGCCTTGCCCTGCAAAAAGCGCGCCGATCTTGCCGCGCTCTGCGCTTTCGGCGGCCCGGCGGCGGAAGAAGACTCCCTTGGGGTGCGACCAGGATTCGGCCTCCGGCCGGGCCTTGAGTTCGCGCAGCGCCACCTCGCGGAGCGTCGCGGCCTCCTCGGCGCCGCGGGCGGCGAAGGCGACCCGGGCGTGCCCCTCGGGAGCCGGGCCGCCGTGCGCGGGCGCACCCTCGGCGAGCGCAGCGGTGAGCGCCGTGGTGTCGGCGGCGTGCCACAGGTGCACTTGGGCGACCGGGAACATCACCTGCAGGTCGTCGCCCTCGCCGTACTCCTCGAGGACCACGTGGAAGTTGGTGCCGCCGAAGCCGAAAGAGGAGACCGCGGCCCGGCGCTGCGGTCGGCGCGGGTCGCGGATCCAGGGCCGCAGTTCGGAATTGACGTAGAACGGTCCGTTTTCGAAGTCGACGGCCGGGTTGGGCTGGGCGACGTTGATCGTGGGCGGCAGCACCTTGTGATGCAGGGCCAGGGCCAGCTTGATCATGCCTGCCGCGCCGGCCGCCGCCTTGGTGTGTCCGATCTGCGACTTGACACTGCCCACTGCCGCGTACTGCCGCTCGGTGGTGGCCGCGCTGATCACTGCGGCGAGGGAGCTGAGCTCGGTGGCGTCGCCGACAGCGGTGCCGGTGCCGTGCGCCTCGAAGAGCTCGACGCTGGCCGGAGAGCAGTCCGCGTCGTGGTAGGCCCGCTCCAGGGCGAGGACCTGGCCCTCCTTGCGCGGTGCGTAGATGGACTTGAAGCGCCCGTCGCTGGCCGCACCGACGCCGCGCAGCACGGCGTAGATGCGGTTGCCGTCCCGCTCGGCGTCGCTGAGTCGGCGCAGCGCCAGCATGCCGATGCCTTCGCCGATCAGCGTGCCGTCGGCGTCCTTGTCGAAGGGCCGGATGCGGCCGCTCTTGGACAACGCCGGGGTTTTGCTGAAGCAGAGGTACATGAAGATGGTGTTCTCGGCATCGCAGCCGCCCACCAGCATGGTGTCCGCGCGCCGCTCCAGCAGCTCGCTGACGGCCGTCTTGACGGCGCCCAATGAGCTGGCGCAGGCCGCGTCGATGGTCATGTTGATGCCGCCGAGGTCCAGCCGGTTGGCGACACGGCCGGCAACGACGTTGCCGAGCATCCCGGGGAAGGAGTTCTCCTCCCACGGCGCGTAGGCCAGACGGAACTTGGCCGCGATCTCCTCCGCGTCCCGCTCGGAGAGGCCGCAACTGCGGACCACTTCCTTCAGGATGGGGGTCTGCAGGCGAGCGGTGAGCGGCTGGGTGAGCTGGTTGGCGCCGGTGATGCCCAGCACGACACCGGTGCGCGAGGCGTCGTACCAGGGCTGGTCGGCACCGGCGTCCTTGAGCAGGTCGCGGGCGACGACCAGGCTGAGCAGCTGCAGGACATCGGTGACCTCCAGGGTGTTCGGCGGGAGGCCGAACTCCAGGGGGTTGAAGGGCGTGTCGGGGATGAAACCGCCGCGCGTGGCGTAGGTCTTGTCCGGCACTGTGGGGTCGGGATCGTAGAACTCGTTGGTGTCCCAGTGGGTGGCGGGCACGTCTTCAATGCAGTCGACCGCCGCAGCGACGTTGCCCCAGAACTCCCGCAGATCTCGGGATTTGGGGTAGAGGGCGGACAGGCCGACGATCGCGATCGGGTCGCGGGCGAGGCGGCGGTCGAGGTCGGAATCCTGCGAAACGTTCACAGCGAGGCTCTCTCGAGGGTCAGGGCAGGACGGCACGGCCCGGCTCGTGCGAGGAGGGTGCGCCTACCGGCGAAGGTCTGCTGGTTCTCGGTGCCCGGTGATTGCTGGAGTTCTCGGGTATCCGCGCTCAGGCAGGGCGGAGCAGGGACGCGATGACAGCTGCGGCGTCGGCGCGGATGAGCATGGTGTAGTGGTCGCCCGGACAGGAGTGCACCTCAAGGCCGTGCGGAGCGAGGGACTCCCAGCCCATCGTGTGGTCCCCGGGGATCAGACTGCGCTCGGCCTTGGCCAGCACCACGGGCAGTGGTGCCGGCAGCGGGCGGTAAGGATTGGTCAGTCGGTTGTTGCGGAGCAGGCCGTCGACGTAGGTGTCGTAGAGCTTGCGCAGGCCCGGGAGAGGAGTCGAAGGCAGCAGCACTTCGGCTGCGATGGCGGCTTCCAGCACCAGTTTCAGGCCGTCGTCCACCCCGAGGTTTGCCAGCCGCCCCGCGTCGAGCGGCATCGTGCGGCCCCGCTTTGCGCCGAGGTACATGATGAACCAGCCCAGCAGCAACGACGGTTCGAGGACGTCGTCGTCCTGCTTGTACGCCTCGACGGGCGCGATGCTGTCCAGCAGCACCAGTCGCTCGGGGCGGCGGTGCGACGTCGGCAGACCGGCCATGGCGTGCGCCACCACACCGCCGAAGGACCAGCCCGCCAGCACGTAGCTGCCGCGAATGTGATCGACGTGAAGGGCTGTCAGCAGCCGGAAGGCCAGGCCCTCGATGGTGGTAGGGGCGCGCCCGCCGGTGAGCGCGGCCTGCCAGTATTCTGGCAGGCCGCTCAGATCGAGCACGGTCAGTCCCACTCCCGCGGGGAGGGCCTGCGCCAGACCGCGGTGGACGGAGGTGTCGAGCGCGCCGGGATGGACCAGGTAGACGGTGTGACCGTCGGGGTCCGCTACCTGGTAGCGGTGGATGATGGACCGTTCCGGGCTACGCGGAGGCTGCACGCTGGTCGCTCTCCTCGGCGATGTGAGCGGCCAGGTCCTTGATGGTGGGGTGATACCACAGCGTCGTCGTGCTGAGCTCGAACCCCAGCCAGTTCTCGATCTCGCCGGCGAGAATCAGGGCCTCCGTCGAGTCGAGGTCCATCTCGTCGAAGTACGTCTCCGGCGAGACCTCGGCCTGCTCGGTGCCGAGGCGGTGCGCGATCTTCTCGATCAGCCACTCCTGCGCCTCGAGCGCGCTCACTGCGGGCATGGCGATTCCTTTCCAAGGGGACGGGACGAACGCGAGCGGAACAGAACGCGGCAGCGCTCGCCGTGGGCGCTCCTGGTGTGGGGTCACAGAAGTGCACGGAATGACGCAAGCAGCCGCACATGGATACGTCGAAAACAACGGAAGGCAACAAGCGCAGAGGAGGAAACCCGGCCGATCGAACCTCGAACCTCCTTACTTCACCGTCAGTCTGGGTTCGGGTTCACTCACCGGGGCGATTCCGCCGCGGCCGGCTCCTCCGAGCGAGCCAGCGCTTGCAGCTTAAAAGGGATTCTGACGGCCAGACAAGGGGCGTGTTGTTAACACTGGGTATCCCGCGTTCTTCCGTAAATGAACACACCCAGGAATCTAACTTGCCAGTACTGATGAAAGCGAGCAGACCTCATCTTTGGGCAAGTTGGAGCCCCGGAGGAAAAGTCTAGACAATCAGGTACATGACAATTCCGCTAAAAAATAGCAGCCCCATTAGGGCAGCGGATCGATCAGCCCGCAGTCCCAGGGTTTCCTACTTCCAGGATCCGAATTCTTCTCTTATCCCGGAGCGGGGTGGTCCCGGACGAAGATGCCGTGGAAGCCGAACGGGACGGCATGCGAGACATCGGCTCGCGCGACTTCCTGGAACGTTCGCGCGTCGAGTACCAGGAGATACGACGACGCGGTCGCCGGACGCAGGACGACCGCAAGGACGATTCCCTCGTCTTCCGCTCCGTTTGCGCCGTGGCCGGGGGGCGCCGCCACGAAGACCGGCTCGCCGGGGTAGCAGCCCTCCTCACGCCAAAGAAGAGTGCCGCCGTCCCTGACGTCGATCTTCACCAGCTGGTTGAGGAAGTCATCGGTTCCGCCGTCACGGGAGCCGACACCGTACGCATACCGGTAGGGCCGGCCGTTGCGCCGCTGATAGGCGATCCGCGGCAGCTCCAAGCTCTCCCCCGCCAGCGGTTCCGCGGTGACCGTGCCGGCCTCGGGATCCAGGCAGTACCGCATGGGCGAGGCCTGCGGGAGAGGACCGCCGGCGCGGAGGGTGTCGAGGTAGAGAGCCTCGATGATCGAGGAGTCCTGATAGACGCACAGGTCGATGAGGAGCCGGTCCTTCTCTTCCCACGCGTTGATGTGGTGGAAGGCGAAGCACGCCGGACCGCTGAGCACCGCGCTTACGCGTCCGTCCTCGCGGTCCATCACGACGAACCGGGTTCCGCGCTCCGGCTTCCAGCGGTAGTTCTCGATGAACGGCCGACCACTCAGCAAAAGCCTGTAGGGATTCACCACCAGGGGAAATTCGACCAGCACCACATGCCTGGCCGTGATTGCGAAGCTGTGCATGTAGGCGGGCTCATCCGCACGGTGCCGTCCGAGAAGTTCGCGCTGCCGCGTGCCGTCGGGCCGCTGCCGGTAAACACGGTATTCACTGCGCCGCGAGAAGTGCGTCACATAGTTGACGAGGTCACCGGTAACCGGGTCCTGGTGAGGGTGCGCCGTCGTGAACTGCCCACCTAATCGGTCGTCGTAATCGACCACCCCGAGAGTGGCGAGGGTGTCGGGCGCGAATTCCACCGGCAGTGGCGTTTCGGTGAGCGCGACGAACCGGTCACCGAACCTGGCAATATTCACATTGGGATTGACGGGACGCGAGCGCAGAAAGGGCGTGAAGAACCGGGCGAAAATATTCCGGCAGGGGTCGGTAGCGAATTCCTGGTAGCGGATCCGGCCCTCCTGGAGGACCGCCTGGCTACTCGGGGTGTCGAGGTATCGATTGGCGTATTCGACGCGGCCGCTGCCGATCGCGAAGCGATGCAGCATGGCCTGACCGTCGAACCAGTGGCGGAACCCCGTGCCGCCGACCTCGAACTTGGCCGGCCCGTTCCGGAGCAATACGCCGCTCAGCCATGCGGGTATGCGCCCCCTGACGTTCAGTTCCACCGCTTGGGTCTCTTCGCCCGGACTCTGGAAGCCGAGGCCGAACCCCGCCATGACGTCCCCCCGTCGCGTCGTGCACACCCCGGGGCCCGCCCACGTGACACAGTGGACGGACCACAATGGACTATCGACGGCCGACATCATGTACCGTCCACTGTGGAGTGTCAAGGGAGGGCTTCATGGACAGCATCAACGCCACGGCTGCCACGCTTCTCGGGTTCCTGCACACAGGCGAGGCAAGCGGATACGAACTCGTCGCCACCGCCGAGGAGGTTGTCGGCGGCTTCTGGACTGTCACCCGCAGCCAGGTCTACCGGGAACTCGCCGCCCTCGCGCAGCGCGGGCTGGTGACGGCGGGAGAGACCGGACCGCGCGCCCGCGTCCGCTATCGCATCACAGACGAAGGACGCGAGGCGTTCGCACTCTGGATCGCCACGCCCCCGGGCGCGGAACAGATCCGCTATCCCCTGCTCCTGACGATCGCCTTCGGTGGTCATCTCGACCGCGCCCGACTGCAGTGTTACGTAGACCATCACCGGGCAGAGCACCAACGCCGCCTCAAGGCCTACCAGGCGCGCCTTGGCACGGGAGGAACCGACGCCTACCAGCGCGCCACTTTCGCCTTCGGAGTCCGGTACGAAGAAGCAGTCATCGCCTGGATGGACGATCTTCCTGCCATCCTCGGTCCGATCGATACGACGTCCGAGGGGGGACCAGATGCCGCCACCCACGAGCGGGGCGGGTGAAGGAAGCCGACACCGCACACCCCCCGACCCGAACTCCGTCCCACAGGTGCTGCCGTCAGGTGCCGCAAGCACGGGACACGGAGAAGCCGACCCTCCGCGACGGCAGTCCACGGCCGCGCCACTGCCCGCCGGGAGCCCAGTGGCTCTTACCATTCTCGGCCAGGGTGGTTGTTCAGAGGACCCCGGCATGTTGGCCGACCATGGCCAGCGTTCCCCGCTCGTGGCCGAACGGGCCGCCGAGCCGGGCCAATTCACCGACGAGGAGTCCGTAGGCGCTGACGCTGCTGACCTGTCTGCTGTTCGTGGGCGCGGGCGGCGCCGGTCGTGATCGACATGTGCCAGCCGGGGCTGGCCCAGGTCTTTGGTCGCATGCGGCCGCGGCTCATACCGTTGTCATACCCTCCGCCGAGACGACTTGCAGAGAGTCCCATGACGTCAGTGATCCGGCATCCGCCGCTTGCGGAAAGGTTCATCGGTGGGGCCCGGTAAGTCAAGACCAACTCCCTTGTTATGGAAGCGAGTTGACGTGATCCCGAGGCGTGGGACGCACCCGCAGGGGCTCGGTCCGCGGTGGTAGCATCCCCGCGTCTGCAGCCTTGATTCACTCTTTTCGGGCGCTGGCTTGAGGGTGACCTGCGCTCCCCGCAACAGCGGTGGAGGAGTGCCTGAGCCAGCGGTGTCGCGGGTTCTCGCGGGGAGCGTATCCGTCTACGTCTGCACTTCATGCGCCGGGAAAGGTTTCCATGAATCGAGACACCCTTGCGTGGTGCCTGGTCGCGGTCGCGGCGATAGACGTCGCCGGGGTCATGGTGCCCGTCCACCGCAACAGAGCCCCCAGCGCAAGGAAACGGCAGGCCGAGGAAGCACTGAAACAGCAGCAGAACGAGGTCGAGAGGCAACTGAGTTCCCCTCAGGCTGAGTTCCACAGGTACACGCAGGAGCCAGACGGCACGATCCGGGAGGCCGAGGAGGCGACGGAGGAGAGCGCCAAGGCAGTCCTCAAGAAACTCGGGGCACGGCAGGTGCCCGTCGCCGGCGTTTCCGACAGCCAGGGCCCCCGGCCGCCGTCGCGGACGCCCGAGGACGCCGGCCGCGCCTCCGGCCGCAGCCTTGGGGCACTGCAGCGAGGCACTCTCTCGGGTCGCACCCGCGGCTCCGCGTCGATCGAAGGGTCCGAAGAGGCATGAGTGCAGACCTGTCGTGGATGCTCGAGGACATCGTGACCAACGTACCCGGGGCCCGGCATGCTGTTCTGTTGTCCGCGGACGGCCTTCCCCGGGGAGCAACGGAAGGCCTTCACACGAAGGATGTGCGCGCTGTCTCCGTGGCCATGGCGGGGCTGCAGTCGCTCAGCCGGGCCACATCCCGCTTCGCCGGGCTGTCGGAGGACCGGCAGTGGCACCAGACGATCATCGAGTTCTCTCACGCGTGGATTTTCCTGATCGGAGCAGGGCAAGGGGCCTACTTGGCCACCGCCGCGGCGCCCGATGTCGACATGCAGCAGATCTCCTTCCGTATGCACCGGCTCGTCGCCAGGCTGGGCACCAATCTCACCTCACCGCCGCGGGTGAACACACAGGACTCGGCCCAGGAGACCGACGGGCCACCGGCCCGGCGCACGACGACAGGAGGTTCGGGAATCGTGCTCGCCGGCCTCGACGAGGTGATCGCCGACGTGAAGGGCGCCCGTCACGCCGTGCTGCTGGGGTCCGACGGTCTGCCCCGTGGGGCAACTTCAGGGATGAACCGGGATCTGGCGGACACGGTCTGCGCGGCCATGACGGGCATCCACGCCTACAGCCGGGCCACGTCACAGTTCGCGGGCGTTCGGGAGGACGCCGAGTGGCGGCAGACGGTCATCGAGTTCCAGCACGGATGGATCTTCCTGATCGCGGCCGGCCGGAGCGCCTTCCTGGCCGCAGCTGCCGAACGCGACTCCGACATCGAGGAGTTCACGGCGCGTCTGCACGAGGTGGTACCCCGCCTGGGCGCGGGCCGGATTCCGGAGGAGGCACGCGGCGATGCCTGACGAGCAGGACCAGGAACTGGAATTGCCCTCCGCACCGGTGCCCCTCTTCGTGATCACGAACGGGCGGACCCTGCCCCAGGACCAGGACCAGGGCTTGCGTACCCGCGTGACGCTCCCTACCGGCAGAAACAGTCTTGCTCTGCGAGGAGGTCCTTCGGTGAATCCAGGTACCCCTTGGCGTAGTTAGTGATTAACCGCTAACTTGCTTCTCATGGTCAGGATGAGCGCAGAGGAGCGGCGTGAGAGCGTCATCCGCGCGGCCACGAGTGAGTTCGCGCGGGGTGGCTACTACGGCACCTCAACGGAGGCCATCGCCAAGCGGGTCGGTGTGTCCCAGCCGTATCTGTTCCGGCTCTTCCCGGGAAAGAAAGCGATCTTCCTCGCGGTGGCCGAACGCTGCCTCCACGACACGATCCGTACCTTCGAGGAGGCCTCGAAGGGTTTGCAGGGCGAAGAGGCTCTGCAGGCCATGGCGCATGCATACATCGAAGTCGTCTCCGAGCAGCCCGAGCGTCTGCTGATGCAGACGCACGTGTTCCTCACGGTGGCCGCCGCGGAGGCAGCCGGTGGCCACGAGTACGGCGAAACCGTACGGGACGGGTGGATGCGTCTGCGGGACGCCGTGCATCTGCCACTCGGTGCCGACATCGAGACAACGACCTTCCTGGCGCACGGAATGCTCATCAACTGCCTGGTGGCCATGGGCTTCCTACCCGACCGCCATGGTCTGGGAAGAGCCCTCCACACTGGTACCGGCCAGAAGCCGGGTGGAGGACTAGGCACATTGATCACAAGCGTTGTCAACGCGGGCCGGCCTTGATCAGACCGAGGATCCTCCGGTGTCAGTCCCCCGTTTCGTGGAGACCTTCCTATGCAGCCGGCTCCTTGGCGAAGCCGAGTCAGTAGTCGTGTTCGTAGTCGATCGGGCTCTTCCAACCGCACACGCTGTGCAGCCGACGTGGGTTGTACAAGTCGATGATCCCGGTGGCGATCCGGATTCGGGCCTCGGCGCGGGTGGCGAAGGTGTGCCGGTGAACGTACCCGACCTTGAACACATTGTTGGACGCCTCGCCGACCGCGTTGTCGCAGCACGAGCCGAAGGGGCCCATGGACGAGGGTGACGCCCAGTCTGCAGCAGGCCCCGTGAACCTCTGCGAGGCGTACTCGCTGCCGCCAACACGCGGGAGTATTCAGCACGTGGCCAGCGTGCACGGCAGCCGGGACGAGGCCGCCCCGCCAACTGAAACGCTCACCCGCCGACTCAAGCGCTCACTTGCCGGGCAAAGCACTCAGTCGCAATACGTCCGACTGGGTGTGTGGGCGCGGTCCTGCCGGTATCCGGCGTCGCTGCCCATCGGGGCCTGCTGGTCCCTGTGCGCGTCCAGGCATACTCAGCTGTCCACCCCGGCCTCCCACTTGCGCCGGCGCAGCACGTGCTCGCTGAAGAGGTGTCGGCTCCGGTCGAGCAGTTCCCCCACTTCCGCGTCGCAGCGTCGCACGTCCGCCGACGGATGCCAGCGCTGCACGGACTGCCCGGCCCAGGTGCGCAGCTTCGGATCCGGGTCCTCCAACAGACCGACCGCCGCCCGTAGCGCCACGATGCCGCCGCGCGCGTCGAGCAGCCGGAATGCGCCGACGCGGACGTGCCGCGGCCGCTCGGAGCGGGTGCGCTCCAGTAGCCAGTCGGCGGGCAGTTCCTTTGCCGAGGGCAGCAGGGCGACGGCCGTCTCGCGGACGACACCGGCGGCGGGGTCGTCGAGGAGCAGCCGCAACTGCTTCACATCCACGCAGTCCAGTGCCCGCAGCCCTGCCACCGCCCGTGCCCGCACCCCGGCCGCCGGGTGGGCGAGCAGCGGCCACAGCAGCCCGGCATCCGCACGGTCCCCGCACTCGGCCAGCCCAATGACCGCACCGGGCGGCAACTCGGGGTCGTCCGGTGCCGTGCACCGCTCCCGGTACCAGGCCGTCGGATCACCTCCCTGCTGTCGTACGACATACCGGGCGCAAGCACGCACCAGCGCGGACCGGTCGCTGAGAAACGACTCCGCCTGCTCTGACCACCCTGCCCGCCGCAGCGCGGTGACGCCGGCCGAACGGGTACGCGGGCTGCGCGCGAACAGCAGTGGAGGCAGCACATCCTCGTACGCCTCCTCATCCCCCACAGCCGTGAGCGCCGCAGTGGCACACAGGTCCTGGACCACGGTGTCCTCGTCCCGGGCGGCCGCGCGGGCCAGCTCAGCGGGACGGAGCAGCCGGCCCTCGACGGCCAGCCGGTAGGCGAACCGCCGGACGATGCGGTCGGGGTCAGCGAAGAGAGCAACGAGCTGCCCGTGGGATGCCCGGCGCAGGACCTGCCCGAGCACATCGACGCAGAAGGCACCTCTGTCGCGGCGGCCGACGCGGAGGATGAGCGGCGCGAGGTCGAGGGCAGAGTCGACATCCAGGGCCTCGCACAGCAGTTGCCGGGCGCGCTCGCGCACGGGGCCGGCCCAGTCGGCGCAACGGATCACGACCAACGGCAGCAGACCGGGGTATCGGGCCGACCGGCGCACCGCCTCCTGACGGATCCGCCCGTCGCGGTGGCAAAGGGCGAGTGCGAGCCGAGACTCGCCGAGCTGAGTCAGGTCGGCGGGCAGCGGGGCGGAGTGCTCCCACTCCGGCAGGAACTGCGGACGGTACCAGGCCACCTCACGCACTCCTGCGTCCAGCGCGAGCCAGTCACCGGGGTCGGTGACATCAAGGGTGCTCTGAAGCGGCGCATCTACCGCGAGCCGCATCGCTGCCGCTGCCCCGTCCTCGGTGTCCTTGCGCATTCCCGCCCCCTCCAGCAGCCGTACCGAGTGATCGTAGGGTGCGGGGTTCGCGCGGGGCGCGCGAAATACGGGCTGTGATCACCGAGGGGCATCGCTCGGCACCCTGCCCACGAGAAGCCGAACACGAAACACGACTGGCCGACTCTCGCGCCCAGTGGCCAAGTGAAGCCCTCAGTCACAAGTGTGACCGAGCAAGCCAGTTGGCCACTCTGAGCATCACAGTTGGCCGCGAGGTGGCGACACATTCGCCCACCGATGTGTTCTTCTGTGAAAGCAACCGTGAGGCCGTACCGACCACCGCCCCTGGCTCATGGAGAGTGCGACGGAGTGAGTGGCGGATCGCTGAGTGTGCGGACAGTAGCCGTCCACACGTAGCAGTCGGGCGCCGACGGCGTCGGCTACGGCTACGGCTACGGCTACGGCTACGGCTACGGCGCAGGCAATCAGCGGTTCGCCCGCACCGACGTGGCCACGGCACGAAGGCGCCGTGGGTAGGATCGAACATGATCATGCCAAGCCTCTCTGTGGAAGGAAGCGATGAGAGGTACGGGTTCGCGGCCCATCGGCCGCCGGCCGACCGTTATCGTCTGCTGTTGGTGGACTCTGCTCCTTCTGCTTGAGCCAGGTTCCGCCGGCCAGTGCCGCGAGTGCGCCGATGACGGCCAGGACCCACCCGTGGGCCAGCAGCGAGTTGACGACGACCACCACCAGGGCGACAGCTATGGCCAGGGCTATGAGGAGGCCGATCAACCGCTGCCGGCACTCGCCGCGTCACTGCGCGGGGCAACCCACCCATCGGACGACCGAATGCGTCGAGCACACGAACACCTTCGTTGTAGAGACCGAACGCATTCGCTGCAGAGAACAGAGGAACGACGAATTATGCGGACTTCCCCCACTGCCCCTGTCCCCGCCTGGACCGTGGGCGACATCACCGTCCACCGCATCGATGAGGTCCTCCTGCCGCCCGCGACCGGACCGTGGCTGCTGCCCGACGCCACCCCGGAGGTGGTGGCCGGTCAAGACTGGCTGCAGCCCCACTTCGCCGACAACGAGGGCATCCTGCGCCTCGACAGCCACAGCTTCGCGTTCGTCGTGGACGGGCTGCGTGTTCTCGTCGACACCGGCATCGGCAACGGCAAGAAGCGGGCCAACCCGGCCTGGCACAACCTGCAGACCGACTTCATGGAGCGCCTCACCGACGGCGGTTTCGCCCCGGACGCCGTCGACCTGGTGATCCTCACCCACCTGCACGCCGACCACGTCGGCTGGAACACGCGGGAAGTCAACGGCGAATGGGCCCCTTCCTTCCCCGACGCCCGCTACCTCACCTCCCGCACCGAGCGGGAGTTCTGGGCCACGTACGACATGGACGAGCCGCGCGAGCAGATGTTCCGCGACTCCGTGATCCCGGTCGAGCAGGCGGGTCTGCTGGATCTCATCGACATCCCGGCCGAGGGCGTGGAAATCGCCCCGGGCCTACGGCTGACGCCGACGCCCGGCCACACCCCCGGCCATGTCGCCGTCGAGCTGACCAGCGGGAGTGAGAGGGCACTGATCACCGGCGACTGCGTCCACCATCCGGTCCAGCTCGCCCACCCCGCCATCGGCGCCTGCGTCGACATCGACCCGCTGCAGTCGGAGGCCACGCGCCGCCAACTGCTCGGCTCCCTGGCCGACACGGACACCCTCGTCCTCGGCACCCACTTCCCGCCGCCCACCGCCGGGCGCGTGATCACAGCTGGGGACGTCTACCGGCTGCTGCCCGTCCCCGCAGCCTGACAGGCCATCCCTCTCGCCCGTGTGCGGCCGCCGTGCTGTGGCCGCACAGGTTTCGCCGGTTTGGTGGCCGTGGCGGTTGGATGTGTGCGGTGACGTCCGATCGAGTGCTGGAGGCGCGGTGGCCGAGCCTGACCGTATGCGCAGACTGACCGATCAGGAGAGGCAGAAGCCGCAGCAGATCGTGCGCCGAGCAGCACCAGCTCGGCGCGCTACCGGCGCGCGATGATGCTGGTGTTATGGACAGGGTTTGTTGTTGGCCGTTGTCCAGTGCCAACGGCCCCCTGCGAGGTCTCTGTCGTGGATCCCCAACCGGATGTGGCCGATCCGACGGTGAGTTCACACCCACGCCGTGTGCGTGGCCGTCGTTACCTTCGTCAGTGTCGGATCAGGCCCGTGCGTTTGACGGTCGCCAGCAGCGGTGTGGTGTCGATGGCGGTGACCGCTTCCAAGGGGCCGACGGCGCCGGTGAGGAAGGTGTACAGGGCGTCGAGGTTCGCGGCGGCGACGGCGACGATCAGGTTGGCGGGTCCGGTGGTGGCGGCGCAGAACCGGACGTGCGGGTGGGCGCTAAGGGTCTGTGCGGTCTCCTGCAGTGCTCCCGGCCGTACCGAGATCCACAGCAATGCCTCGGTTCGCGCGCCGAGCAGTGCGAGATCGAGCTCGGTGGCCAGGCGCAGCACCTGGCTCTTCAGGAGGGCTTCGAGCCGTCGGCGGGCGGTGAGCGCGGTGGTGCCGGCGCGGCGGGCCAGGTCGGTGTAGGTGGCCCGGCCGTCCTCGGTCAGCCCGGCGATCAGCGCGGTGTCGACGTCGACAGGCGTGTGGGACGGTGCCGAGGTCGTCGGTGGCGCGGGGTCGGGGGCGAGTTCGGCCAGTTCTGCCGGTGAGAGGAGGCCGGCGGTCCAGCGGAAGGCGGTGGGGAAGACGCGCAGCAGGGTGTGGGCGGTCCAGGAGCCGACGGCGTCGGTGGCGGGCAGGTCGCGCAGCAGCAGGTTGTTGCGGGTCTCGGTACCTTCCAGGAAGAAGATCGTTGAGATCTCGTCGCCGCCGCCGAGGATGTCGACCCAGACGGTGTCGGGGCGGCGGGCCAGTGCCTGGGCGACCTGCCGGATCTTGTTGGGGCGGCAGCGGATGCGAAGGGCGATGGGGATCAGGTGCGGGAAGCGGGCCGGGTTGCGTACGACGGTGGCGCGCAGGGTGCCGTCGGCGTAGAGCAGGGCGACACGGCGTACGACGGTGCGCTCGGACAGCCCCAGGCAGCGGGCCACCTCCCGCCAGGAGGCACGCGGCGAGGCGACCAGGGCGGCCGCGATCCGCCGATCGGTTTCATCGAGCACCTGTCGCATGATCCGCATGATAGGCCCGGGTGCTGGCGTACTTTCCGCGCGGCAGCCTTCAGCTTGGCGGTGAATCCCCGCGGTCCTTCTACAACGGTCTCGTCGCCGGACGACTCGTTCGGGATCCGGCACCTTCGAGATGAGGGAGAAGACGATGACTGATCATGGAGCTGACCTGCTGATCCGCGCGGGTGCGGTGCACACCCTGGTGCCCGGTCAGGCTGTGCAGCGGGCAGTGGCCGTGCGCGGCGACCGTATCGCGGCCGTGTCCGCCGACCCCCACGGCCTCGACCACCTGGTGAGCGCGGACACGCAGGTCCATGACCTGCCCGGTGCCACCGTGCTGCCCGCCTTCGACGACACCCACACCCACCTGATCTTCGCGGCGCTCGGTGCCCATGACGTCCCCGTGCACCGGGCCCGCAACATCCCCGAGTTCCTCGACCTGATCCGGCGGCGGGCCGCAGTCACTCCCGAGGG
Source organism: Streptomyces sp. NPDC054783 (assembly GCF_053611725.1). Classification (NCBI taxonomy): domain Bacteria; kingdom Bacillati; phylum Actinomycetota; class Actinomycetes; order Kitasatosporales; family Streptomycetaceae; genus Streptomyces; species Streptomyces sp. NPDC054783. The sequence goes on along the minus strand of NZ_JBSHAY010000001.1, from coordinate 917,247 downwards.
CGAGTGGATCCGCACCACCACCAACTGGCAGGAACTCAACCTGGCCGAGCGCCGCATGCCCACCGCGGCCGAACTCGACCAGGCCACCGACCGGCACCCGGTCCTCGTCAAGCGCGGCGGGCACAACGACGTCGTCAACCACTACGCGCTCCGCCTGGCGGGCATCACCGAGGACACCCCTGTACCGCCGGGCGGCACCATCGGCCGCGGCGCCGACGGCAGACTGGACGGCCGGCTGATCGACAACGCCCTGCACCTGGTGGAGCACCTGCTCCCGGCCCCGGACCGGGCCGAGCGCATCGACGGACTGCGCCTGGCCACCCGCGACTACGCCGCTACAGGCATCGGTACCGTACGCGACTGCGCGGTCACCCCCGAGGACTACGCGGTGCTGCTGGCCGCCCGAGAGGCGGGGGCGCTCAGCACCCGGGTGCGGGCGCTGATCTCGGCGCTCGGACTGACCAGTCCGGCCCAGGTGGAGGACCTGCTCGACGTCATAGAGGAGTGGCGTGACAACGGCGACCCGTGGCTGTCGGTGTGGGGGGTGAAGTTCGGCCTCGACGGCGGCCTGGAGGCCGGGGCCACCGAGGAGCCGTACGCCTGCGACCACGCCTTCTCCGGAATGCTGATCTGGGAGCCGGACGCGCTGGTCGAGGCCGTCGAGGCCGTGGTCCGACGCGGCTGGCGAGTCGGCACCCACGCCTACGGCGACCGCGCGGTCCGCACCCTCCTGGACGTCTACGAGCGCGTCCTTGAGCGCAACCCCGGGCTGCCCGCCGGCACGCTGGTGATGGAGCACGGCGGCCTGGCCGGTCCCGAACAGCAGGCCCGCGCCGTCGCGTTGGGCATCCCGGTCACCATCCAGCAGCCCCTGCTGCACGACACCGCCGAGGTTGAGGAGGGCTTCTGGGGTCCGGAACGCGTCGCCCGGCTGTTCCCCGCCCGCGGCTGGATCGACCTGGGCGCCGAGGTCAGCGCCGGATCCGACTTCCCCGTCGGCCAGTTCGGCGCGATGCGCTCCATCTGGGGCATGACCACCCGGCAGACCGTCATCGGGGTCAAGGGTCCCGAGCACGCCATCACCTACGACGAAGCCCTCACCCTGCACACCGTGGGCGCCGCCCGCCTGACCGGCGAGGAGCACCTGCGCGGCGCCCTCACCCCCGGCCGCCTCGCCGACCTCACCGTCTGGGACCAGGACCCCGCCCAGTGCCCAGGCGACGCCCTGCGTGACCTCAGCCCCACGCACACCTTCGTCGGCGGTCTCCTGGTCACTCCGGCCGCGGTCAGCTGAAGAACGGGTCGTCCACGACGTGGACCCAGCCGCCGCCGGGCTGGCGTCGGAGGATCTCGGTGGTGGTGGAGATCACCGGCTCCGGTCCGACCCCGGTGAGGGTGGCGTTGTTCGACACCAGGGCGACGTCGCCGACCGGCCGGATGTCGCGCAGTTCGAGCTTGAGGCGGGCGCCGCTGTCGATCATGTGCTGCATTGCCCCGCGGATGGCGTCCGTGCCCACCAGGTGATTTCCGGGGGTGGGGACGAAGTGGGCGTGCGGCTCGTAGAGCGACACCAGTCCCTCGACGTCGCCGGCCTCCAGGTACTCCATGAACAGGGCCCCCACCTGCTGAGGCGTCTCGGCGTGGCGCCGGGCGGTGACGCCGACGGGCTTGTCGCCCCAGCCGGCCGCGGCGATCAGGTCGTACCAGCTGGGGTGGGCGCCGTAGGGGAGATGGCGGCGCAGCAGCTCGCCGGGGAAGGTGATCGGGGACGCCTTGTGGGGCTTGGCCAGGGCCTGGGTGACGATGGCGTCGCTGAGCCCGTAGGCCAGGTCCTGACGCGGGAGCAGGGCGTGGACCTCGTCGGCGAGGCCGGGCGGGAGGTTCTCACGCTGGGCTCCGAGGATGTCGGTGGCGATGCCCGCCTGGGACAGAGCCACCTCTGTGCCCTTGCGCTCGGCGATGCCCTGCGAGGTGTGCAGGGCTATGGCGTCCCAGGCGATGGCGATGCGCCGTTCCTCGACACCGTGCTTGCGCAGGAACGCCGCCGCGGTGTCGGCGCCGTCGACCTCGAAGCGCTGGTCGCCGTTGCCCTCCTCGCTCAGTCCGATGTCGTGAAGGACGCAGGCGGCGAACAGCAGCTCGTCGTCGTAGTCGGTACCGGCGCGCAGACCCTTGTTGAGGGCATGGGCGCGGGCGAAGACGTAGGAGCGGACGCTGTGATGGAAGACGAAGGCGGGCGTGACCCGGGCCGCGTAGGCGTAGGTGTCGTGGGTGAGGCTCGTGCCGGGGAGGTCGAGCTGCTCGAAGACGGACAGTTGTGCGTCGGTGGTCAAGGTGTGTCTCTTTCGTCGGGGCCCCAGTCCGGGGCGCATCGCTACGGTGACCGGCAAATGCGCGTGCCGGGGTATGGGGGGTGGGGCTGCACGGCTCGTGGCGCGAGGGCTGATCGCTCCACGGGGGTGTGCGGCTGGAGTGCCGTGGTTACAGCTGGGCGACGAACGCGCCGATGTGGGCGGCCACCTGGTCGGGCACCTCAAGGGGCGAGAGGTGGCCGGTGTCCTTGAGGACGGTCAGCGTGGCGGTCGGGATCAGGGGCAGCAGGTGGTCGGCGAGCACGGTCGGCGGGTCGACCTTGTCGTGGCTGCCCGCGAGGACCAGCACCGGCACCTCGATGGCCGAGACGCCGGCCGACACGTCCTGGACCAGGCCCTGGCGCGGCCACGTGAGACGGGCCTGCTCTCCGCCGCGCAGACTGTCCTCGACGACCTGCCGGCGCAGCTCGGGAGTGAGCTCGCCGTGGGTCAGCATCAGCTCGACGCTCTGGAGAACCGCCTCCTCGTTGTCGTAGGCGTGGGACAACGCCTCCTGCGCCTGCTCGCTCACCCCGACCGGCGCGGGCGGCGCGGGCGCCACGAGGACGACGCCCCTGAGGCCCTCGGGCTTGCGTGCAGCCAGAATCTGGGCCACCTTGCCGCCCATGGAGTGCCCGACGAGCACGTAGCCGGAGTGCCCGAGCCCGTCGATGACGCGCTGCGCGTCGTCCGCAAGCTGCTCCAGGCCATAGGGTCCCGGCACGCTCGCGGAGTCGCCCCATCCGCGGTGGTCGTAGGCCACGTAGGCCTGCCTGGGCTCCAGCCGCTGCAGCACCGGGATCCAGGTGCGCCGTGAGCCTCCCCAGTAGTGCAGGAAGACCAGCGCCGGACCGTCACCCTCGCGGACGTGGGCGTACACCTGGCCGCTCTGCACGTCGAAGAAGCGGCCCACCACATTCTGCGCGGTCATGATCAGTTCTCCTCGTCCACGGCCGGGGCTCTCGGACCGCTCCACCGATGTGTGGAGCCGGTGCCCCGCGCTCGTCTCCGATCGTGCTCCGGTGCCTCCCTTCCGAGCCACGGCTCATATGCCAGCATCCGCATTTTTTGGGCCAGGATGCTGCAGATGAGCCATCGCTTTCCAGCCGCATGTAGTGCAGCCTGAGCAGCAGTCTTACTCCGTTGGCATCCCTTCTGGCAGAGCGTGGCGGCTTACTGGCACTCCCTGCGATAGGGGCGCCGGGCGTAATATTGCGGCCATGGACAAGCATCGAGTCATGGTTCTGGCGGTCGACGGCGTGCTGCCCATGGATCTGGGGATCCCCACGCAGATCTTCAACGCCCGCCCGAACACCCCCTACGAGCTCACCGTGTGCGGGGATACCGAGGAGGCCGTCACCACCAGCGCCGGGTTCACCCTCGGGCTGACCGCGGGACTCGAAGCGCTCGCCGACGCGGACACGATCATCGTCCCGGGATTCGAGGACTTCCGGCGCCCTCCGCTCCCACGAGTGAGGGCCGCGCTCAGGCTCGCCGGCCGCGCAGGAATCCGTATCGCCTCCATCTGCACCGGCGCCTTCGCCGTCGCCTCCGCCGGACTGCTCGACGACCGCACCGTCACCACCCACTGGGCCAGCGCCGACGACCTCGAAGAGCTCTACCCCCGGCTGCGCGTCGACCGCAACGTCCTCTACATCGACAACGACACGATCCTGACCTCCGCGGGCGTCACGGCCGGCATCGACCTGTGCCTGCACCTGGTCCGCAAAGACCTCGGTGCGGCCGTCGCGAACGACATCGCCCGGGAGATCGTCGCCGCCCCGCACCGCGACGGCGGACAGGCCCAATACATCATGACCAGCCTCCCCGACCCCCAGGCCACCACGCTCGCCCACACCCGTGAGTGGGCCCTGCGCAGCCTCGAAGAAGACCTCAGCATCCCCACCCTCGCCAACCACGCCGGCGTCTCCCCCCGCACCCTGACCCGCCTGTGGCGCCAGGAAACAGGCGTCAGCCCTCACCAATGGCTGGTGACCGCCCGCATCAACCGAGCGCGCGAACTCCTGGAGACCACCGACCTCCAGGTGGAACAGATCGCCCTCCGCTGCGGCCTCGGCAGCGGCGCCAACATGCGCGCCCGATTCCGAGACGCCATCCGCATCACACCCACGGCCTACCGCCGCACCTTCCAGCACCAGGCCGCCTGACGACGCGGTTCGGGCAACCAGCCTCTCGCCCGATCACGGTCCAGACAAGCCGGAGTCGAACGGCGTCACGTCGCCAGGCGTGAGGTCCCCTCGAAGCCGCAGGAACCGCACTGGGTGACGGTAGCGGCCATCATCGACGGCGGTGTCGGCGAGGAACTCCACCACCAGGTCGGGACGTACGGGGTGGTAATCCAACTCGCCGCGGGTGCCCCAGCCAGCACTGAAGCGTCGCCCTCGCCAAGGGTGATCGAGGGCAGCAGGATGCAGCCGCTGTGCGAGCTCGCGCCGTACGACAGTGGGCAACGGGGTCGTGCGGGCGCCCAGCCGCAGGTGGCCCACCGCGTCGTACCGGGCCAGCAGCAACGTGGATGGAGCCGTCAGCGCCCCGGCGACCCCGCCGATCAGCCCCTCGGAGGTGGTGCGGGAGCGGACCTTGATCCAGGCCCGTTTGCCGGGCAGGTACGGCTGTTCGTCGCCTTTGATCACAACCCCTTCGATGCCGACGGCTCCCAGGTCCAGCCAGTGCAGTGCGGTGGCCCGGTCGCGGGTGGCGGGACACAGGGTGAACGGCGCCGCGAGGACGTCGCGGGTGAAGAGGTCCTCCAGGATCGCGCGCCGTTCGCGGTAGGGCCGGACGAGCAGTGCGTGCCGTCGAGTTCCAGGACGTCGAAGACGATCAGGTAGGCGGGGCGTTCGGCGGCGGCCTGGACGGCGCTGCGGCCCCGGCGGCGCGCGCGGCGCTGCAGTTCTCCGAAGTGCAGCCGTCCCTCGTGCGGTACGACGAGCTCACCGTCCAGCACGAGCGCCTCGCTCAACTCGGTGGCCGCAGCGACGATGTCAGGGAAGGCGCCGGAGAGGTCCGTGCCCTGGCGTGAGTGGAGTATGACCAGGTCGGGACGGGCGAAGAGGATGGTCCTGAAGCCGTCGGCCTTCTGTTCAGCGACCCAGTTCCGTGGCAGTGCTTCATCCGGCGGCAGCTGCCGCCGGGCTTCGGCGAGCATCGGTGTGATCGGAGGGGTCAGGGCCACACCGTCACATCTACGCGCTGCCGCCCGTCCTCGCTCGCTGGGCGGCCCGATGGCCCGGGTCAGGGCCGTGATGGCGGGGAGGTTCGGCTGGGCAGGGCAACGACGGTGGCGCCGCCGCGCAGGGCGTCGTTCTCGAGGGTGAACTGCCGGATGGCCTCTTCGTAGAGGGCGAGGGTGCGGCGCAGGTCGGCGTTCTCCTGCCGCAGCCGGCGTAGGTTCGCCTCCTTCCTCTCGTCGGTCTTTGGCCGGTCCGTGCGCGTCTCGGCCCGGGCTGCGGGGAGGCGGGGCCGGAAGTGGGAGTCGATCAGGTCGGCGTAGTGGCGGTGAAAGGTGGCGTGGGGGATGCCGAGGCGCCGCTCGATGGCGGTCACGGTCGGGCGCCTGCCATTGGCGGACGCCTCTTGAAGGACGGTGTCGATGGCGGCCTTGACGGTGTCGGTGTCGGGCAGGGCACGTTTCACTCGGCGGGCTCCGGGCCGTGGCGGGTGAGGAACGCGGCGGTGGCATGGTGCTGTTCCTCAAGGCGGTGGCGGACGTAGGGGGCGAGGCGGTCGCCGTCGGCCAGGGCGTCCTCTAGCTGGGCGAGATGAGCGGCAAGGGCCTCCCGGTTGGCGGATTGTGAGGGCGGTGTTGCGGCAGGCCAGCGGCTGGCAGTCAGCCAGGACGGGCTGTCCGGCGGGGCCCATGGGAGTGCGGCACAGGGCGCGGTCGGGGTTGTAGACGCAGGTGACGAAGGTCCCCGGGTACAGGTGGGTGTCGTGGCGGGCCACGATGCGGCGCAGGCGGGCTTCATCGGTGACGACCTGGCCGTCGAAAACCGTGTGGCGGGCGAGCTCGGCGAGCCGGGCTTCGGCCTCCGCGCCGGCGGGACCGGTCAGGGCGGGCCGGTCGTTGTCGGCGCCCATCTCGGCGAGGAACTGGCCGCGGGCGAAGGCTTCTTCGGCTTCGACCACGTCGCGGAAGCCGGAGTCGCTGGTGCCGGCGTAGCCCTCGAACATCTGGATGCACTGGTGGCGGTACTGCAGGGCGCCGGCAATGGAGCCGCCGGGACGGCGGGCGATGAACCAGGCCAGGGTGCGGTGGAACTGCCGGGGTGTCAGGTGCGGCAGACGTCCGTTGTCCTCGGGGATCACATCGACGCGTGACCGGGCGGCGCAGTAGGCGTTGATCCACTTGGCCAGCGCGGTGATGTCCTTGATGGTCGTGGCGCTGGTGCGCACGCGACCGGCGATGTGATGGCGCTGATGATTCGCCCATTTGAGCGGGTGCGCGAACAGGTAGGGCTTGTCGGCCGGCTGGCAGCGTTCGAGGACGGCGACCGCCCTGGCGACGGGAGCGGTGACGATCCAGGTGGCCGCCGCGCCATGGACGCCTTCGCCCTTGAAGGCCAGGCCGTGAAGCCGGTAGCGGTAGATGCTGCCGCCGGCCTCGCGCTGCGCGCTCACGCATCCGCGCCGCAGATGCTTGATCTCGGAGTCGCGCATGCCGGAGAGGTAGGCGATGACGATCCAGCAGGACGCCTGCAGCAGACGTTCGAACTGGCCGACGTCGTAGTAGGAGATCCGCTCCAGCCAACGCTGCCCATCCACATGCGCCTTCACGCGGTAGTGCAGCGGGGAGTCGGTGTCCACGCCGAGGTCGCGGGCCGCCTCCTCGCTCAGCCGTCGGGGGCGGACCTTGCCGAACCGGCACTGCGGATGACCTGCGAGCCTGGCCAGGTAGGAGAAGTTCGCCGCCACGTCCTCGCCTTGCCGCCCGGACGCTGGCCGGGCGGGTGCAGCCGGCAGCGGCTGTCCGCACCGGCGGAAGTCGTCCAGTACGGCCCGCGGGGCGACAAGCGGATCGGGGTGCACCGGGGAGCGGGCATCCATGCCGTCGCGCTCGGCTCGCGCCGCGAGCACGTCCTCGGCGAGGTCATCCACCCAGCGCGGCGCCCAGCTCAGCAACGGCCCCATGACGTGCTCGGGGATACGGTCGGTGAGGTTCTCGTCATACCGCCGGGGATGAGCGCGCGCCCACGCCTGCCACAGCGAGCGCCGCAGCGGGTCCTGCCCAAGGTGGTCGGTCAGGCGCGAGCGGTAGGCCCACAGTATCCGCACGGCACGGCGGTGGCGCAGCACCCCGCTGACCGACAGCCGCAGACCCGTCAGCTCGCCGTGGTAGGCGTCCAGGTCGTCGCCCGTCAGCTGAGCCAGGGTGAGCCCGCTGCCCTGCGCCCACACCAGGAAGTGGCTTACGCAGGTGAAATAGGCGCGGGCGCTGGAGATCGTGATCGGCTCCTCGCCGGGCGGGGTGTCCTCGATCAGCAGGGCGTAGAACAGGAGCTTGGCGGTGTCCCGGTGTGCACGGGGGACCAGGGCGAAATCGAGCCGGAGAGACTTGCGGTCGGCGCGCAGCCACGCCGGTGTCAGCGTCCATACGTCATCGCCGTACCGGGAGGTCTCTTCCAGCCGGACTTCGGGGCGCAGCGGACGGGTGGCCAGGACCAAGGTGTCCTCGGGTACGGCGGCGCGGTGTGCGGGGGCTTCTGCTGGAAGTGTCATGACCATTCTTTCGGCCCGTCCAGAAGATCGAGCATCAGGTGGGGCTGTGCCTGCTGGGCTGCGGTGCGCTGGGCCGGGCTGAAGCGGGGCAGGATGTCGCGGGTGAGGATCTGCCAGGTTGCCCCGTACCGGGCCGTCCACTGCTCGGCGTCACGCCGCTGAAGGTCCTCGCGCAGGGCCTCGGCCAGGGCAAGGAGGGCGGGCAAGTGCCGTTCCATCACAAGGGAGTTGGGGCAGCGGAAGCAGGTCAGGAACGACTGCCGGCACCGTCCTCCGTCCGGTCCGTGCTCGATGTCGGTGCACGCACAAGCCAGCGTGTCGAGTTCGCCCGCGGCCGCCTGCCCGCGCACCCGAGTCGGCACCGCGGCGACCGATCCGCCACCCAGGCGGACGACCACCGCACGGGCGCTCTCCTCGGCGTCGGTGATCGCCTCCGTGAGCACATCGGCCGCCCACTCGGCGACGAACGGGTCCGCTCGCAGGTAATGGGTGAAGGAGGTGTCAGCCGTGTTCGTCACTCGCGCGGACGGCAGATGTCCTCCGACCTGCTTCGCCGTGCGCACCTCGACCGTCTTCTTGATGCGCGTCACCATCATCTGCAACGGGGCGCCGTCGTCGCCGACCAGGCCGTGCCGTTCGGCCCACGCCCCGAGCTTCAGCTTGCGGGCCAGCTCGGCATCGAACGGACCGATGTGCCCGCCGGTGGCAGCGTGCCGGACAGCGCCGCGGCCGTTGCCCGCCCAGATCGACCACACCGACCCGGTCCCGGAGAACGTCCGGCTGCGGCCCATCAGCCGGTGCAGCAGAAGGTAGAAGCTGCTCATTGTCCGCAGCTCCCGGTCCGGATCCACGCTCCAGTGGACCGTCGTACGGGAGTTGGCCTTGCCCCGGCGGCGCTTGGTCAGTGTGACCGCCACCGCGTGCTCCTCCAACAGCCGGTGCTCAGCAGGCAGTTCCTTCAGCGTTTCCGGATTGCGCCCGCTCAGCACGGCCGCATAGACGAAAAGCGGTGCAAGGTCCGGGTCGACCACGAACAGCTGCCGCGCCTGCGCGTAGCACGCCGCCGGATACTCGCCCGCCGTCAGCCCTCGGTAGTCGACCTGGACCCGGCCCGTCGTCGCCATCGCCTCCAGCCGCGCCCCCTGCTCCTGCTCGGCGGCCGACAGGTCCTCGTCGTTGTCGAGGAAGCGCGCCAGCAGACTCTCGCCCGCCGTGATCCGGTCGCGGATGGCCGCCACGTCCGAGCGGGCGGCGGTCCTGATGGCCTGGAACTCACGATCGGAGTACCCCGGACGCGACACCTGCTGGGCATCCACGCCGTGCCCGGGCCGTCCGGCGTAGTCCACCACGGCGCTGTCCAGCCGGTCCTGACCGGGCAGGACGCGCACGATGCGCAGCAGGTCCTTCAGGTTGCGTCGGGCGGACTTCTCCCCGCAGCTGCCGCCGGGCCATCAGGTACCGCTCCAGGTGACGCACCCGCAGCTCCTCCACCCCCGGCGGCGCTACCGCGAGCCCGTCCAGAAGCAGCAGGAACCGCTTGATCGTCTGCCACTGACTGCTCGCCGCCCGCTGCGTGCGGCGCCCACCGCCAGGACCGATCCGCACCCCGAGCGCGTGCGCGAAGTCCCGGTGCATCCCCGGCAGCGGCAACTCCTCGAACCGGAACACTCGCTCGCGGCCGTCCTCCACGGTGAACCGCACCACCGGCGCACCGCCGTCCTCGGGGAATTCCACCGTCGGAGGCGGCTCGTAGAAGCCGTCGGGCACGGCCGCCGCACGGCCGCGACCCGCACGCGGAGCCACCTCGCTCACGCTGCCACCGCCGACCGCTCCAGCCAGCCCTCCTCACTAAAGCCCACCGGCTCCCACGCCCCTCCGGCACCAGCTCCAGCCGGGTACGCATCTCCAGCTCCTGTAAGGTGTGCAAGTAGAGCGCCGTGGTCGTCGCCGACCGGTGACCGAGCCTGATCCGCACCCAGTTCAGCGGATCACCGAACACCCGCTGATGCGTCAGCCGCTGCTGCTCGTTCATCTCGCCCAGCGCCTGCAGATGGCCTCGCCTCAGCAACTCCAGCGTGATCACCGCGTATGAGTGCCGAAGCATGTGCGGAGTCGCCCCGACATCTACGCCCTGAGCGCGGCAGCGTGCATTGGCGTCGGCGAAGACCTGCTTCCACCCCGACATCGTCATTGGCAACCCCCACTGATTCAGCCACACCATCGCCGGATCCCACCCGCCATCAGCCGTCGCCACCAGCAGCCCGCGCCGCTCATCCGCAACCAGGCGGGCCACCGGCACCCACCGGCCACCGAGCCGCACCCGGGGAACGGCCGGGTCCTGCACCAGCAACGACCGGCGCTTCGGAATGTAAAAGCCGCGCGAGCGCCCGTAGTCGATCATCTCGGCCCGGTCCCACTCCATGTAGTCGCGTACGTCCCGCAGCACCGACACCGGCCAGTACACCGCCCGCCCCGACCTACCCTTGGAGATCGCGTGCGGCAGCACCGCCCGCGCGTTTACGATCCAGGACGCAGCAGGCGGCAGCTGCGGCAGATCGAACACCGTCAGCGCCGAGTGCTCGCACAACCGCAGGCCCGTACGGACCATCGAGTCGGCGTACGCCGCGTTTCCGGGCCGCCCACCTCCCGTGGAATCCGCGCGGCGGCATCTCCTTCAAGTCGAAGCCGCACAGCCCGACATTGCGCCACAGCCGATACGACCTTGGTGGCAGCCACTTCACCTCTCGCCGCGGCCCCGTGTGCGAAGCCTCGGCCGGCACCTGCCGCACCATGCCGCCGCCTGCCCCGCGCCGCCACGGCGACCACACCGCGGCCGCGCGCTGCCGGATGGGATAGGCCCGGACGAGGTCCTGCTCGATCGCCCACAGGTGGAACTGGTTGACCGTGGATACTTCCCGGTCCCAGCTGGCGTCTTCGAGACGAGGCCCCTGGTCGTCGCGACGCCGCCACCACTCGTACGCCGCCCGGTCGTACAGGGTCGCTTCGCGCCAGTCACGCTGGCCACGTGCGCACCACAGGAAGTCGAAGAACGCACGCAGGTCCCGGGCATGAGCGGCTTGGTGTTCCACGGTGAAGACGCGAGCCATACCGAGAAGTACCGGTTCAGCGCCACGTCGTATCCGCCCGCTGGACTGATCAGGAACGGCTGCCCCTTGGGTATACCCAACTTGTCCAATCCCTGCTCGAGACCGGCAAACAAGGCACTGAACTCCCGCATGAGCGAGGTTGGTTCGCCCGGCCAGGCCAGGTCTCGACGGGTGAAGTGCACCCGCCAATCCGTGATCGACATGACGGTGGACGATAGCCCGTTGACAGCTCAACAGCGCGTAACCGAAGGCCGGCGGGAACCGCGTGCCGGTGATCGCCCAGCTGGTACAGGCCGATGAGGACACTGTCCGGGACGTGATCCACAAGTTCTACGAGATCGGGCTGGCCCAGGCGACCAGTTTGCGCAGGGACCAGCAGGTGAAGGGTTGGCCGCGCTCGGTCGGGCGGGTGGTGGGCGCCTGGATGACGAAGTCCTCGCCGTCAGGGCTGAGTCGGCGGGGACGGCCTCCCGCCCACCGAGGGTCCCGGGGGCAGGTCTGTGGCATGGGCCTTTTCAGCCGAGCCACCCGCTGGTGACTGCCAGAACGGCCGAGCCGTCGAGGTCGGCCAGCTTGGTACCGGTGAAGCTGCGGGCCCACTGGGAGGTCTGGATGCGGAACGCGGGGCGGTCCGCGGTGAGTGCCTCCAGCAGCGGTTCGGCCGCCTCGGCCGCGGTCTGCGCCCCGGTGGACAGCTGCGGGACGGTGCGGTGGATGTACGCCTGGAGGGCCGATGCGTACGGTCCCGCGGCGGCGATCTCGGCTTCCAGGTCGAGACCGATGTTGTTGACGAACTCGGTGGCCACGCCTCCGGGTTCGACCACGGACACGGTCACGCCGACGGAGGCGGCCACGGGCGCCAGGCTCTCCATGTACCCCTCGACGGCGAACTTGGCCGCGCAGTACGCCTCGTTGAAGGGCTGGCCGACGACGCCGCCGACACTGGTGACGGTGATCAACCGGCCGCCCGAGGAGCGCAGGTGAGGGAAGACGGCCTTGGAGACGTTCAGGACGCCGAAGAAGTTGACCTCCATGACCTGGCGCACATCAGCGACGGACTCGTTCTCCAGCGTGCCGAGGTGACCGGTCCCCGCGTTGTTGATCACGGCGTCGAGGCGGCCGTAGTCGGCGATCACGCCGTCGACGGCAGTGGAGACGGAGTCCTCGTCGGTGACGTCGAGCTGCCGGATGTCCAGTTCCACCCCGGCCCGCGCGGCCGCCTCCCGCAGCGCATCGGCGCGGCCGGTGTTGCGCATGGTGGCGACGGTGCGCCAGCCGGACCGTGCGGCGGCGACGGCGGCGGCGAGGCCGATGCCGGAGGAGGTCCCGGTGATCAGAACAATTTTGGAGGACATGGTGGGCCTTTCGTCGAGCACCAATTTCCGTGCGTGTACACACACTCTAATCATTGTGTGTGCGTACACGCAAACGGCTATGATCGGCCCATGGCGACGAGGAAGCTCACCCAGGCGGAAATGTCCGAGGCCGACCACGCCTTCTACGGACTGGTCTGGGCCGGGACCGTGCTCACCGAACGCGTCGACCGCGCCCTGACCCGGGCCCACGATCTGCCCGTCTCCTGGTTCGAGGTGCTGTTGTGGCTCGCCAACAGCACCGAGCCGGTCGCCGCCTCGGTCCTCGGCAACAGCACGATGCTCAGCCGCAGCCAGGTCTCCCGCGTCCTCGACAACCTCCAGGCGCGCGGCGTGGTCACGCGTACCCCGTCCCGCACGGACGCGCGTTCCGTGGAGGTCGCGCTCACCCCGGAGGGCCGCCGTCTGTTCGAAGAGGCCGACGCGACCCGGCGCGCCTGCCTGGCCCCGGTCTTCACGGACATCCTCGACCAGCAGGACCTCGAGGCCCTTGGCGCGGTATGGCGCAAGCTGAAGGCCCACAAGGACGCTAAGTAACACCCAGTAACGCCCAGTAACACCAAGTCTCAAATCAGGAGAAGATCACCGCCGTCCTCAGTAGATCGTTCTGCAGACGACCTACTCGTGATGACCGCCTTCCCGGGCGGCCCACGGCCGACCGCACGCGCCTCACGGGAGGAACGTCACCTCGGGGAAGGCTGCGGACGGACCGTCGAACAGGCGCCCCCGGCGGTGCCGCAGATGCAGGTCGAAGAAGGCGCGCGGGTACGCCTGCTGGATCCGCAGCGCCCGGACCGGCTCGAGCGTGCCGGTCCAGCCCCGAAGGTCCTCGTCGCTCATCCCGGTCGCCTTCGCCAGCTGCGGGACCAGCACCTGGGCGTCACAGTACGACGAGTGGACCGCGCCCTCGGCCTGCACATTGAGCCGCCATCCCGTCAGATGCGACCAGAACTCCGCGACGCTCGGCTCTTCGGCCCGGGTGAACACGGCGGTCATCATCATGAACGGCCGGTCCAGATCGGTGGTGGTCGTCGGCTCCATCGGGCCGTCGAAGCTCAGTCCGGCTCGCACGCGCCGGTCCTCCAGCTTGACGAGGGCGGTCGCGCCGTTCCGCCCTTCGACCAGCCGAACGTTCCGATGCGGTCCAGGTCCAGGGCACCGCACAGACCGGCCGGCAGCGGCCGGTGCTCGGCGTCGGGGTTGCGTCCGGGGCCGAGGTCCTCGACCCGGTCGAGCACGAACCGGATGTCCCTCGCGAAGTCCGCAGGCCCCAGCGCGTACCGCGGGTCGCGGAGCGGGACGACGACCCGCCCGTCGGGAAACTCGCTGAACGCATCGTCCGTGTGATCCACCGTGATCACCACATATCCATGGCTGGCCAGCTCTTGCACCACGACAGTGGTGTCGGACCGGTGGTCGTGGGCGCCGTGCGAGAACACGACGACGGGCAGCCGCCCGCCCACGCGTCGCACCGGAGCGGCCTCATGCCCGGCCGTGATGAGAAGCGCCTGCAGCGGAGCGGCTTGCATCCAGGGCGCCCGCGGGTACCGGTCCACGTCCCGGGCGGGATACCAAACGCCGACCATCAACTCGCGGTGCCGGCCCGGCCGCCGGGTCCGGACGTGAATCGTCCACAAGGTGCAGCGACACCGTGCCCACAGAATACGGCCCGGCGGGTATGGGAAGGGTGGGTCGCACCGCGCCCGGAGCGGTCGGGGCGCCCCACGCGGGGCGCGCGACACCGAGCGGCACAGCGGCGCCGGCTGCCGGCGTGGCGCTGAGCAGGTGACGGCGTGTCATTCCATCGCGCTTGTCCGTGTCCATGGCGAAACGCTGTCACGGGAGCAACCCGAGTACATCCGACCACCGGTTGCATGTCCACCGGACATGCAACCACAGGCGTACGTCTGGGGGTTGAGTGTCAGAACTGCTGTGCCTGGCGTAGCTGGCCCAGGTCGCCTACCGGACCGGGCAGCGGCTTCCCGAGGGTGACACCAACCGGTGTGCGCCGGTGGTGCCGTTGCCGGCGGCCGCCGTGGTCTTCTGTGTGACTGGACCCGGTGGGCGAGCGCGGGGCGGGAGGGGGCGGCCTCGCCGAGGAGCTGTCAGCTGAGTCCGTCGGCGGCCGTCTTGTAGGCCGCGGCCTGCGCAGGGGTCAGGTAGTGGGAGACGCGCACGAGGACAGTGCCGTGGACGTAGTCGTATTCGGCGAGCGCCGGCATCGACTTGGTGACGGCCTGGATGTACTTGGCGCGGGTGGCAGCGTCTGCCGGGTCTGCGAAGACCTCGACGGCGCCTCCGCGGTCGACGTCGCCAGGCTTGGTGCCTTCGACGTCGGCCGCCTTGATCCGCGAGTCCGAAAACGTGACCTTCGACGTGTACTGGCCCGGCCTGCCCAACAGGTGGTTCGGGTCGTCGTCCGCGGTGACCGTGCCGGACAGCTTCGCCGAGTTGACGCTGGCAGCGATCTTCTGGAGTGCAGCCTGCGCGGTCAGCGGCGTGCTCGCTGCGGCGCTCGAACTGCCCTTCCCGTTGTCCACGGGCTTCGGCTTGTCGGACGGTCCACAGGCAGCAAGCCCGGCGAGCAGGATGGCGGTGATGGGCAGGATGGTGCGGCGCATGAGGCCCCCCTCGGTGGTGCTGATGGTACGTGCGGCCAGAGTGGCAGCCGGGGGCGGAGTGTGTGCCGTTGTTGTCAGACTGTGACGGTCCGTGCAGGTCCGTATCCTACGCTGCCGTTCGTGACGCACCTTCGAGACTCCCGCGCGTGGAACCAAGCGGAGTACGACGCCTACACCGACGAACGGAAGGTCCGACTCGGCATAGAGCCGCCAGCCACTGCCGTATGACAGACGAAGCCCCGCCCCCGGACCGCGCGGGTCTGGAAGCGGGGCGAGACGGGCGAGAGCCCCGGCAGGTGGACGCACTGGCCGGGGCTTCTTCGTGGCGTCGTCAGGCGGGGCGGATGTGCTCCGCCTGGGGACCCTTCTGGCCCTGCGTGATGTCGAAGGTCACCTTCTGGCCTTCCTGCAGCTCCCGGAAGCCCTGGGCGTCGATGTTCGAGTAGTGGGCGAAGACGTCGGGGCCACCGCCGTCCTGCTCGATGAAGCCGAAGCCCTTTTCCGCGTTGAACCACTTAACCGTGCCTGTAGCCATGTGCCTGTCTTCCTCGAGGGACTCGTATCGGGCCCCGCACCGCGCGGGACCCGGAGGTGATCGCCCTGGTCCGGAGAGGCGTTGAACAGCAAAAACGCCCGCGACTGCGATCACGGGCGAACGGGACTTCGGAACCACGACTGCTGATCACAACGCTACACCGGCTGGCGTGACTCGGCCACTGGAACACGGAGTTGGCCCGGTCGGGCTGCGTTCGTCACCACTCAAATCCCGACGTTGGCTACTGTCGGCGACGGCTGAACAGTGGTTCTGGATCACTTTCCGTGTCAGGGCCACGAAAGTCACCACAATCGCGCTCACGAACGGCTTCGCGCCGCGAGAAGGACCCACTTGCGGAGCAAGTCGAAGTTGGCGCGGCCGAACATCCGCCGCTTGATCATCATGATCTTGTTGTTGGGGGCCTTCGACGGCGCCGCAGCTGTAGCGCAGGCTGAGCCCGGCGACCACGGCGCCCAGGTCCTGGTTGAGGCCGTCGACGAAGCAGTGAAGGACAGGCAGGTCGTCGGCCTGGACGCGCTTGATCCACTGGCCGAGGTCCCGGCCTTGGCGGTTGTTCATCAACTCGGCGAACGCTGGAGGAGTAGGTCCGGCGCACCGGCCTCGTGGGCAAGTTCGGGCAAATGCTGCCTCAGCAGGTTCTGGGCGCGGTGAGTGAGCCCGTCAGTGCCCTGCACCTGCCCGGTCTGGTCGGGCCGGCGGCCGGGCAGGTCGCATCGGCGCTCGTCACGGCCCCGCGCCAGCGGCGCGAGCGGGCGCGGGCTCTGGTCGGCCGTGCACGGACCGCCGATCTGCTGGAAGCCGAGCCCGACCTGAAGGCGCTCACCTGCTGTCCGCACCTGCTGGCGTGGGGGATCAGTCGCCTGCCCCTCAAAGAAGTCGGTGGTGCCGGTCGTCCTGCTGGACACCTGGTGAGGACACAGGCGACCGGCACCGGGACACCGAGCGGCTGTTGCAGCGTCTGGTGAGGTTGATGCCGGACACGTTCTTCGTCATCAGCGGCCGCAACCGCCTGCCCTGGGCTGATCCCGCTCTGCAGGGCCGGCTGGACGGCACCGGCCCGGCCGCCTGGCCCCGCAGACGGGGCAGCCAGCCCGAGCTGCCGGGCAGGGCGGTGCATACACCCCGGCGTCCGGACACCGATCCCTCCAGACCCGGAAGGGCCAGTCGGCCTCGGCCTGTGCCGCGCGGGTGGCGATGATCTGGGGGAACACTCAGCGCCGGGCCAGTGCCAGCACACTCAGACCGAACATCAAGACACCCAGGGGGAGATGGACCGACGGGACGTGCGCGATGCCGAGCACGACCTGGACCGAGGCGAGTACGAGGAAGCCGGACGCGTGCCAGACAGGCCGCAGCGAACCGCCGCCCGGCTTCCACGCCAGCACCGCTGCGAGCACATAGAGCATTGACGCCCCGTACATCACACGGGCTCCGACACTGTGCAGCGTCTCTCCGTAGGACGAGGTCAGCAGCAGTCCGGCGGAGACCGCCTGAAGGAAGATGGTCAGGGTCTGCAGGGCGATCGTGATCTGCAGGAACGAGGTGCTGCGCCGTGCGGTCGTCGTCACCTGAGTGGCCATGTCACAGTCCCCTTTTTCCGCCCTCGGGCAGTAGATCGATAAGGTCTCACCAGCCCGACGACGCGGGCCGGCGAAAGGTAAGGCGAGGGGGCGGCCGGAAGCATGGGGATTGTCGGGGACAGCACAGATGAGACAGCTGGCGAGCGGCGCCAACTGATCAATGTCGCTTACCGGTTGCTCGGTTCGGTGACCGAGGCCGAGGACGCCGTACAGGATGCCTACGCACGCTGGTACGCGCTGCCACGAGGCCGCCAGGAGGAGATCCTTTCCCCAGGCGCCTGGCTGACGACGGTGACCAGCCGCATCTGTCTGGACCTGCTCGGCTCGGCGCGGGCCCGCCGTGAACGCTATGTCGGCGCGTGGCTGCCCGAGCCGGTGCCCGACCGCACCGAGTGGGACCATGCGGGAGGCGCCGACCCCACCGGCCCTGCAGACCCGGCCGACCAGATCGTCCTGAACGAGTCGGTGGCCATGGCCTTCCTCGTCGTCCTGGAGTCGATGACGCCCGCCGAGCGGGTGGCGTTCGTCCTGCACGACGTCTTCCGGTACCCGTTCGCCGAGATCGCCGACGTTCTCGGCCGGTCCCCTGCGGCCTGCAAGCAGCTGGCGGCCTCCGCCCGGCAGCGGGTGAGCGTGGCGCGCGCTCCGGCGACGGCGACTGGCCAGGCCGACGTGGTGAGGCACGTCAAAGAGGCATGGGAGACCAAGGACATCGCAGCCCTCGTCGGTCTCCTCGACCCGGCCGCCGTGATGACCGCCGACGGCGGCGGCATCGTCCTGCGCCCGGTCGAGGGCGGCGCGCGCATCGCCCAGTACATGGTCGCCATTGCCGACAGGGCTCCGGGGCTCGTACTCCTGGAGCGGTCGGTCAACGGTGTGCCGGGCCTGGTGGCCCAGCGTGCCGGCGTCGTCATGACCGTGGCCTCCTTCGACATCTCCGACGGGCGCGTCACCCGGATCTGGGCGGTCCGCAACCCGGAGAAGCTGCGGCCGTGGGCCCGGGAGGGCTAGGGCCGTCGTCAAATTCCCGTCCCCCCGAAGGGCGGCTTCGCGGCGTCTGGTCGGTGCTCTGGGGGTCCCCCCGGCCGAAGGCTGGGGGGAGTGCCGGGCGGAAGTCCTCGTACTGGACGTACTTGGGCTTTCGCCCGGTGCGGCGAGTGGGGCCCCCTCTGGGGGAGCATGCCAAGCGTCGCGGGGCAGACGGGAATGCGACGACAGGCCCCAGCTGGGGCCAGACTTTCGGATCAGCACTCGCATGGATCGCGGCGGCGAGTTTTGATCGCCGCCCGGGCCGGCACATGACGTCTAGGGTGATCGAATGGACGTGGGGGCGGTACTGATTGCGATCACTGGTGTAGCGGGAACTCTCGGTGGCGCACTGCTCACCCAGCGGGGCGCCGACCGGGCCAAGAAGCGCGAGTTGGAGATGGTCCAAGCCATCCAGGAAGCTCGCGAGGCTCGTGAGCTGCGCCGGAGCTGCTACACGCAACTGCATCGGGATGCCAGGCAGTTCGCCACGGCACTCAGCCGGCATTTGTACGTCATGCGGGATCGCACGCCCGGGCAGGAGGACGTCTCGGCGTTGGAAGGAACCAAGGACGCCTACCGTGACCGGTGGTCCGAGGCTCTGATGATCGCCCCCGACGCCGTGATTGTTCCGGCTCACGAACTGAACGAAGCGCTAACCGGGGTCTATGGACAGATCAAGCGCCTGGAACAGGGGAACCCCCGGCCGGGCGATACCTTGCAGTCAGCCGCAGAAGCACAGCATGCGCTCTGGTCTCGGATAGGCGTCATGAGAGAGGCGATGCGTCGTGATCTGGGCGTCACTGCAGACGCCAGCGAGGAAGCCGCTCGCCGAATTCCGTTGGTCTCCCCCAGCAACCGCACGGCCTTGACCAGGGACTTCGCCGAGTCGCTCGACGGCCCCGACTCCTAGACTGCTCGCCGGCGAAAACACGACGTGCGTGCGACGCACGTTCGTTGAGCAGATACCCGGCCTGACCCGCAGGCATGGTCAACACTGAGCGACTACATGCGGACCCTGGCCGCAGTCGGCCTCGCCCTCGCCGGCCGGGCCGGCACCCGGCCGGCCCGCGTCTTCGGGGTGACTGTCAGCCGCGGCACGGTCCTGTGCCTGATCGACGCCCTTCCTGAGCCGGCCATCCCCGCGCCGCGTTGTCGGGGTCGACGAGTACGCAACCCGCACGGGCCGCCACTGGGGCAGCCTCCTCGTCGACATCGAAACCCTGCGGCCCGTCGACCTGCTGCCCCGACCGGGAAGCATCAACGCTGGCCGCGTGGCTGGCCCGGCGGCCCGGTGTTGATGTCGTCTGCCGCTCAAGACCGTCTGGGCCCACTGCCCGAACTGGACGCCCCAACCCCCATGTCCGCTCCCTCGCGACCATGCTCACCGAGCGCCAGGGCGAACTCCTGTCGGCTGCTCTGCACGCCTCCTTCACCCGGACCCGGTTGTCAGGGCAGCGGCCGTCGTTGACGCGATGGGCGCAGTAACCCACCAGGACACCATCTACGACGCCAGTGCCCGTAGCGCTGTACGTCGCGGCGATTCTCAACCACCCGGCCACCGGTGCCGGCGACTTCGGGCAGGACGCCGACCAGACACCGCGCTATCACACCCGCGCGGCACTACTGGACTGGCTCAGCCAGCACCGCCTGCGACGCAGACGACGAGTGCGTCGCCATCGGCGAACACAGATCGGGAAGCGCGTTTCTCGCCGAGTGCCCGGACACGCGCGCGTTTCGGGATTTGCGTCCGGTCATCCACTCCGCGGTTCACCACCTCGTTGGGCACGGCAACGCGGACGTACGCAACGCGGCCCTCGTCGCCGCCCTCTGCTGGCAGAGCACCCGGTCCTCGTTTCCGACCGGGGTGAACTGGCCGACCCTGCCCGACGTCTGCTGACCACCAGCACCGACCGCTGCAAGCGGGATCGTGTCCTGAAAGCGCTGACGGTGTGGGGCCACGACATCAGTGGCCTAGCAAGCCCGGACGATGCGGCAGCCCTCGAACTCCATACCCGGCGGATCGCCGATCGCTGGGCGGGCGGATACTGCGTGCACGCATCACAGAAGCTGAGCCAGACCCTGTCCTCGTGCACAGAGCCACTCAGCCGCTCGGCTTGGTTCGGTGACCCGCGTCACACCCGGTTCCTGTCAGCAATCAGGGCGCCATCTCGTTCAAGGGGCACGTGAACGAGACAGGAGCAACTCCATGAAGCACCGCATCGTCGTACTCGGCGCCGGATACGCAGGGGCCTTCGCCGCCGGAAACCTGGCCCGCCGGCTCTCCCCCGCCGACACCGAGATCACCGTCGTCAACGCCGTGCCC
Source organism: Streptomyces sp. NPDC054783 (assembly GCF_053611725.1). Classification (NCBI taxonomy): domain Bacteria; kingdom Bacillati; phylum Actinomycetota; class Actinomycetes; order Kitasatosporales; family Streptomycetaceae; genus Streptomyces; species Streptomyces sp. NPDC054783. Next base: position 896,568 of record NZ_JBSHAY010000001.1, on the reverse strand, counting down.
GACTTCGTCGAGCGGATGCGGCTCCACCAGCTCGCGGCAGGCCAGGACCTCGCGGTCCGCAAGCTCGCCGACGTGTTCGCGGGCACCGGGGTGCGGCTGCGCCTGGCGCGCGTCACCGGCGTCGACCCCGAGCGCAGGACCGTCGCCGTGATCGGCGAGGACGGCGACGGCTTGCTCGCGTACGACACGCTTCTCTACGCGCTCGGCAGCTCCGTGGCCCAGCATGGCGTCCCCGGCGTGGCCGAGTACGCCTTCGACGTGACCGGCCGGTCCTCGGCGCTGCGTCTGCGCGAGCGCCTGTCGGGCCTGGGCGAGGGCGGCACCGTGCTGGTCGTCGGTGAGGGGCTGACCGGCATCGAGACCGCCACTGAGTTCGCCGAGTCCCTGCCCGACCTCTCGATCGCGCTCGCCGCCCGCGGCGAGCTGGGTGCCTGGCTCTCCCCGAAGGCCCGCCGTCACCTGCGCCAGGCTTTCGACCGGCTCGGCATCACCGTCCACGAGCACACCGGCATCGAAGCCGTCGAGCCGACACGGGCGATCGCCGCCGACGGTACGTCCATCCCGGCGGACGTCACCGTGTGGTCGGCCGGGTTCGCCGTACACCCCATCGCGGCCGCCAGCGGCCTGGAGGTCGCCGAGACCGGCCAGATCGTCGTCGACCGCACCATGCGCTCGGTCTCGCACCGGGACGTCTACGCCGCCGGTGACTGCGCCTACGCGATCGGCGAGAACGGCCGGCCGCTGCCGATGTCCTGTGCCTCGGCCGGCTACACCAACATGCAGGCGACCGCCGCGATCATCGCGCGCCTGACGGGCAGTAAGGTTCCGACCACCGGGCTGAAGTACTACGGCAACCACATCAGCCTCGGGCGGCGGGACGCGATCTTCCAGATGGTGGACGGAGACGTCCGGTCGAAGTCCTGGTACCTGGGCGGCCGGACCGCCACGCGGCTCAAGTCGGGCGTGCTCAAGGGAGCCGAATGGGCCATCGCCCACCCGACCTTCGGCATGCCCAAGCGCAGGCGCCGCCTGGCCACGACCCCTGACCGGGCCGGGGTGAGGGCCGCCGCCTAGGCTGCTCCGCATGGACAGCGCAGCCATTGATCGGTTCGAGGCCAGCCGGGGCCGGCTGGCCTCGCTCGCGTACCGTCTGCTCGGCTCGGCCACCGACGCCGAGGACGCCGTGCAGGACACGTTCCTGCGCTGGCAGGCCGCAGACCGCGAACGGGTCGAGGAGCCGCAAGCGTGGCTGACCAAGGTCGTCACCAATATCTGTCTCGACCGGCTCCGCTCCGCACAGGCGCGCCACGAGCGAGCAGCCGGTGCCTGGCTGCCCGAGCCGCTCCTCGAGGGCGACCCGATGCTCGGCCCGGCCGACACCTTCGAGCAGCGCGAATCGGTGTCCTTGGCCGTACTGACCCTCATGGAGCGCCTCACGCCGGTCGAGCGGGCCGCCTACGTCCTGCGCGAGGCCTTCTCCTACCCCCACGCCGAGATCGCCGGGATCCTCGACATCACCGAGTCCGCGAGCCAGCAGCATGTCCACCGGGCCCGACGCCGGGTCGCCGCCGAGCGCCGCGGCGGCGAAGTGGACCCCACGTCCGCGCGCCGGATCGTCGAGGAGTTCCTCGCCGCCGCCACGTCGGGGCGCACCGAGCGGCTGGTGGCGATGCTCACCGCCGACGCGACCGCGGTCTCGGACGGCTACGGACTGGCCAGACGCCTACTGCGGTACAAGACGCGCGAACGCATCGCCTCTTACGTGCGGGCCGGCTTCAAGCCCACGCCCTCGAAGCTGCGGCTGGCCGGCGGCTCCCCCGAATTCCATATCGCGCTGGTCAACGGCTCCCCGGCCGTCCTCGCCGTGGTCGACGACCGGGTGGTGGGCACCGTGGCGTTCGAAGTCAGCGACGACAAGGTCGCGTTCCTGCGCGGCATCGCCGCCGCGGACCGGCTCACGCGCCTCAATGAGGCCTGGCGGCAGTACAAACCCGACACGCCGGCGATCAACACTGGTGACCAGAGCCACCGGAATCCAGTGACCTGATTCAGCGCGAGGACCGCTCCCCTTCGGTCCCCGCGCTGCGTCCCGTTGTTCATCCCAGAATTGGCGGAGGGGCGCCGGTACAGCCCGCCGCGGCCGGGTTCTATTTCTCTGTGCGGAAGGGCGGGGCCTTGCCGAGGGTGTCGAGGATCGAGGCCCTCGCGGAGGAATCATGGGGCAGGACAAGGCCGACCACGGCCGTGATGACGAGAGTGACCCGCACCCCGTCCGCCACGGCGTGCGCGTGCGCCACCATCGGTACCCAGGGCAGCGCGACTGCCGCGGCGCGTCGTGGGTGGGTTTGCGGATGCCGTTGCGGGCCTGGCGCCCGGCTTCGAGGTGGGGCGGATGAGATCCCAGCGGGCGTCGGACAGGTCGCTGGGGCAGGGCCGTGAGGGCCGCATGGTGCCTGGGTATGCGGTGGCCGCCGGCGTGAGCGGGGCGTGTGCGGGGGCGTCGGTTGCACCGGGGCGTGCGTGCTCAAGCCGGCGCGAACTGGTGGGTTCCTAAACGAGACAGGAACTCCTGCGTGGAAACCGGCGCATACCTGGTCCACTGATTGCCGCAGAAGCCCGCTCCCGACGCGGACAACGACGGCGCAGGCCGGGCAAGCTCCATGGTGACAAGGGTTACGACTACAACCACCTGCGGCGACGGTTACGCTCGCAGGATTGCACCCCGGATCGCCCGGAAGCGCGTCGACTCCAGTCAACGGCGTGGTCGGCACCCCCGGACCATAGAGCGCACGATGGCGTGGCTCGCCGGATGGCACCGCGGTGAACGCGCTCCTCGTCCTGAATCGCAACCATGAAGACGACATCGCCCACCGCGCCAACGGCGACAGGGGAGCTGACTGTGACCATTCACGGAGCACTGGTCGGGATCGTGGCTGTCCATGCGCGAAAAGAGAAGTCCCTCCCTGCTCCGGGTGAGCGGGAGGGGCTTCCCCCTCAGTGATCGAAGTGCTCAGTCACGATCTGCCAGATAGCCCTGGCCGCCAACGCCACGCTCAGGCGCGCGGCGAAGGCCCGGATGAGCCGCTTCCAGCGGGATTGATATTCGCCCACTTTTATCACCTCCCTCCCCTACCCGCCGCCCCCGCAAGGGGCACCGGTCCGGCAAGGGGGCACCCAGATGAGCGCCGCACCGCTTGCCGCACCGGGCCAACTCCAGGGACCCGGTGGGTGGGGAGACCTTCAGCTTCGCACAATGAAGTGGGAATCAGGAGCAGTTGGGCGAACTTGGAGGCAAGCCGCTACATGAAGCCGGCCTCGATGAGGCCGAAGCTCGGGACGACCCGGAAGAACAGAACGCCGTTTGCGTCCTCGTAGACGCCCTCCGGCCAGTTCTGCGCCTCCAGGCGCTCGGCCAGCTCCCCGCCGCCGGACATCATGACCCGCGCCCGGTCGCCGGGCCAGATCACCACCAGGTGGACCGTCTCGCACTCGCACTGCTGGCAGAAGGCCAGCTCGCTGTTGAGGCGAATGGCTTCCTCGTGCAGTGCCTCCGGATGGCAGATGACGTGGCCTCGATCGCAGGCCTTCAGCTCAATCACGCACGGAGTGTCCCATTCTTCACGGCCCCCCTGAGAGACATGAGCAAGAAGCACAGCAAGCCCAGCGACCAGCGCGTACAGCTCGACCGCGCCGTGCCGAGCGAACTGCGCGGCGAACAGGTGGACGTCAAGCTCGTCCGCCTGAACCAACGGGACAGAGACCATCGTCGAGATCCGTGTCCCCCACCGCGGCCGTTCCGTGGGTGTCGGCTACGCGCGCCGTCGCAAGGGCGAGAAGCGTGGCCCCGAGCTGGGTATCGCCCTCGCCGGCTACCGGGCCCTGGCGGACGCCGCCGAGTGTGCCCGTGATGACGGAATCAGCGCTGACCCGGCTGCTCTCTCCTCCCCCGAGGCGTGATTCGCTGAAACCAACGACCCCTCGTAGGAGGAGCTTGGCGGATCACGAGCACTGCCCCGACTGCGCCTGCGGCGGCCAGAAGTCCAAGCCGCTGGCCGTCGAGCAAGAGGCGTCCGTCCTCACCCGCGACGGTGACCGGCAGAGGGCGTACGGCCACCCCCCGTGAGGACTACACACCCGGACCGCCGCCATGTGGTCGGCGATCCTCGACACCGAGGTGACTGGCATGAGCGGTTGGAGTGGCCCCACTCTTCCGGTCTTGGTCTTGGGACCCAGGAGGGGGCCGCACGGGAGTGTGTTCCGGCTTGAGCCGGCCCTGGGTTCCTGGCTGGGGTCGGACCGGTCCACTGATCGACCGTGAAGATCGCCGCCCGGCCGTTCTGTGCTGGCCCGGATCGTCATCGTCGGCCCTGCCGAACGTGCCGCAGGACCGGCACTACAGTCATGGGCGCCCCTGGGACGGGTCGCAGTTGGCGGATTCAGGTGGCCGGCTTCACGGGCCGACCACAGCCGCGCCCAGCCAATGCCGCGGCCAACCACGATCGTGCCCCCGCGGAGTAATGGAACCCAGTGGGGCAAACCCCCGTGCGCAGAGGCCTGTTGGCAGGATGTCGGTCATAAACGGGGCAGGCGAAGCTCGTCCTCATGATGAAGATCAAGCGAAACGCAGCCCTGTTCGCCGTCTCCGCCGCCGTCCTGAGCCTCGCCGTACCCCTCACTTCGGCGTCCGCTTCGACGGCCGACAATGCCCGGCCACCGCACCTCGACTGGACGAAGTGCCAGGGAACAGGCCTCGATCCGCGGCAGGAGTGCGCGACCATCGAGGTGCCGATGGACTACGCCGACCCGCACGGCAAGAAGATCACCCTCGCGTTCTCCCGAATCCCTGCCGAGAACCCGAAGACACGCCGTGGCGCCCTGTTCATGATCCCCGGCGGACCCGGCGGCGGCAGCCTCGACCAGCCCTCGGGCAAGGGGCAGAAGCTGCCGCAGGAAGTACGGGACACCTACGACCTGATCGGGTTCGATCCCTGGGGGTACGGCCGCTCCACCCCGGTCAGCTGCGACGTGGAACGAAGTGACCTCGCCCGGACGAAGCTCCTTCCCTGGCCCGCCCCCGACGGCTCCGTCACGGAGTCCATGGCCACCGCGCGGCGGATGTCGGAAGCCTGCGCACGCAACGGCGGCCAGCTGATCCGGCACATCAGCACCGCCAACGAGGCTCGCGACCTCGACCGCATCCGGGCAGCGCTCGGCGAGCGGAAGATCTCCGCCTGGGGCGTCTCGTACGGGACGTACGTCGGCGCCGTCTACAACGAGTTGTTCCCGCACCGCACCGACCGCTTCGTGCTGGACAGCAACGACAACCCCGACCACATGCGGGTACAGCGGGCCTGGCTCGCCGCGTTCGAGGTGGGCGCCGAGGACAACTTCCCCGAGTTCGCCAAGTGGGCGTCCCGGCCGGGCAACCCCGACCGAGTGGCCGGGACCCCGGCCGAGGTGCGCCGCCTCTTCCTTCACCTCGCCGCACGCCTCGACCGTGAGCCCCTCCCGTGGCCCGGCGCCAACCCTGAGGAGCTCAACGGCAACGTGTTCCGCCAGACGATGCTGGACAGCCTCTACGACCCCGACGGCTATCCCGCCCTGGCCAAGCTGATCCTCGCTGCCCAGAAGGGCACCGTGCCGCCCGCGCCCCAGGCGCCGCCCGAGCCGGTCCTGCAGAACGTCACCGCGGTCAGTGCCGCCACCCTGTGCAACGACGTCGCCTGGCCCAGGTCCGCGGGCGGGTACGAGAAGGAAGTCGCCGAGAGCCGCGTCAAGTTCCCGCTGACCGCGGGGATGCCGAGGAACGCGACGGTGTGCGCCGCCTGGCCGTACACGCCGAAGGAACCGGCGGTACGGATCACCGACCGTGGCCCCTCCACCGTCCTCATGGTCCAGAACCGGCGTGACGTGGCCACCCCCCTCAGCGGCGCCCTCAAACTCCGCGAGGCCCTCGGCCGGCGCGCCGTCATGGTGACCGTGAACTCCACCGGCCACGAAGCCTATCTCGCCAACGGCAACGCCTGCGGCGACCGGACGGTCTCCGACTTCCTGGCGACGGGGAAGCGGCCGTCGCGGGACATCGCCTGCGGCTAAAGCGTGCTGCACAAAGCTCTGAGCTGGGCATCTCCCTTATATGGCCTGGGTGTTAAGGGCTGCCAGGCTGGTCGGCCCTGCCACCGGACCACGGGCGCGAGTTGAGCCGTGCTGTTCGCACGGCCCTTCTCGCTTGTCTCAGAGGCGGCTCTTGCCGGGCAGGGCAGGACCGCCCGCTCCCGGGCCGGCCGCGGGGAGCCGAACGACCGACTGCACCTGAACAGCGAGCGACAGGGCCCGGTCGATGGCGGGCCGAAGAGCCGACGTACTCGCCCGCCCGGTCGGTACGTGGGGCTGACACGGCCGCGCGGCGCGCAGGGCTGCCGAGAGTGACAGTTGCTGTGGTTCTGCGGTAACGGGTTCCGCTGCGGGGTAGTCGGGGAGGCGCGCGCTGTCCCTCGTGTGGAATCCGGTCTCGTCGATCGTCGCGGTCCAGGGTTCCAGACGTGGAGGACGCGTACCCGGACAGCCGCCCGGCGAGTCGGGCGGGGCTGGGTGTCATGCACGTGAGCTGTGGCGCAGCGCGGCTTGGTCGTTGTGGCGGCCTGCGGCATGACGGCTCGCAATGACAGCAGTCTCAAAGGGGCGTGTCTCTACGGCGAAGCGAGGACGTACGTCGCAGCGACAGCGCGCGGCGGGCGAGACCGTCAGGTGGGCGCCGGGGCGGTCTGTCTCGCGCAAGCAGGCGCATGTAGTCGGTTGGTAGGCGCGTCCCCAACCAGGCCTCGGCCGCTGCCCCGTCGATCGCATGGGCCTTGCCCCGGCTCCCACCCTGTGACAGCCACAAGTCGGTCGAGCCACGACGCCTCGGTCGGCAGCTGGGCCGGAGCGGCGTGGTCCGCCGGGCAACCACCACCGCCGGCCGGGCGTCACCGCCGCTTCGGACGTGCCCGAACGCGACCCGCCGTCCGCCGAGCACCCAGACCTAGAGCCACTCGGCGTCCTCACCGCAGGGCAACGACGTCAGGTGGCCGCCCCTGGCCGGGTGAGGGCCGAACCGGCTGTCGAACGTGCCGACGAGGTCGTCCACAGGTGTACTGGCGAAAACCGGCAGGCACACTTGTCCCGCCGGTTGCCGAGGCACTTCGAACGTCCGCGCACCATGGTCAGGCCACACCGGTCCTGCCACGGTCGCCAGCAGCTGCTCACCATCCGCTGTCGCTGGGGAAGTCAAGCATGCGCCATTGGCAGCAGATCGGCAGTGATCGTGTTACGAGCTTTGTGGAACGGATTCCTTCTCCGCATGGACTCTGGGATTTCGTCCGAAGAACAGAGACGGAGCCGGGTTGAGCCGGGGCAGGGTGCTGTTGCAGTCAGGCCCGGGCTGTTTTGCCGGTACAACTCGCGGTAGTGGCGCTCAAGTGGCGTCACTACCGCGAGTTGCGGAGTTCCCTGGAGCGGTAATTCCCTGTCAGTAGGGTCCGTTGACGTTGTCGATGGAGCCGTAACGATGGTAGGCGTAGTTGCAGGCGGCAGTGATGTTGGCGACGGGGTCGTAGATGTCCGACGAGGTGCCCGGCACGTGGTAGGCAGTGAAGGTGGACTGGATCACCTGGAGCAGGCCGATGGATGGGTGGCCGGCGGCGGCGTTGGAGTCCCAGAGGTTGATGGCTTTGGGGTTGCCGGAGGATTCCCTCATCACGTTGCGGTGGATCCCGTCGTAGGTGCCGGGGATGCCGTTTTTGGCCATGACCGCCAGCGAGTGCTTGATCCAGCCGTCCAGGTTGTTCGTGTAGGTCTGGCCGCTGGAGGCGGTCGTGGTCGACGTGGACTTCGGGGCCTTTGCGGCCTTCGTGGCGGGGGTTGATCCGGCGGGCAGGGTCAGGACCTGTCCCGGCTTGATGGCGTAGGGGCTGGCGATGTGGTTGGCGGTCGCGATGGCGGGCCAGCCGCCGGGCACGTGCTGGGTGCGGGCTATGGAAGCGAGGTGGTCGCCGGGCCGAACGGTGTAGGTGGTCGCGGCGGAGGCGGCCTGGGCCGTGCCAAGCGCGGCGGTGGAGACCAGGGCGAGGGCACCGCCGGCGATGGTGCCGGCGGCGATGAGTCGGCGTACCCGGGAGGGGCGCTTGCGGGCGTGACGGGGCATGGAACGGTCCTCTTCCAGAATTTGCATGACCCGCAGTTGCCGACCCCCTCGGCAAACTGCACCGCATTTCGTTCAGCGATGCGCTGCGGCGCGCACATTCTTAGCCGCCGGGAATAAATCGACAATTCCCCGCTGCACTAACCAGCTTCGTTGCTCGGCCACCTTCGCGCGCCACAAAGCTTGGGATTTGGGGGAGTTAACCACGATCCAATTTACTAAGGTGCGTCGTAAGTGAATTGAGTCACTTGTCTCGAGTTAGCTGCATTAATGATTTAAATAATGACGTATCGGCTATTTCCTATTTATCGGACAAATGGTGCACTCCTCCACAAATACTCGCCTTTCACGGGGCACCGACCCTCGCTGCGATCAGTTTCTCGGCGCCCCCGACCCCGTCAGGTCACCGACGCAGTGCTGACAGCGGACGGCCGGACCCCTCCCCCGGCCGTTCCTCCGACCGGCACCACCCCCGTCCGCGTCCCCGAGCACCCCGCCGGGCCGGCACAATCGCCGGCCCGACCGCCGCCGCCACCAAGGCCACCTCGCAGACCAGCGCCTCCGGCCTCCTCATCCCCGAAGGCCCAGCAGTCCCACGGAGGCCACCGTCACGGCTCCTGACAGCCACGCCCGTCGTCGCACCACCCGGTCGCCGGCTCATGATCGGCGCTCGCCGCAGCCGGCACTCCCCTACACCCGGCGTAGTAGGCACGATGGCTCCCCCCGCAGGATGACCGCGGTTGTGCCATGGGCGATGCTGTGGCCTGTGACAGCTGATCTTCGCCGAGACGCAGCCGGATCCGGAGATGGGGACGGAGCCGGAAGTGGAGACGGAGACGGGGGCACTCATCCCGCCTCCGCTCCGCAGTCGCTCCCCGACGAGCCACCGCCCCGGCCACGCCGCACCCGGCCGCGGCGGTGGCTGCGGCGCGCCGCGCTGGGTTGTGCCCTCGCGCTGGTGGTCGTCACGGCGGCCTCGTTGGTGTACAACGCCGTCACCGCCGGGCGCGCCACGCCGCCGCGCGGGCTCCGGTACGTGCAGGCCGCCGACATCCGCACGCGCTACCAGACCTGGGGCACGGCGGGCCCGCCGGTCGTGCTGGTGCACGGCGCCTTCGAATCCGTCGACACCTGGTCGCGCCTCGCCCCGCTGCTCGCCCGCGACCACCGGGTGTATGCGCTCGACCTGACGGGCGACGGATACAGCGAGCGCCACGGCCCGTACACCGTCGACCATTTCACCCGGCAGCTCCTGGGCTTCCTGGACGCCGTGCACCTCGGCGGTCCGGGCGAGCGCCCGCTACTGGTGGGGCACTCCAGCGGAGCCGCCGTGGTCACCGAGGCGGCGCTCCGGGCCCCCGGGCGGCTGGGGGGTGTGATGCTCCTCGACGGCGACGCCCTCGATACCGGCGCCGGGCCGCCGCCGGCCTTGAAGTACGTGCTGATCGACCCGTACCGCACCAGCCTGCTGCGGCTCGGGCTCGGTATCGACGCGGTGATCCGCAGCGTGTACGACGCACAGTGCGGACCGGCCTGTCCGCACCTGGACGCCGCCGGTCTGGATCAGTGGCGACGCCCGCTGCAGGTGCCGGGAGCGGAGAGCGCGCTCTGGAGCACGCTGGCCGCGGGGGTGCCGGGTCTGCCCGCGGACCAGGTGGCCCGGCTCGCCGGGGTGCACCTGCCCAAGTCGGTGGTCTTCGGTGCCCAGGACGACGTGTTCACCCGGCAGACACCGCAGGAGACCGCCCGGCGCATCGGCGCACCGCCGGCGACGCTCATCCCGGGCGCCCGGCACCTCACGATGATTTCCAGCCCCGAAGCGGTCGCAAAGGCCGTCGACGGACTCACGGCGGCATCGATCGCGTCATCCCGGTGACTCCACCGCCGCCCGTTGTCCGGCTGGTTGCTGTCCGGCGCGTCCAACTACGCGACCCCGAGCCGTCGCACGTGGTCACTCGACGATCCCAGTCCGTCTGCGAACAGCCAACCTTCAAACCACAGAGGCTTCTGAGGCGGTCCATGGCGTCCATTCCCATGCTGCCGCTGCCTCCGACATCGCCGCGGCGGCCGGCGTGGCCTCGAAAACCGTCTTCGCAGGCGCCGGGAGCAAGAGCGACATCCTGAACCGGATCGTCGAGCAGAGCGTGAACGCCTCCGGCTACAAGGATGCGATGCGCACGCATCTGGCATTGGTTCGGCCCCGCCGGCTGGCGGACCCTGGTGATCGAGAGCGGCTGGTCGTGGGACCGCGCCGAGGAAGTCCTTCGTGAGACGGAGGTCGTCGCGCTCCGCTGACACCGCTCGGAGGCATCGGCAAGGAGCGGGCGTCCGCCTCCGCATCGGCCTGTTCGGCGGTCCCGTCCACGGGCGATCTCACCGCCCGGCCCACTGCCCGGGCGGACTCGGCAACCGCGAGGCCGCCGCTCACTCTATTTCGAGGGGGCCCTCATGTTACGGTGGGGAACATGAGTGACCGTCCCGTCCCGTTCGCCGAGGCTCCGGCCAAACCGTTGCGCCGCGACGCGCAGCGCAATCGGGATGCGATCCTGGCCGCTGCGCGTGAGGCGTTCGCGGCCCAGGGTCTGGGCGCCTCCTTGGAGGGCGTCGCCCGCGAGGCCGGCGTGGCGATCGGAACTCTCTACCGCCATTTCCCCACCCGGCTCTCGCTGGTCGAAGAACTCTTCGCCGCGAAGTTCCTGGATCTGCTCGACTCCGCGAAACAGGCCGCCGCGATGGACGACGCCTGGCAGGGATTCTGCTTCTACCTGGAGAAATTCTGCGAACTTCAGGCCTGTGACCGCGCCTTCAACGACCTGGTCTCCGCCCGGCTGCCCACTCATGTGCTCGCCAGCCAGGTCCAGGAGCAGGCGAGGGAACTGTCCGGCCAGATCTTCCGCAACGCACAGCAGCGGGGCGTCGTGCGCAAGGACGTCACACCAGAGGACATCGCCTTCGTGATCTGGTCCCAGGCGGGCATCATCCAGGCGACCCGCGCCGTGGCCCCCAACGCCTGGCGCCGCCACTTGCACCTGATGCTCGACGCCTTCCGCGCCGAGTGCGCCCACGAACTGCCCGAGCCGCCACTGACGCCGCAGCAGGTCGAACAGACCCTGATCTCCTTGGAATGCCCCCGCGAGGAATGTCCCGAGTGCGACGAGGGGGAATGACCGCGGCAGGTACGGCGGCCGGGGCCTCGTGGCGCGCACGGTTCCCGGCGCCGTCGGCTGGTACGGGTCTTCCATCCGGGGCGACAGACGCCCGCGGCTGACGGGCACCGGACAAGCCCGACGCCTCGAGCCCGATGATCAGGCGCGAGGCGTCGCTGCCGTACGGGGGACCGGCTCCAGGTGTCGGCCTGGAGCATGGCCGGCTCTGCGTCCAGGGGACAGGGCGACCCACAGCACTCCGCGCTCCGGGCCGCCCGCTTCAACCCGGTCATGCACGAACGGCATACGGATCGCCGGGCGCGTACCGCAGTCCCATGCGCAGGGACACCGACAGGCCGTGCGTTACGACGGGCCGCACCGGCAGCGGGCAGCTCGCACACCACGCTTCTGAACGAGTTCACAGCCCGTGCTCCGATGGTCCAGCGTGGCCCCGCACCTGCTGTTCACAGTGCGCCGTTGGTCGACGGCCGGACCAGAACGAGCTGGTCCACGTACCAACGGTCCGCACCGGCGGCCTCGCGGAGCTGGTCGGCGTACCAACGGTCCGCACCGGCGGCATCATGGACCTGGTCCACGTACCAGCGGTCCGCACCGGCGGCTTCACGGACCTGGTCCACGTACCAGCGGTCCGCACCGGCGGCCTCGCGGTCCGGGGTCCCGTCCATCCACCTGCCTTCGTGCCAGACGTGCAGTCGGCGCCCGTCCGGGCCATCGTCTCGTTCACCCTCGTGTTCATGTCCATGACGGCCCGTGAAAGAGGCGAAGTCACCGGCCTTCTCGGGCATGTCGTGGGCAACCTGGCCGTGGGCAACAGGTGCCGCAATCGCCGTACCGGCGCTGCCGAGCAGGGCACCGCCCGCGATCGCAGCAGCAGCGACGGCGACCTGGACACGCGTAAGCGACCTCTTCATCGTCATCTCCATGTCTCGTGCGCGACCGCGCAGGCAGGCGGCCGGCCTCTTCCGTTGGGCTGCGATGCACGCTCGCAGCAGTTCGTCGTCGAGCCGCCCGAACCAAGCGGAGGAGGCCCTCATGTTCGACGTTGTCAGCGTAGTCGAGGGGCCCCTCATATTCTCGGTGAGGCTCATCACAGCAGGTCACGCCTCCTCTTCTGACGTCATGGCCCCGGCGAAACAGCGAAAGCGTGCCTTCGCTCCGAACGTCCCGCGGTGCTCGCCGGGGCCCACAAAGGCCGGGCGTCTGGGCTCACCCGCCTGTGGGCTTGCACCCTGGGAGACGGCACGCATCGGGGGCCTCGGCGGCGATGCGCTCGATGTGTGCGCAGCTCCGACCCAGCAGAAGCCGGACCACGAGGAACGCTCTTACGGCGGACACGTCATCTGCGAGGTGACGGGTTTCGTCCTGTGCGGCGACGGCCTGCCACCGCGTATGTCCGGGCCGCACGGGTACCGCGCGAGATGCGGGGGCCCGCTGATCTCGTCGGCGCTGCGGGCGAGCGCCGCCGTGTCGGTCTTGGCGCGCCCCTTGATTCCCGCGCACTGCGACGGCTGGGCACACTCCATGCTTGTAACGGATCCTGCAGATCACCCGCAGTGATCAGGATCCCGATCGCCTGTGGGGCTCGCAGCGGGCTCGGCTGTCCGCCGGCACGGCGCAAGGTGGCGCCGGGAGCAGCCATGGACATGGGCCATCTGGCGAAGGGCCTGGTCGAGGGCCAGTTCCAGAAGTGCAGGTGGGGTGAGAGCGCCGCTGCCGTCCGGTGGGATGAGCCAGTGCAGTGTCCCCCACCGGCAGTGCGGGGCGGGGGCCGCGATCCAGCCGCCCTTCGAGACATATCTCAGGTTGTGACCGGCCCACAGGGCGGTGGGGTCGGGCGGCAGGAGGAATCCCACGCGGCGGCCTCGACTGTCGTGCAGAACCGGCCCCCGTTTGGTCACCGACATGGTGTTGAGTAGTTCGGCGGTGTAGAGGCCCAGGGGCTCAGGAACAGTCAGGACATCCCACAGGCGCCCGGTGGCCAAGAGGTGGACCCCGGTTAAGCCGTGTATCCATTCGTCGCGACACGCGCGCGAGTCTTTTGCTGCGGCAGCCAGCCACTCCAACGCTCTCTGCCACTGTGACAGTGTCATTGCCAACCCCTAACCCAGGCGGACGATGAACGAGTTGGCGGGGCGGCCGAAGCACCCCGCCTCCTCGGTGCTCCGCACTGTCAAGATGCGATCACGAGCTGGGCGCCCTGAGACAAGCTGCGCCATTCTCCTCCTGCATCCCGACCGCGGATGAGCGACTCGTGACCCAGTCCATCCCAATGCCCCACGCCGCTGCCATGCATCGGATGTGCTGTTCGCCGGATGGAGCGAGCGCAGGCGCGTTCAGAGTCGAACGCCAAACAGGACACGCCCCCTTGGCGCCGCATCACCACCCCGTCTCCTCCGCCACCGGCTAGGAGTGTGGAGGAGCACCGCGGAAGCTGTCGAATGCCCTCTCCCCCACTACTCGGTCCGTGGCGCAGACGGCGACGTGGCTGTCACGATCACCCGTCTGCGCGAGAACACCCGCGGCATTCCGAATGCTGAGGCCTCCACGGTTGACAGACTCCGAACTCGTCTGCCTTGCCGTCGCCCAGGCGATGCTGAGCTTCGCCAAGGAGGCAGGCAGCGTGGCCATCGCCCTGGTGAACCCCAGCGGATTGCCCGAGATCGATGTCTGCCGGCAGGTGTCGATCGCATCAGGATCGAAGCTGGTCCTCATCGCCGGGCAGGTCGCCCGGAACGCCGAGGAGGGCACGGTCGGCGAAGGCGACCTCGCCGCCCAGGTGGAGCACTGCTACCTCAGCATCGGGATCGCCCTGGCCGAGGTCGGCGGCTCCTTCGACGACGTGGCGAAACTGACCTTGTACGTCGTCGACTGGACCCCCGACGAGATGCCCCTGCTCCTGGAGGGGATCTCCCGGGCAGCCGCGAAGCTGGGGGGACTCCGGTCCCACCGGCCACGCTGCTGGGTGTTGCGGCACTGGACGTCCCCGACCATCTGGTCGAGATCGAAGCCACCGCGATCCTCGACTGAACGGAGACTCCTGGTCGCTGACCGCCGAAGTGGCCGACCAGCATGCTCAGTCACATCGGAATGACTCGTCTGGTCACCGCCCGCCGCGATCACCTCAACGTCCGGCGATGCAGCAAGCGCCGCGCAGCATGTGGGCCGGCCCGGCGCGCCCATGACGGGTGCCCCACACCCACGCGCGGGCAGCAGTGAGGCGATTGGTGCCCGCGCGGGCCGGGCCGAAGCCAGGGTTCGCGGGAGACGTCTCTTTCCGATGGCGTCATGGTGGGTGGTCCGTCCGGCCGGTGGCCTCGGAACCGGTGGCCGGGGCAGCACCCCCGCTCTCCCTTCTCGGGGTCACCGGCCTGCGGTGAACTCCCATAGCTGGCCCACCAGCTCGTGGTCGGACCGGGCGACGACGACCGAGAAGTCAGGGGTACGCGCGGCAGGCCGGTCGACGGGCACAGCCACGCATCCCTTCAACGAGAACTGGGCCCGTCGCCACGGGGGAGAGCGACGGGCCCGGCCGGCCCCACGCTCCCACACCGCCCGCCGACGCGCACCCAATTCGTGGAAAGCGTGCGCCTGACCAGCGTGCAGTGGTGGGTGAGGCGCGCTGCGATGAGTTTCGAGGCCGAGTCGAGTCTTCTCGGGCGGAAGCGCTTGACACGGGTGGCAGTGGGACGCCGCCCAGTCCCGGAATCGCGGGCGCGTTCTCGACCAAGCCCCATCACGAGCAAGGAGACCCCGGCGTGAGCGAAGTCGTAGTCCACAAGATCATTCGACCTGAGCGCACGAGATCGGGCTCATGGCTGGAGGTGATCGCCTCGAACCTCGACTACCACCGGGCAACCTTCTTGTGGAAGTGCGAGGGCCTCTCGGAGGCACAACTGCGGCAACGGCCCGTGCGCACCTCGGGGTTGACCCTGCTGGGGCTCATGCGCCATCTGCAGGGGGTCGAGCGTCACTGGTTCCAGCGGATGCTGGCGGGCACACCCCCTCGATTCTTCCCTCACAGGACGTACGTCACCGCTGCCGGTGACGAGTGGTACGACGAGTCGGACCCCACACCGGCCAGGGGACGTCTACGAGGACTACGTGGAGGCGTGCGAGGAGTCGCGGCGGGTGTTCGCGCGGGTCACCGACGACACTGCGCGCATCGTGTCGAGTCCGGAGTTCGGTGACACCGACGTGCGGTTCGTCCTTGAGCACGTGATCGAGGAGTACGCCCGCCACATCGGGCACGCGGATCTCCTGCGCGAAGCCATCGACGGCGCCACGGGCGAGTAGCCGGCCCTCCCTGCCGCAGGTCTCTCCGAGTCAGCAACGCGGCTCCTGCGACCGCCCCTCGCCCCATGTCGAGGTCACATCACTGTGGCCAGGCCGATGTGGTTGGGTTCCCGGGCCACGACCACCCGACCACAGGTGGCCTTTTGCCGCTTCAGGTGCTGCCCCATGCAGGCACATGCCGATGTGCCGTACGAGTGAATCCAGCCGTCCGTTGAGTGGCGGCCGGCGTGCCAGCGGGAAGGCCGATCTGCATACCGGACAAGTCACGGGCAGGGAGCGCCCCTATGCCGAAGTTCCTCATCCACGCCACCTACACCCCCGAGGGGGCGAAGGGCTTGCTCCAGGAAGGCGCAAGTGGCCGCCGCGCCGCCGTCGACCAGGTCGTCGCCGGCCTCGGCGGGACGGTCGAGGCCATGTACTTCGCCTTCGGAGAGGACGACCTCGTGTGCATCCTCGACTTCCCCGACCCGGTCGCCATGGCCGCCGTCAGCCTCAGCGTCAAGGCCAGCGGCGCACTCCACACCCGGGCCACTCCCCTCCTCACTCTCGAGGAGATCGACGAGGCCGCCCGCCGAAAGGTCACCTTCCGCCCTCCCGGCGCGTAGACCAAGATGGCCCGACGGAAGGTCGCGCTGGAGCATTGCACCTCCTACTGGCCCCGCCTCAAGCCGTCCCCCAGAGCCACTTCAGGACGGCGGAGAGCCGCAGGATCTCCACCGACCGGGCCCGCTGGGAGCCAACGTGCCAGGGCCGGCCTTTTCCGCCGAGGACGCCACGTTCGGCTGAGATGAGGGCGTGGCACACGCGGTGTGACGTGTGGCCGGGCGGTGGCGGCGCCGGTGGCGTTCGGCTGCCGGTTGTGCGCGGCACGGCGCTGCGGGGCCGGAACGCGGGTTGTGGAGGATGCGCAGCGGTGGGATCGGGTGTCCGTGAGGCATGCGCGGTGGCAGTCGGACGCGGACGCCGACCAGCCGCTGGAGCAACAGGATCTGCGCGGCCTTCCGCAGACCGTGGCGGCCCGGCGGCAGGGGCAAGGTGTGGCTCGGCGCGCCGTCCGGGCCGGTGTGGAAGCGGCGGGCGCCCTCGTGGAAGGCCGTCTCTCGATGTGCTCGACATGGCGGGCGCCTTGCGCGAACACACGTGGCATGTCTGCTTCTCCCAGTGATGGTGAGGATGCTGTGGAGGACGGGAAACAGGCTTCCGGGCTCCCGGAACCCTCCCTAACCTCCCGGAATCATGACGACAAAACACGCGCAGCAGCCCCAGTCGACTGTCGGACACTCCCGCAGACGTTTCCTCACGGCCGCCGGCGGTGCGGTCGGCGCAACCGCGTTACGGCCCGGAGCGCGGGCAGCCGCGGCCACGCCCTCCACCCGGCGCGTCGCCGTCCTCGGCGGCGGCGTCTCCGGGCTCAGCGCCGCCCACGAACTCGCCGAACGCGGCTACGCCGTCGCCGTCTACGAGTACTACGACACCCTCGGCGGCAAGGCCCGCTCGATGGACGTCCCCGGCACGGCCGCCGACGGCCGCAAGCCCCTGCCCGGCGAGCACGGCTTCCGCTTCTTCCCCGGCTTCTACCGGAACCTGCCGGACACGATGCGCCGCATCCCCTTCCCCGGCAGCGCCGACGGCGTCCACGGCAACCTCCGCAACGCCACCGAGGAGTTGTTCGCCCGCGACTCGGGCCGCCCCGACCTGCACTTCCCGCTGCGCCGGATCACGACCCCGCCGGCGCCCGGCGACATCACCGCGTCCTGGATCCGCGACCAGATCCTGTCCGTCCTGGATGTGGGCACCCGCCTACCTGCCGACGAGGCCGCCTACTTCGCCAACCGTCTCCTTGTCCACCTCACCAGTTGCGAGGCACGCCGCGAGGACCAGTGGGAGAAGGTCGCCTGGTGGGACTTCATCCGCGCGGGCGAGATGAGCAGGGAGTACCAGACGCTCCTCGGCATCGGGCAGACCCGCAATCTCGTAGCCACCCGCGCCGAGGTGGCGTCGACCAGGACGGTCGGTCGCGTCATCATCGAGGCCCTGATCCTGTGGGGCCTGCTCGGCCGCGGGATGGACGGCGACGCCGACATCGACCGCGTCCTGAACGCTCCGACCAGCGAGGCCTGGATCGACCCCTGGGAGGCGCATCTGCGCTCGCTCGGCGTCGACTTCGTGACCGGCACGCAGGTGTTGGAGGTCGGGTACGAGGGCGGGCGGGTGACCGGCGTTCGCGTCGCGGCCCGCGACGGCGGCCACGAGCGTACCGTCACCGCCGACCACTACGTCTCCGCAATGCCCGTCGAACACGCCCGCATCACCTGGGGCAGGGCCCTGCGCGCCGCCGACCCGCAGCTCGGCCGGTGCGACGCGCTGAAGACGGACTGGATGACCGGAGTGATGTTCTACCTGCGCACGCCCACGCCTGTCGTGCACGGACACATCAACTGCCTCGACTCACCCTGGTCGGTGACGGCCGTCGGCCAGGCGCAGTTCTGGGACGTACGGGACTTCTCCCGCGACTACGGCGACGGGCGGGCCCACGACTGCCTCTCCGCGATCATCTCGGAGTGGGACAGGCCCGGCATCCTGTACGGCAAGACGGCCAAGGAGTGCACCAGGGACGAGATCGTCGCCGAGCTGTGGGCGCAGCTGAAGGACGGGCTGAACGACGCGGGCAAGACCACGCTCAGGGACGAGGACCGCCTCGGCTGGTTCATGGACCCGGCGGTGACGGGCCTGGGCGGCCCCGACCCGCACAACCGCGAACAGCTCCTCATCCACCCGACGGGCACGCTCTACCATCGCCCCTCGGCGCGGACGGCGATCCCGAACTTCTTCCTCGCGGGCGACTACGTCCGCACCGACGTCGACCTCGCGACCATGGAAGGCGCCAACGAGTCCGCGCGGCGAGCCGTCAACGCCCTGCTCGACGCGGACCGTTCGGACGCAGAGCGATGCCATGTGTGGGAGCTGTACCGGCCGCCGGAGATGGAGCCCCTGAAGCGGGTCGACGAGGTGCGCTACAGACTGGGTCTGCCCAATACCTTCGACCTGGGATGAGCCGTAAGGACCGCTGCTCCGGCGAGAGCGGCGGGATCGAACCAAGCATGCGGGGCCTCCGCGTTTCGGTGGGTTCTCTCCCCCCGCACTCTCTCTATGCGGCGGGCGGCTGTGCGGGGGGCGGTGGTGACGGCGAGCCGGCTGGAGAGCTGGCGGCCTCCGGCGTCGTTGCCGCGGCATCGGCGGCGGGGGCTCGGGCGTGGCCGGGGGCACGCGGTCGATCCGTTGGTGGTGGAGAGCGCGGCCGAGCCGGCGCGCCATCTTCGGCGGGCCACGATGCGTTGTATGCAGTCGCCGTCCGGCTCATCGGGCCGTACCGCGGGCGGCGAGCCCCGCCCTGGTGCGCGCGACGCTCGAAGCCGGCGAGGACGGCCGGTGGAGGCGGAGGGGCCGGACTTCAGCAGCATGGCGCACCAAGCGCGGCGAGGAGCCGCCGGTGGACCGGGGGCCGTCTGATAGGCACGCGGATTCGATGTGTCGGGTGAAGCGGGCTAGTGATGAGGAGGTGGTGCGGGCGCGGACGGTGCTGGTCGGTCTGCGCGGGTTCTACCGCCTGTACGTGCTCTACGGGCTGCTGCTGCCGGACACGCCGGCACAGGTCGCGCTGCGGCAACAGATCGACGGCCTCGGCATGTTCCCGATCCTGGACCACTTCATCACCGTGAACCCCTCCCCCCGGGCAGTTTGCCGTTGGCCTGAGGGACCCCCCGACGCTGCCCCCCGTCGTCGCCCCAAGCGCTCCTCCAGCCCCGTCCAAGCTCCCCCGCCTCGTGGCCGCCGGCGTCATCGGCACCACCATCGAGTGGTACGACAACCCATTCGATCCGGGCTAGGACCTGGGGTTTTGTCTCATTGGCGGACGCCCGGTCGGCACCGGACCAGCACCGGACCCAACACTGCTGGGTACGCAGCAGACGAGTGTGTCACGCAGCGAGCGAGCGGGGGTCAAGAAGACCATGGGCTCCGCGGACATGAACTTCTGGCGATCACACCCTGGTGTACGCCTTGTCGGGCGACCACGGCCCGGACCAGTACACGGCCCCGGACGGCTACCGTCCGGGCGGTCGCCGGTCAGGGCAGCGTCCAGAACCGGACCGTCACGAGGTAGAAGACGACAGCCCAGAAGGCTATCGCCACCACGACGACACCGAGGCCACGGAGGTTGGCCCTTGCCGGTTCGTCCGGCGATGGCCGCAGCCACCGCCCGAGCAACGGGTTCACGTAGTAGGGCATGGTGAGGAAGCTCATGAGGAAACTCGACAGCAGGTTACCCACGAGCAGGCCGATCCAGAGCCGCAAGTGCAGCGGGGACAGAGCAAGCGTCAGCAGCACGACGGTCGGGTACAGGCCGACCCAGACAGCGAGGGAGGTCCTGGTCTCGGAGGGCGGCGGCGGTGCCTCCTTGCCGTTGCCCTCGAAGGCGAACCAACTGCCGAACGAGTTGTCGATCGTATGCAGTTTGAAGTCGCTGAACTTCTCGCCCTCGGCCAGGATCTTCTGCCGTTGGGGCGACGTCAGCCAGGCGTCGAGGTGTTCGGCGCTGTCGTAGCGGTACAGCGTGGTCCATTCCTCCTGGAGCCCCTCGATGGGGCGGAAGAGCTCCGTCCCGCGGAACCCCTCGAACTTGCTCTCCTCCTGGACCATGTGGTGCTGCCAGGCGAGGAAGTCGTCGATCTGGTTCGGGTGGACGCGGTGGGTGACCACCACGGTGACCAGCGGATCCAGTGACTGCGTGCCACTGCTGACCACCTGCTGGGTCGCCGGACCGTCGAAGTACTTGGCGCCGACGTCGAGATACGTCTGCCTGGTCGCGCTGTTGATCCACGCCTGCAGATGCGCCACCGAGTCGAACCGGTAGACGACGACCCAGTCGGGTTGCAGCGGTGTCGGCGGTGAGATCTCGGCGCCGAGGAAACCGGGGTAGTAGGCGGCCGCGGTGTTGAGGCCCTCCTGCCACGCCTCGAACTCGCGCTCCATGCCGGGCAGGACCTTCTGGCCGATGATCGCCGTCGCCGCGGCAGCTATGTTCTTTCCGGTGTTCATGGTGACTCAACCTGTCGACACCGACTGCTCCGCGGGGAGTCGGCCGTAAATGCGTTCCGGAGTCAGCGGCAGCGCACGGTAGCGGACGCCCGTGGCGTCATGCACCGCGTTCGCGAGCGCGGGGGCCACCGGGTTGATACAGCACTCGGCCATCCCCTTGGCCCGCATGGGCCCCACCGAATCCGCCGAGCCCACCAGGAGCACCTCGGTGCGGGGGATGTCGGCGTAGGCGGGGATGCGGTAGTTCCGGAGGTTCGGGTTGACCATGACGCCGCTGTCGTCTAGGTGATGGTTCTCGGTCAGCGCGAAGCCGATTCCCTGGGCGACACCGCCCTCCACCTGTCCCCGGACCTGCGCCGGGTTGATGATCACCCCGGCGTCCGCGGCATGCACGCTGTACAGGATCCGTATCTCACCGGTCACTCGGTGCACGGCGACCCGGAACCCCTGCGTGTTGGAGGTGACGCTCCGGGGCGAGCCGTAGGCCTTGCGTGCGGCGGTGAAACGGATTCCACGCGCCCGGGCCAAGGCGACGAGTTCGGCCAGGGACACGCGCCGCTCCCCGCAGACGACACCGTCGTCGTCCATCGTGCACATCACGACATGGACGCCCGTGTGCGCCGCGGCGAATTCCAGGATGCGGTCGCGCACGGCGTTGGCCGCCCGCAGGACCGCGTTGCCCGCCACGAAGAGGCCCGCGCTCGCGAAGGCACCGGTGTCGAATCCCGTGCGGTCGGTGTCGGACTGCACCAGACGGATCCGCGAGGGTGTCGTGCCCAGCTGGTTGGCTGCGATCTGGACATGGGCCGTGGAGGTTCCCTCCCCGAACTCGGGGGTTCCGACCGCCAGTTCGTACATGAGATCGTCGCCCAGGGTGACCCAGGCTTCGGAGAGGTGTTCCGTCGGGGGCGCGGTCTCGTGCAGGGAACTCGCCACGCCGGCTCCGACGAGCCACTCGGGGCCGGGAGGCGGCCGGTCGGCCGTACGGACCAAGGCGTCGCCCACGAAGTCGATGCACTTGGCGAGTCCGTCCTCGGTGAAGATCACGTCGTCGGGGCCGTCGTGCAGGGCGACCAGGGGCTCACCCGGCCGCACGATGTTGCGCCGACGCAGTTCCAGCGGGTCGATGTGAAGGACGCGGGCCAGTTCGTCCATCGCCGACTCCACGGCGAACGCCGGCTGCGTCATCCCGTAACCTCGCAGCGCCCCGCTCGGCACGGTGTTCGTGTAGACGGAGTACGCGTCGTACTTCTTGTTGGGGCAGTGGTAGATCATGACGGCGGCTCCGCCCGCGTACAGCGTTTCGCCGCCGTGGTTGCCGTAGGCGCCGGTGTTCGACACGTTGCGTACCTGGAAGGCGGTGAGCGTTCCGTCGGCCTTCGCGCCGAGCTTGACCGTCAGGGTCATCGGATGCCGCGGCGAGGCCGTGGTGAACTCCTCCTCACGGGTGTACTCGAGGCAGGTGGGCCGTCCGGTGTCCAGGGTGGCAAGCGCGACCAGGTCCTCAGCGATCACCTCCTGTTTGCCGCCGAATCCGCCGCCGACGCGCTTGCAGAACACCCTCAGCTGGTCCGGGCGCAGCGCGAACAGGTACTCCAGTTTGACCTTGGCGATCGACGGTGACTGCGAACTGGTGCGGACGTTCAGCCGGCCGTCCTCCATCCAGGCGATCGAACCATGGGTCTCCAGATGCGCGTGCTGTACCCGAGGTGAGAAGTACGTGCCTTCGTGGATCACGTCGGCCGCGGCGAATCCCGCGTCGACGTCGCCGATGTGCGAATGGAGTTCGAGCAGGATGTTGTGGACGGGGTCGCGGACGAACGGATCGTGGGAGCCGTGCAGCTGGGGTGCGCCGTCGGCCATCGCCTCCTCGGCGTCGAACACCGCCGGCAGCACCTCGTACTCGACCGCGAGACGCCGGCAGCCCTCCTCGGCCGCCCCGACCGTGTCGGCCAGGACCGCGGCGACGCGCTGGCCGGCGAAACGGACCGTGTCGTCGAGGATGTAGGTGTCGTCCGGGTCGACCAGGTGGTCGGTGTGGATCGCCGTGGTGAAGCGTCTGCGGGGTACGTCTTGCCAGGTGTAGACCCGCTGCACGCCGGGCACCGAGAGTGCGGCCGTCTTGTCGATCGAGACGATCCGGGCGTGCGCGTGGGGCGAGTGCAGCACCTTGAGTTGCAACATGCCGTCGATCTGCGTGTCCATGGTGAACTCGGCGTGCCCTGTCACCACGTCGTGGCCCGCGGGAGCGCCGACGCTCGTCCCGACGGCCTTGCCCGGTGCTGCCGTCTCCACCGCGCGGACGCCCTTCACGGCGTCCTCGATCGCCCGGTATCCGGTGCAGCGGCAGAGGTTGCCCTTCAACGCCCGTGGCAGATCCGCCTTCTGGTCCTCGGTGAAGGTCGCCGACGTCATGATCATCCCTGCGGTGCAGAAACCGCACTGGAACCCCGGCGCGTCCTCGAACTGCCGCTGCATGGGATGGAGTGCGCCGGGCCGTCCAAGGCCCTCGATCGTGGTCACCTCACGGCCGTCCGCGCGGAACGCGGGGGTGATGCAGCTGTGAACCGGTACGCCGTCCAGCCAGACCGTGCAGGCGCCGCAGTCGCCCGCGTCGCACCCTTTCTTCACACCGAAGTGGCCGAGTTCGCGCAGGAAGGTGCGCAGGCACTGGCCGGGGGCTGGTTCCCGGTCGAATGCCGTGCCGTTCACGAGGTAGCTCATGCCAGGTCCCCAGCCGTGAGTTCGCGGCAGATCTCTTCGGCGAAGTGCCGTGTCAGGTGCCGACGGTGGTCAGGGGTCCCGTTGGGATCGGCGAACCAGACGTCGGTCGGCACGGCGTCGATGCTCTGCCGCAGGGTTCGAACATCGGGCAGGGAGTCGAAGGCGATGCGGACCGGCCGCGTGGTACCGGCGGTGACGGTGAGCACCAGGTCACTCGCTCCCAGCCGTTGCGTGCCGACGAGGAACACCGTCGAACGGCCGAGCCGGGTCAGCGTGAAGCGGCGGTGCGCGGTGCGTTTGCGCAGCGCGTACTCCGGAATGGTGATACGCCGGAGGATCTCCCCGGGGGCGAGAACGTTGCGGTGGTCGCCCGTGACGAAATCGAGGGCGTCGACGAAGCGCACGGAGCCGTCAGGGGCCCAAAGTTCGTACTGCGCCTCCAGCGCGACCGTCAACGTGATCATCGGCCCGGCGGGCAAGGACATGCAGATGTTTCCGCCGACGGTCGCCGCGTTCCAGACCTTGAACGAGGACAGGAATGCCTCACAGCTTTTCCGGAAGAGGATTCCGGCGGTCCAGCGCTGCGGCCATGGGAAGGCGTACAGGTCGCGAATAGTGCAGGTGGCGCTGATCTCCAGGCCCTCGTCCGTGGGAACAAGCGGCTCCCAACGCAACGCCGTCAGGTCGATCAGCCGTCGCAGGTCCGGCTGCTCCGCGGAATAGAGCCATGTTCCGCCTGCGAGCCAGGCGTCGCCCTCGTGCCAGTCCAGGCCTGGCCGCTCGGACGGTCGCCGGATTACTTCGGTGATGGTGTTCAGGTCCATGAAAACCGACCTACGGGAGAACGGACCTACGGGAAGGCAAATGTCCCCTGGCACTGTTGGATTTCCCGCTGACCGAGCAGGTGTCGGCCGCCATGCCGCGCCGTTCGGGGCGGCTGAGCCGCGAGGGACCGGCGGGCACAGACACTTTCGCTACAGCCTATCGCAGCATTCGGATGACGGCCCGGCCGAGGACAGCTGAAAGTAGCCGGAGGACTCCTGACCGTAACCGCGCTCATCGGGGGGCCATGTCCCAGGTCAACCCCACTGCCGCTCCTTCCGTCGTCCCGGCGATGTGCCCGGTACGGCTGTAGGGGCCCCGGCGCCGCCGCCATGGTGGGCCCAGCCATTCTCAGACCGAGAACTACGGTCCTCAGGCCGAGAACTACGGTTCTCAGGCCGAGAACTACGGCGCCCCACCCACATACGCCTCTGACCTGTGCCGTCGAGTGGTACCCAGACCTGCGGTCTTGCCCCATCCGCCGTCAGAGAGTCAGCACCGCACCAGCACCGGCGGCGGATCCTGCTGAGTGGCACACAGCAGCCGGCGGGCCGGGTGAGCCCGGCCACCTGCCGCCGGAACCCTGGTTCGCGCACCCTCCGGAGCACCTGGACCACCGCCGCAACTGTCACTCCTGGCGATAAGCGCAGGCGCCCTTGCTCCGACCATTCACGGCTCGCCAATAGCCGCGCACCGCGGGATGTCGCCGATGATCCCTGGGCGGCGTATGCCTCCAGCGAGGCGGCGCTCCACACCACGGCGGGCAGGTTCCAGACCAGCGAGGCGCAGGTGGACCGGTTCGGCCGGAGAGTCGCACGACCGCCTTGTCGGATGCTCCCGAGTCAGGCGGCTGTAGTCGGCCAAATCTCTGGTGATGACCCACAACTGGGCGGGTACGGGACGTCGTTGCGTAGCCGGTCGAGGA
The DNA here is from genome assembly GCF_053611725.1 of Streptomyces sp. NPDC054783. Taxonomy (NCBI): domain Bacteria; kingdom Bacillati; phylum Actinomycetota; class Actinomycetes; order Kitasatosporales; family Streptomycetaceae; genus Streptomyces; species Streptomyces sp. NPDC054783. Next base: position 871,361 of record NZ_JBSHAY010000001.1, on the reverse strand, counting down.
GGCCCTGGGCGCGCATCTCGGTGGCGAACGCCGTGCCCGCTGCGGCCTGGTCCTGGGAAAGCGGCGCACAGGAGGGTCCGTTGAGGTACTCGGCCAAGAGGAGTCCGATGGCCGGCCAGGACCGGGCGGCCGACCGAGAGCGTCGCGGGGCCGCGCGGACGGGGCGACAGGCATCGCGCCCGGTGCATGGGCCGGGAGAACGCGGGGTGCCGGCACGCAGCCGGCACGACGGCCTGACATCTGACCGCTCTCGGGCTCGCCACAACGAATCTGCTGCTATGAGCGCCCCGGCCGCGTCACCACGGGGGTGCCTCCAGGGGCGGCGGGCCGCGGTCGTCGGCCCGGGAGAGCGGCACGTCATCGTGGAGGCGAAGCGGGTCCCGCCGATCGCTTACCGGCAGAGGGCCGCCCACGGCTGGGATTTCATCAACTGGTGGTGTGCCCTTGGCCCGGCACGGCCTGCTGTACGAGTACGAGGTGCCGATGGCTGCCTGCCTGCAGGAGCGCCCATGGCCGACCCGACCTGGAGGCTCCCGGCGAAGACACACCGCACCCCGGCATCGCCTGCATTCATGCCATCCCGAGGCCTGGTGGTGTGGGCTCTGGACGAGTCGCCGGTACGCACGCGTAAGACGTGGCTTCTCTTGGTGTGATCGCTCGTTGGCCCGGGTGTGACGGGCCTGGTTGAGCGGTTGGTACCGGACGAGTTGTGGATGGTGTTCCAGCGAGTGGTACCGCCGACGGAGGTGAAACGCCCACAGGCTGGCGCCGACGAGGGGCCTGGGACCGCGAGACCCTGGCAGCGATCATCTTCGTGTCCACCGGGCCCAAACGGGCACATCGCAGCCTTACGCCCACTCAGATAGTTCGGCAAGTGTCATGGCGATCGGTGCGAACCACCTCGACAACCCCTCAGGCATGCTTTGAACGGCCTTCCAAGGCACCTACGGCCGTGACGTACGGAGGAGGGTGATCCGCTGCCTCACGTCGTCTCTTCCGGGCGGATGGTCGGCGTGATCGGCGTGGGGTCGGTGAGGTTTTCGGGCGCCGTCGTCCATTCGATGCCGCCTCGCCGCGGGGCCAGCCAGGCGACCGGCGCCGGCGCCGTGCCTTCCGGTGCGATGGCGCGGAGAATTCCTCGCCGTCCTGTCGCGGAGTCCGTCACCATGTGGCCGAGCCATGGATGCGAGCGGTGCATCAAGCCCGTCGCGGTCACGACTGCTCCACGTGAGGAGCCGGTGCCTGCGCCTTGTGACGAGGAGGTGAGTAGCGGTGCGTGGGGGGACATGGTGGTTGTCTTCCCTTCGAGGCCGGGCCGCGAGGATGCGAAGCGGCGGCGACGCCTTCCCGGCAAGTGTGTTCGAATCGGCGTGCTTCCTCGGCGTTCGGTGGCGACAACTGTGCGGACTCGGCGGGCCGTTGACGGTGGGGGTTCGAGGGTCCGGCTGGACCTCTCACTCATGTAACTATGCTCGCAGCCGACTTCACGCTGCAACTGCTTCGCTGATAATTTCAGCCAGACGGTATCCAGTTGGTTTCACCATCAAGTCGCCTGCGGGTGCGTCATGGTGACGTGCTATCAGGGAATGGGGTTGCCTGGTGGAGGGTCGTTCGGGGGCGGGGACCAGCGCGCCAACAGTTCTTCGCATGATCCTCGGTCGGCGACTGCGGGAGAGACGGCAGAGCGCCGAAGTGTCGCTGGAGGACGCCGCCAGGGCCCTGCGGATGAAGTCGTTGACCGTCCGGCGCCTGGAAAAGGCAGAGGTCGCCCTCAAGCCGCTGTACGTGGAGAGGTTGCTCGAGGCCTACGGAGCCGACCGGCAGGAGATCGACGAGTTCGTCGCCCTGGCCGAGCGGGCCAACGAACCGGGTTGGTGGCATGACTACCGCGATGTGCTGCCCGGCTGGTTCTCCGCCTACGTCAGCCTGGAGACCAGCGCGAGGACTCTGCGTACCTATGAGCCGCACTACGTCACCGGGCTGCTGCAGACGTACGCCTACGCGCGCGCCGTCCTGCGCGGCGGTTTTCCCAATGACTCCGAGGAAGATCTGGAGCGGCGCATCCAGCTGCGGCTGCGCCGGCAGGATCTGTTGGAGAGCAAGGACGCCCCCACGCTGTGGGTGGTGATGGAGGAGGCCGTCCTGCACCGTGTTGTCGGCGGGGCAGAGGTGATGCGCGCGCAGATCGACCGGCTCCTCGAAGCCTCGGAGCTGGAACATATCAGCATCGACGTTGTTCCGTTCTCCGCAGGCGCCCACGTCGGCGCGTGCGCCCCCTTCACCTACTTCCGGTTCGCGGAGCCGGAGCTGCCCGACGTCGTCTACAGCGAGGTACTGACCGCCTCCATGTATCTGGACCAGCGCTCCGATGTCGCCGCCCATCTGGAAGCACACAACCGGATGTCGCTGCTGACCTCCTCCGCGGACAGCAGGGCGCTGTTGCAAAGCATGCGCAAGGAGTACTCATGACCGTAAGCCATGTCAGTGTCTACAACGGGATGCCGGCTTCCGACCTTGGTGAGCACGGCTGGGAGTGCCCGTGGAGCGGGCCCAACGGGGGTCAGTGCGTGGAGACGAAGCAACTCGCCGACGGCCGCATTGCGCTGCGCCAATCGACCGATCCCTCGGGGCCCGCGCTGATCTACACCACCGAGGAGATCAGCGCATTCCTCGAGGGAGTCAAGAAGGGTCTCGCCGATCACCTGACGGCCGGCTGAACCTCAGCGCGATCAGGAGAAGGCGCCGCCACGAGGTCGCCCCTCGCCTGCACACCACGCATCTACGGAAGGGAACAGCATGAGCAGCACGCCGGCGTCGCGGGACATCGACACCAGCAGGCCTCACTCCGCACGCATGTACGACTACTACCTCGGTGGCAAGGACCACTTCGAGGTGGACAAGCAGGCAGCCGAGAATGTCGCGGCCGTCTATCCCGGTATCTTTGTGTGCGCCCGTGAGAACCGGTCATTCATGCACCGGGCGACTCGAGTTCTCGCGCGAGAGTACGGCATCCGCCAGTGGCTGGACATCGGTACCGGCATCCCCACCGAGCCGAACCTGCACCAGGTGGCCCAGTCCGTCGTCCCCGACGCCCGGGTCGTCTACGCCGACAACGACCCTCTCGTACTGAAGTACGCCGAGCGCCTGATGCGTAGCACGTCCCAAGGCCGCACCGCATACATCGAGGCTGACGTCAAGGACCCTGCGGCTCTGCTGAACGCCCCCATCTTCGCAGAGGTGTTGAACCTCGACGAGCCGGTGGCCCTGTCCCTCAACGCCTTGATGCATTTCATCACCGACCAGCAGGACCCTTACGCGATTGTCAACCGTCTGCTCGACGCCCTGCCCTCGGGCAGCGCCCTGGCACTCAGCCACTGCACGCCCGACCTCGATCCGCCCACCTGGCAGAAGGTCACCGACATCTACACCAACGCGGGAACGCCTGTGCAGTTCCGCTCCCGCGCAGACGTCGCCCGCTTCTTCGACGGTCTGGAACTTCTCGACCCCGGCATCACGATGGGTCACCGCTGGCGTCCCGACCCGAACGAAGACTCCACCGCAGCTGAGTCGCCCACGGACGCCCAGGTCAGCCTGTGGACGGGGGTGGGCGTCAAGCCCTAGTACTCCAACTGCGAGCATCGCGAGAGTGACGTGCCGGTACCAACCCGGGCAGCGGCGGACTTCGTACTGATCCAGGCCTCACTCGTTCTGCGCGCTCGGGAAGCACGACTCGTTCGCCCAGCGGGAGCCGGCGACCTGCACCAACTCGGCGACGTCAACTTGTTGGCGTCCATATCCTTCGACGGGTGAGTCTGATCGACCGGGCACACCGCGACGAGGGCCGAGGAACCGCTACGGGCGCCGAGGCCGACGACCGATTGGTGGCCCCGTCGCTCCGCGCTGTCGAGCACGAGCTCAACCGGACGGCGTGACCGAGGACCACACGCCCATCCACTGTTCGGCGCCCCACTCCTCGAACCGTTGCACCTCGGTGAACCCCAGTTTCGCCGCGAGGCGCATCGAGCGGGCGTTGGCGGTCTGGGTGCACAGCACCACCGGCTCGCCGGGAAGCGCGTCGGCGTACCAGTCGAGTGCCGCTGCGCACGCCTCGGCGGCGTACCCGCGTCCCCACGCCTCCGGCAGGAACATGTAGCCGAGCTCGGCCTCCCCGGCATCCGGACGGACCTGGCTCCGACGCTCGGCGTCGCGCCGGTTGAGCTCGATGGTGCCGATCATCGCTCCGTCGAGATCGATCACGAAAAGGCCGGGACGCCGCCCGGGCACCTCAGGCAACGTGCGCTCGAGCTCGTCACGTGGTCGAGGGCCACCGAGGTAGGTGCCCACCCCTGGCGATGCGAACAGCTCGGTGAACGCCGCCCGGTCCCCGGCCTCGGACTCGCGGAGCACGAGCCGCTCGGTCCTGATCGGGGCAGGTGGCCAGGCGACGGGTCCAAGGTCAGTCATGGCGGGCAACGTATCGCACGCCAGCCGCTAGAAGCTTCGGCCGACCGACAGCGGCAGCAGCTTCCGACCCGTCGGCCCCAGCTGGATGTCGGTGTCCGTGCACAGCTCGAAACGGTGAGGACTCTGCTCCGCTGATCTTCCGAGGTCCAGGTGCAGGTGTAGGGGAACCACTCTTCAGCCGAATCCCAGCATGAGATCGAAGCAGTGGTTCTCCAGCATCAGGACCACGAAGTGGTCGATCCGCTCCAGACACCTCCCAGCAGGCACAGAACGGCCTCCCAAGTGCAGCGACGGGAAGCACGGGATATGTACGACCACTCCTCCGCCGTGATGAGTCCCCGGTATGCAGCCTAAAACAGGACATCACAGCCAGTCGCCCGGAACATTACGTAGAGTAGCGAAAGTGTTTGCGGATAGCCCAAGCCGCAAGCACAGCACCTGCCAACGGAGCCTGAATGGACGGTCGTTGGGCTCCCCCCGGGTGGGGGTACGGCTTCGGGTGCGCCGGTACTTCTGCGACCGCGGGAGTTGTTCGCGTCGGTCGTTCGTCGAGCAGGTGGAGGGCCTGTCCGAGTAGCGCCGCCGTTCCAGCGTCGGCTGAGGGGCCGGCTGCGGTCGAGCGCGGTGGAGCTGAGCGGCCGTCCAGCCGCACGGTTTGCCGGCGTCTGCGGACGGCCGCGGGCCGGCCCCGGCTGCTGAGGCTCCCATGCCGTCGGAGGTGGCGAATCGGGCTCCGGTCTTGGTGAGCAAGCCGATCAGCAGGATCTCCGTCGTGACGATCGAGAAGATTCCAAGCATCACCGAAACCACGGCCAGCCATCCGATCAATGGCGATCGGGTCCGCAGGCTGGCACCGCCAGCACGCTGCGTGGTGGCAGGGTCTGTCGAGGCCATGAATTCGTCCTGTGGAGGGCCTGTCGTTACGTGATCAGTTCAACAGGCTCCGCACCCATGAGACCGGCCGTTCGGCGACATCACCGTTGTGAGGCGACGGTGATGTCGCAGATTCGGCTAGTCGATCTCGCGGGTATCGGTGCTGGTCAGGAGCTTCCGGATGGGGCTCGTACGAAGGGATGCCCTGCCCAGAGGGCCGATGGAGGCCGCTCTCGACTGAGGCTGGTCGGGAGGGGCCGCAAGTGGAGGACCGGCCTGGTAGATGACGGGTGCCGGGACCGGCGCGGCCGGGTCGGCCAGGACGCCGGCAGTCTCGTCGTCGGTGAGGGTGACACGCGCGTCGAGCATCCCGCCGTAGTCGCCGACGCAAAATGGCCCAGAGGTCCGTCCGGGGCCGGGTCCAAGGCGGCTGGGGCTCAGGAATAGAGCAGCCGAGTCGTACGCCTCCGGCGTGTGTGGGCAGGCGATGGCGCCTTCGTGGCGCGAAGCTGAGAGCGTGAGCAAAAGAAGCGAGCATTCGGTGAGTGCTGAACAGATCTATGCAGCATTGGTCGCTCTCGGGGCTGAACCGGTGCCGGACCCGGAAGCGCGGCCCGAGGAACCGCGGCAAGGAGACCGTCTGCGGCTGCTGGGCCATCTGCTGGCCAAGACGGAGTCGGAGATCACCACCGCCACGCGTCTGACCGAGGAAGGAGAGATCGAGGACGTCCTCGACACGATGGTCGGCTGGACGGATCAGCTAGGCCCCGACCCCGGCCTCGCGGTCAACGTCCTGACGAACAGACTGCAGCGCACCGCCATGCAGGTCTCGGAAACCGAGGCAGAGGAAACACCTCCGGGCCAGGAGGCGTCCTTCGCCGCCGCGATGGCGGCGTTGTACACCCTCAGCGCCCAACTCCACGCCGACCGAGGTGATGTGGAGGGAACCCGTCGAGCTCTGAGCGGGGCGGAGGAAGCCCTCATCGACATCATCCAGGGCATGCATGACCTGCGCGTCGCCATCGGCGACGCGGCAGGCGAGGACGAGGAGTCAGAGGGCTGACTGCCGGCCCGGCGGAGCAGATACGCTCGCGGCGGCTGTACGCCCCGGTTGCAGCAGCACCCCCTCAACGGGCCTCCAGCAAAGCCAAAACCCCGGGCCGTGGAGACGAGCGCACGGAGCAGCCGGGCCTGGCGCTCCTTGCGTTCCAGGCCGGAGACAACGGTGATCGTGACTGCTGTCTCGGGCAACACGTGTGGCTGGTCATAGGGCCCTTCGCCGCTCAGGCACAGCGCGGGAGCGGCAACGCCTGTCCACGGCATCTGGTCCGGATCCCGGGCAGCGACAGCCACGTCGTGGCGTCGGCGGGCAGGGCGGCTTCCCACGCGGCGGCGTCCTCAAGCGGCAGATCGCCGATGCAGTCGCGTCCTGCCCGTCGCGCCAGCGCGGCTCTCTATCGACAACTTGCTATGGTGCGCAGGTTGCACCGCTGGGAGAGTTGTGGCAGCACACAAGGGAAAGGGTCCAGGCGACGATGCACGCGTCAGAGGTTCCGCGTGCGGTGGCCGCGGCCATGTCGACCGCCTCATCACTTGGCCTGACAGTCGACGACGCGATCATTCTCCATGACTCGAACAAGCTCACTCTGCGTCTGCTGCCTTGTGACGTCCTGGCCCGCGTGGCACCTGTAGCGCATCAGGTCGCACGGTTCGAAATCGAGCTTGCTCAGCGGCTCGCCGAATCCGGCTGCCCTGTGGCCGCTCTCGAGCCTCGAGTGGAGCCACGCGCCCATGAGCGTGATGGCTTCGTGGTCACGCTATGGACCTACTACGAACCCGTGACACCTCGAGAGGTCTCACCAGCCGACTACGCCAATGCGCTCGAGCGGCTGCATGCCGGCATGCGCAAGCTCGATGTCCCGGCGCCGCAATTCACCGACCGCGTCGAGCAGGCTGAACAACTCGTCGCGAACCGCGACCACACTCCGGCGCTCGCCGACGCGGACCGGGAGCTGCTCGGCGACACGTTACGCAGCCTGAGACGAGTGATCGGCGAGCGCGGCGGCGCCGAGCAGCTGCTGCACGGCGAACCGCACCCGGGCAACGTGCTCATCACGAAGAACGGTCTGCTGTTCATAGACCTTGAGACGTGTTGCCGTGGGCCCGTCGAGTTCGACCTCGCCCACGCGCCCGAAGCAGTCAGCGAGCACTATCCGGGTGTCGATCAGGACTTGCTGCGCGAGTGCCGGATCCTCGTGCTGGCGATGATCACAACCTGGCGCTGGGATCGAGGCGACCAACTCCCGAACGGGCGCCGGCTGGGCGCACAGTGGCTCAGCCAGATCCGAGCAGCCCTCGATCGCGAGGGCCTGGACACCCATGACTGATCGCGGAGCTTCGAGGTCGTAGCCGGCCGGCTGTTGGTGTCTACCATGATCCTGGCCTTGGCTGGTCGTGGAGCGAGATGCCAGTCGCACATGTCGACGGCTCGATCACCGATTCGGACTGCGTCGAGACAAGTCGAGCGTTGCCGGTCGAGGCACGTGCGAAACGTGCCACTACCGTCGCGCCACCCAGGTCGCGGTCTCGTCCACCACCGCAGGATCAACATGCCCCGGCCGTGCGTATGCGGCCGGAGTGGGTTGGCCGCTGCCGGGAAAGAAGAGGTGGTTGGCGTCCTCGTGGATCCGGATCTCCACTCCGGGCGGGTGCACCAGGGCACGCTGCCAGCCTGCAAGGTCGTCGGCGAAGGTCACTTGATAGTCCCGCCCGCTCTGAAGGACCTGAAGGATCAGCATCGGGCAAGCCACTGGCTGTCTTCAGGCATGCCTTTGATGCGCGCTCTGGGGTTCATAGCCCCGTCAGCTGTTGGTCGTGACGGTTCCGTAAGTCGGGTCTCGGGCAAGGTTTTGCCCCCGCCGGTATGGGCGCCAAGGACTCGACCGGCCGCACCGACGGCGGGGCGGCTCAGAACCGGGCCTCACGGCCGCGTCACCCCCGGTCGTCCCCCAAGCTGCCGTCGTCCGAGGAGCGATCGCGCTCCCCCAAGGCCGGAGCCAGCCGTGACGGCGACAGCGACGAGGACCCGAACGTGTCCCCCGGCCACACCGTCCTCGTCCCGAAGTGGTGGATGTCTGCGGGCGGGACGCCCTGTCACCCGACTTCCGCGCGGACGGCCGCTGGGTCCCTGCAATACCACCTCATGCCCGCGCGAGCACGGCCGGGCAGCGGAGCCAGAGCCCATGGCGCACCCCTCGACCCGCGACAGCCTCACCGCCGGACGCGAACACGCCCAACTGGTCGGCGCAGTTGGCCCCAGCACCGGCACCGGGACCGCGGACCGACCGGTCGGTCGTCCGAGCCCCGTAGTTCCCACCGAAGTTCATCCCGAACCTTCAAGGAAGGGACCGATGATTCCGCACCACGTGGTCGCTCTCGACCCGCACGGCGCCGATCGGAACGGCGAGAACGCCGAACTGCGTTCCCAGTGGCCCGTCACCCCAGTGGACGTCCTCGGCGTACGGGCCTGGTCGGTGACAAACCCCTGCCTGCTCCGGCAGTTGCTGACCGATCCGCGGGTGTCCGGGTCGGCTCGTAAGCACCGGCCCCTGTTCCCGGGCGAGATCGTGGGGAAGTGGCCGCCGGAGCGGTGGGTGAGCGTGTGGAACATGGTCACCGCTCACGGGGACGAGGACCGCCGGCTGCGCCGACTGGTCGCCCCGGCGTTCGACAGCCCTCGGATCGCCGCTCTGGCACCGCGCATCGAGCAGATCGTCCGCACACTGCTGGGCAGCCTGGCGTGCGTGCCGCCCGGTGCCGCCGTCGACATACGCGCGCAGTTCGCCCGCCCCTTGTCCATCGAGGTCATCGGCACCTCCATCGGACTGCCTCAGGCCGAGGCCGAGGGCTTCCGGCAGAGTGTCGACAACACCTTCGACACCGCGGGAACCCCGGCCGAGGCTGCGGCGAACGCCGAGCGGCTTCGCGCGCTGCTCGCGGAACTCGTCGCGGCCAAACGGGCCGCTCCGGGTGAGGACATCACGTCGTTCCTGATCGCCGCCCGCGACGAGGAGGGCGACGGTTCGAGCCTGACCGAGGAGGCACTCCTCGACATCCTCCTCCTGGTCATCGGCGCGGGATACGAGACCACCGTCGTCTGCCACTGCTGGAGATCGCCAACCGGGTCTCGGCGGCCGAATGCCGTCTCGCCCTCGGCCAGGCGCCGGACGCCATCGGCATCCTGGAACAAGCCCTCCTCGACAGCCGTCGGCTGCGCGCCTCCCGTCTGGAATCGGCGGCCGCGATGCTGCTTGCCCAAGCTCTCGCCCGCTACCGTCAGGCAAGGCCTTCCATACCGTCAGCTTCCCGGTCTGCTGCATGGCTTCGAAGCGCTTCGGTGGCCGCCCGGCCGAGCAGACACCGAACCTGCGGCACGCGGCCCGGGAACTGCGCGCCCCGCAGGCCCTCCCAGCACTGTGACACCCGGTCTGCGGGTCAGGTACACCTCTGACTTGCAGGTTCCTACGGTATGGCGACACGCAAACGTCCCCGTCACACGCCAGGAAGTGGTGCCCATGTGCTCAGCCGCATCGGAGTACCGGGACACTGGACTGTCCCCGGACGTGATCGGTGAACTCCTTCCCCTGCTGGTGCAACGAGGCTGCACCGTCGCACCAGGTATCCGGCTGCGCACTCTCACCGAGGTCATCGAGTACCTGGGCGCCGCCGGTCGGACGGGGATCATCGACGGAACGGAGATCCGCGTGCGCCGCCCGGCCGCAGACCGGAAGGACCGGGACAAGTTCGCCTCCGGCAAGACCAAGCGGCACGCCGTGGAATCCACGGTCCTCACGGACGCCGACGGGGCACGTGTGCCGACCGTTCGTGGAGATCCTCGGGGACGCCCGACCAGCAGGGCCTGGGGGCGGACCGGTGGCCGGGGGGCGACCCCGCCGCACCGCAAGTGCGAGGAGCAGCGGTCGAACCGCATGCCGATCACTTGTTTGGCTTATATCGTGAAATGAGGTTGTCAATCTTCCCAAAGCTGTCGAATCGGCTCACCGGGTCTGCGCCGCGTGTGGGCTGGAGCCGTGTGCGACCCGTCCCAAGGAGGACGCGATGACGGACGTGGCGAGCCGGCGGGACGTGGGTGAGCGGCCTGCGGCCCCGGAGCGGGTCATGACACTCACAGTGAACGGACGGCCGTACGCCCTCCGTATGGACACGCGGGTCACTCTGCTGGACGCCCTGCGTGACCGGCTGGGCCTGGTGGGTACGAAGAAGGGCTGTGACCAGGGTGCCTGCGGCGCATGCACCGTCCATCTGGACGGCCGGAGGGTGCTGGCCTGCCTGACCCTCGCGGCGCAGGCGGAGGGTCGGGCGATCACCACCATCGAGGGCATCGCCGACGCCGACGGTCCGCACCCGGTGCAGCAGGCGTTCATGGAACACGACGCGTTCCAGTGCGGCTTCTGTACGCCGGGGCAGATCATGTCCGCGGTGGCGCTCATGGCCGAAGGCCGGGCCGGCTCGGACCAGGAGATCCGGGAGTTCATGAGCGGAAATCTGTGCCGGTGCGGTGCCTATCCCAACATCGTGGCGGCGATCCGCGACGCGGCCTCCCGGGGAGGTCACGATGCGCGCCTTTGACTATGTCCGGGCCACCGACACCCGCGAGGCGGTGCGGCTGCTGGCGGAGGACCCGGCGGCGTCCTGTCTCGCGGGCGGGACGACACAGCTCGACCTGATGAAGGACGGGGTCCTGGAGCCGCCGCGGCTGATCGACATCACCCGGCTCCCGCTGCACGGCATCGAACGACGCGGCGAGTCCCTGCACGTGGGGGCCCTCGCCACCATGGAGGAACTGGCCGTCGACGCCACGGTGAGCGAGCGCCTGCCCATGGTGCGCGAGGCCCTCCTGCAGGGCGCGTCGGTGCAGCTGCGGAACATGGCCACCATCGGCGGCAACCTGCTGCAGCGCACCCGCTGCCGCTACTTCCGGGACCCCACGGTCGGCGCATGCAACAAACGCACGCCGGGTTCCGGCTGCTCCGCGGTGCAGGGGGCGGCACGTATGCACGCCGTGCTCGGCGCGAGCGAGCGGTGCATCGCGCTGCACGCGTCCGACCTGGCCGTCGCCCTGGTGGCGCTCGACGCGGTCGTGCACATCCAGGGGCTGTCGGAGGCCCGTACCGTGCCGCTGACGGAGTTCTACCTGACGGCCGACGACAGCCCCGAGCGCGAGAACGTCCTGGAGCACGCCGAGCTGATCACCGAGGTCGAGATCCCGCTCCCGCCGCCGGCCGCCCGGTCGGGCTACCTCAAGGTACGCGACCGGGCATCGTACGAGTTCGCCCTCACCTCGGCCGCGGTCCTGCTCGTCGTCGAGGACGGCACGATCCGCCAGGCCCGGATCGGCCTGGGCGGCGTGGGCACGAAACCCTGGCGGGCCTACGAGGCCGAGCACGTGCTGACCGGCGCCTCCGCCACAACCGCCACGTTCCACGACGCGGCCGAGGCGACCATGCACGACGCCTGGACCGTCCCCGGAACGGCGTTCAAGGTGCCGCTCGCCCGGCGCACCCTGGTGCGCGAGCTGCAGACCGTCTCAGGAGTGACCGCATGAGCACCGTCGAAAGCAGGCCACGCGTCGGCGCCGGCGTCAACCGGGTCGACGGCCCGCGCAAGGTCACCGGCACCGCCCCGTACCCGATGGACTTCAGCGTCCCCGGCCAGGCCTACGGTGCCCTGGTGCAGAGCACCGTCGCCGCGGGCCGGATCGTCCGCATGCACACCGACGCGGCCGAAGGTGCCCCCGGTGTGATCACCGTCCTCACCCACGAGAACGCCCCGAAAATCGGTACGGGTCCCACAACGGTCCTCGGGGCGTCGCCTCCCCCGCCGCTGCGCAACGACCGGATCGTCCACCACGGGCAGCACATCGCCTTCGTGGTGGCCGAGACCCCGGAGCAGGCCACCGCCGCGGCGCGGCTGGTACGGGCCGACTACGAGACCGCGGAGCCGCTTCTGGACCTCCATGACCCGCGGGCCGAACAGCTCCTCGACCCGTGGGGGATGGACACCTCGCGCGGCGACACCGCGGCAGCGCTGGAATCCGCCGAGGTGACCGTGCGGGCCACCTACACCACGGCGGACAACACCAACAACCCGCTCGGCCTGTTCGCCACCCTGGCCGCGTGGGAGGGCGACACCCTCACCGTCCACGACACCAGCCAGTGGCCGGCGATGGTGCGCACCACCCTCGCCACGGTCTTCGGTATCCCCGAGAGTTCGGTACGGGTCCTGGTGCCCTACGTCGGCGGAGGCTTCGGTGCCGGGCTGCGCGCGTGGCCGCACGTGGTCCTCACCGCCATGGCCGCCCGGATGATCAAGCGACCGGTCAAGCTGGTGCTGACCCGTCCGCAGATGTTCACCTCCATCGGACACCGGCCCAGCGGGGTGCAGTGGCTGAGTGTCGGCGCCACACGCGACGGCGAGCTGGTCGCCCTGGACCACCGCAGCCTCAGCTCCCTGAGCATGGAGGAAACGGACTACGAGCCGTTCGCGTCGGGAACCGCCTTCGCCTACCGGTGCCCCAACGTGATCACGCAGGACCGGCAGGCCCGCCTCAACATCGCAGTGCCGACGTCCATGCGCGCCCCGGCCGAGGCGCAGGGCAACTTCGCGCTGGAGTCCGCGCTCGACGAGCTGGCCTGCAAACTGCGCATGGACCCCCTGGAGCTGAGGCTGCGCAACCACACCGACGTCGACCCGCGCAACGGTCTGCCGTGGTCCGGCAAGGCGCTCCTGGAGTGCTACGAGATCGGCGCGCGACGCTTCGGCTGGTCCGACCGGAACCCCGAGCCGCGCTCCATGCGTGACGGCAACTGGCTCGTCGGCTACGGCATGGCGAGCGCGTGGTTCCCCTATTTCGCACAGCCCTGCGCGGCACAGGCCACCGTCAACAGGGACGGCAGCGCGCTGGTGCGCAGCGCGGCGACCGACATCGGCACCGGAACGTACACCGTCATGGCGCAACTGGCCGCCGAGGAACTGGGCCTGCCTCTCGTCCGGGTCCGCTTCGACCTGGGCGACTCCGACATGCCCAACTCGATGATGGCGGGCGGCTCAGGTCTCACCGGCGCGCTGGGCAACGCCGTGCACGACGCCTGCCGGCGGCTGGTGCGCACGTTCGCCGAACTCGCGTCCGGTGACACCGACTCACCCCTGCTGGGCTTCTCCCCGGACGACGTGGAGTGCACCGACGGGAGGGTCCACCCCGCGGGCCGCCCGGACCTCGGGGAGTCGTACGCCGACATCCTCGCCCGGCACGGGCTGTCCGAGCTCACGGCGAACGGGAACAGCACGCCGCCGGTCGACACCGAACTGGGCATGTCCCTCGCCGGCGCGTACGGCGCGAAGTTCGTGGAAGTCCGGGTCGACACGGACCTCGGCCTCATCCGGGTCGCGCGGGCGGTCTCCGTGATCGACGGTGGCCGCATCCTCAACGAGAAGACGGCGAGGAGCCAGATCATCGGCGGGACGGTCGGCGGCATCGGCATGGCCCTGTTCGAGGACACGGTCACCGACCCGCGCACCGGGCGCATCGCCAACGGCACGTTCGCCGACTACCTGATCGCGGTCAACGCCGATGTCCCGGAACTGGACGTGGTCTTCGTCGGCGAGCCCGATCACGGGACGGCCACCGGCACCAAAGGCGTCGGCGAGGTCGGCCTGGTCGGCATCGCGCCCGCGATCGCCAACGCCGTGCACCACGCCACCGGCAAGCGCATCCGCGAGCTGCCGATCACACTCGATGCCGTCCTTTGATCGGCCGTCGAACGGCGTTGTCGTGGCCCGGGGGCTGGTCGGCGTGACATGCGCTGCCACCAACTCTCTTTGTGTAGCGCCGTTTCGGGGGCTTTTCCTGCCTGCCGACCAAGGAGCCGACACCACGCTGCAGGCGCGCCGTCGCGCCCTCACCGACCCACGCCGGCGCTGGTCGGCCTCTGCCCAGGCCGACGGGGATTTTTGTCTTTGTCTTTGTCTGCATAGCCGCAGGGCGCGCGGCTGCTTGTGACGGTTCATCTCCTGCATCTGATCACCGGGGACGGCGCAGTGAGCCGGCCGGTCTTGATCTCACGGACCTGCTGGATGACTGGAGAGCCACTCGGCATGCCGATCGCGTGTGACGAAGAGACGGGTGAGGAGTGGTCACGTACACGTCCCCTGCCGGCGAAGGCAAGAAAGGGGCCGTCCGGTCGCCGGCTGAAGTCCCTTCCACTCGTAAGCCTTGTCGCCGTGGAGCTTGCCTTGCGGGCGGCGGTGTCGCTCGCGGCGAGAGCGGAGAGGCCCGGGGCTGAGACGGGAGCCGGCGCTCGTCGGACTCAGTGGGCCTTGGCTTCGTCGACGTCCAGGCCGCGATCGACGCCGTGGGGGACGACGTTCTGCCCGGGCTCGAGATGCAGGCGCGTGCCGTCGAGACGGACCTCGACCTTGTCCGCTTCGAAGGAGACCAGGTCGCCGATCCGGGCGACCTCCCGGTAGGCGTTGAGATACGACCAGGCGGCGCGGCGTGCGTCGCCGATGTCGTAGTAGTCGCACAGGCCCTTGTAGGGGCAGAAGGTCTGGCCTTCGACGGGGCGCAGCCGGGTCTCGTCGATGTCGGCGCGCGGGACGTACCAGCGCGGCGCGAATCCGGACTCGTAGAGGACGACGGGGTGTTCGGAGTGGGCGATCACCGTGTCGCCGAGGCGGACTTCCAGGGTGCGGGAGGTGTCGCGGATGTCGATGCGGTGGTACTGGTCCGCGGCGTGTCCCAGGATGCGTTCGTCCTCCTCGTAGACGGCGTCCATCGCCCGCCAGGCGAAGGCGATGCGGTCCCGGAGCTCGGCGGCGTGACCGGGCGGCGCCGTGAACTCCCAGGCTGCGCGTTCGGTGGTGCGGTCGCCGGCGTGCACCGCGTACCAGGTCGTGTCACCGAGATCCTTGTGGTGGGTGACCTTGTCACTCGGGAGCAGGGCTCGTGCGTCGACGTCTTCCCGGGAGAAGTAGGCCACGGGGTAGCGGCCCGGTTCGTGCAGCAGGATCACGTTCTCGCTGTCGGCGATCCACGTGTCGTTGAACTTCACGCGCATGCGGCGGCGCAGCGGCTCGGCGAACAGGAGGCGTTCCGGGAGGGGTTCGGGGGTGAGGAAGTGTCCGATCGCGCCGGCGGAGAGCGGGCCTTGCTGCCAGGACAATCCCATGGCGGGCTCCTTGCGGGGTGGGGGTGGACGGTGGCCGCACCCCGGGTGGGGTGGTTGTCGTCGACGGTCGGGGACGGTGCGCATGCCCCGCCCGGTATCCGCAGTCAGCGGGAGCGGCGGGATGCGGACGCGGGAGTGGCACGCGCTGCCATGAGCGTCGACGTGGAGGGGGTACGGGCGCCTGATGAGGCGGACCAGGTGGGTCGCGGCCGTCCGGACTTTTGTGCCGGACGACGTGGCCGGCCGGATCCGTGGCGCAGGGCCGGATGTCGTCACCGCACCGGCACCCGCCCAGCCGTCGAGGGCTTGCATCGCGAAGTCCCGGGCGGCGCGCATGGTCTGAGGGGTGGAGCCGAGAACCGTGTGGGGCGAGGTGTCGCATGGCGGGTCCTTTGTGCCGGCTGCGACAGGAAGGGGCGTCGGTCCCCCGGCTGCCGCAGCTGCCCCGACGCCCTGCCCGTCAGGCGAGGACGCGGCCGAGGAAGTCACGGATGTGCTCGGCGATGGTCCCGAGGTGGCTCTCCAGCGCGAAGTGGCCGGAGGCGAGCAGGTGGATCTCGGCATCGGGCAGGTCCTGGCGGAACGCCTCCGCGCCCGCGGGGCCGAAGATCTCGTCGCCTGCGCCCCAGACCGCCAGCAGCGGAACCTGGGAGTCGCGGAAGTACTGATGGACCTGTGGGTAGAGGTCCACGTTGGTGGGGTAGTCGCGGAAAAGCTTGAGCTGGATCTCGTCGTTGCCGGGACGGTCCAGCAGCGCCTGGTCGTGTACCCAGTTGTCCGGGCTGACCAGGGTGGGGTCGGCCACTCCGTTCACGTACTGCCAGCGTGTGGTCTCGAGGGTCAGGGCGCCGCGCATGGGGGCCTCCGTGCCTGCTCCCGGGGCCTCGGCATAGGCGAAGACGTCGTCCCAGAAGGGCTTGACGAAGCCCTCTTCGTAGGCGTTGCCGTTCTGGGTGACGATCGCGGTGATGCGGTTCGGGGCCTGGAGGGCGAGACGCCAGCCGATGGGGGCGCCGTAGTCCTGCACGTACATCGCGAACCGGTCGATGCCCAGGTGCTGGAGCAGGCCGGAGGTGACCTCGGTGAGGGCGTCGAAGGTGTAGGGGAAGTCCTGCACGGCAGGCATCGCGGACTGCCCGAACCCGATGTGGTCGGGGGCGATCACGTGGTAGCGGTCGGCCAGCGCCGGGATCAGGTGGCGGAACATGTGCGAGCTGGTCGGGAAGCCGTGGAGAAGCACGACTGCGGGTGCCTGGGGGTCGCCGGCCTCCCGGTAGAAGACCTCGAGACCGTTGACGGTGGCTGTGCGGTGGTGGACTGCGGAAGCCATATTCCTAACCCCTCCATCGAGCTTCAGTGGTTATAGATCCAGTCGAGCATGCCTTACCTAACCTGTCAAGAAGTTTTTGATGGTTATGCGACGGTGAGGTGCCGACGTGCCCGGGCGGTGGAACGTGGGCCTACCCCAAGCCTCCGTCCGTGATCGGCCATCAGCCAGCGCACCGCACATCTCGGGCCTGCGTGCCTCGTGGTCCACCAGGGAACCGCTGCGAGCATCGGCCCGGAGTGGGCGCGCTCGACCCTTCACGTGCCACATCGAGAGCCTGTGCAAGTGCGGCGATGCCGTACTCGACGGGGCCACGTGGACTGGGCAGCGCGGGTCCCCGAGGAACGCGTCAGGCACTGTCCTCCGCCCCGGCGGCCGCCCGGTCGACGCCGGCCACAGGTGCAGCCGTTCATGATCCTGCGCCTGCCTCTACTGCCGGCCGTTCGGCTGGTGCACGCCCGCGGGGGCAGCGGCGGCGCGGAGGGCCGGACGCTCGTACAGAAGACCAAAGAGCGGTCGACAACGCTCACAGGGAGGATGACGATGGATTCGTGATCACGGAATCGCGGCGGCACCGGCACAACGACCCCACCGCACAGATCCCAGCGCCATGGGGGCTGCCCGGCCGGCCACCCGCAGGAGGTCCACAATGGCGACGCTGCTGTCCGTCAACGTGGGGATGCCCAAGGACGTCTCCTGGAAGGGAAGGACCGTCCACACCGGAGCCTGGAAGGCCCCCGTCCAGGGCCCTCGTACGGTCCGGCGGCTGAACGTCGACGGAGACGGTCAAGGAGACCTGGCCGGGCACGGCGGCGAAATCCGTGCTGTCCTCGTCTACCAGCTGCAGTCCTACCAGTACTGGCAGAAGCAACTCGGCCGCGACGACCTGAGCTTCGGGATGTTCGGGGAGAACTTCACCGTCGACGGCCTGTCCGACGACGAAGTGTGCATCGGCGACCGGTACCGCATCGGCGAAGCCGAATTCGAGGTCACCCAGCCCCGCGTCACCTGCTACCGCGTCGGCATGCGCCTGGGCGAACCCGCCATGGCCTCCCTTCTGGTCGCCCACCACCGTCCCGGGTTCTACCTGCGCGTCATCACCGAGGGCCGTGTCCAGGCCGGGGACGAGATCACCCTCACCCGCAAGGGCCCGGAAGGACTCTGCGTCGCCGACACCGACGCGCTGCTCTACCTCCCCGACCGTGACCCCACCAAGCTGCGCAAAGCACTGAACATCCCCGCCCTCAGTCCCGGATGGCAGCAGTCCTTCCGTGAACTCGCCGCCGCCCAGCAGCCCACACAGGAACCGGGGTGGCCGGCCGAACGCGCAGCCACCCAGCAGCCCGGAGAAGAACCGGGATGGCCGGGCTTCAAGACCATGCGCGTCGCCCGCGTCGTCCCCGAGACCCCCACCGTCTCCTCGATCTACCTCGAGACCACCGACGACACGCTCCTGCCCGAGGCCCGTCCGGGTCAGTACCTCTCCATCCGCCTCGCCGTCGGCGACGCCGCCCCCGCAGTGCGCAGCTACTCCCTGTCCGCCTCCCCCACAGCACGCACCTACCGCATCAGCGTCAAGCACGAACCTCACGGGAGGGTCAGCAGCTACATCCATGCCGCGCTCCGTCCCGGGGACCTCGTGGACATCGCCAGCCCCCGCGGAACGTTCGTACTGGAAGAGACCACCCGGCCGGTCCTCCTCGTCTCGGCAGGGATCGGCGCCACTCCCGTGCTCGCCATGCTGCACCGGCTCGCCGCCACACGCGACCCACGCCCGGTCTGGTGGATCCACATCGCCCACGACCGCGCCCACCACGCATTCTCGGACGAGAGCCACACGCTCCTGGCGCAACTCCCCAACGCCCACGAGCACATCTACTACACCGCGGACACCGCCCCACATTCCGACGGCCCGCACATCGCCCAGGGCCGCCCCACGGCCCGATCACTCAGGGCCATGGGCATCCCCGCCGAAGCCGACGCCTACCTCTGTGGACCGCCCGCCTTCATGGACGACCTCGGCAGCCTCCTGCGCGCTCACGGCCTGAGCCCCGAGCGGATCCGCACGGAACAATTCAGCGCGCTTGCAGCCATCAACCCCGGCATCACGCCCAAGGCCGCCGTCCGGCCGCACCAACCACCCGGTCCCACGGGCACCGGCCCACTCGTCACCTTCGCCCGCAGCGGCATCGCCACACCATGGTCACCCGCCCACGCTTCCCTCCTCGATCTCGCCGAAGCCTGCGACATCCCCACCCGTTGGTCCTGCCGCACCGGTGTCTGCCACACCTGCACCACCCACCTCGTGGCGGGCGACATCACGTACACCGCTCCACCCCTCGAGCCCCCCGAAGCCGGCACCATCCTCGTCTGCTGCAGCCAACCCACCACCGAAGTCGTCCTCGACCTGTAGGGCTGTCCGGCGGATCTTTGAACCGCCCCGTGCCCAAGTCCGTTCGCATGGTCATGGGGTGGGACGATCCTTGCGTTCCCGGTCACGCCGGGGCAGGGGGGCGACGCGCTCTGCGGAGGCGGTAGATCAAGCGCACCGTCCCCGAGCGCCCGGCTCAGCGGGCCAACCGCCGGTCATCGCTGCCAGAGGAAGGCGGCCTCGCTGCAGGGGTGGCAGTGAAAGATGTAGCCGCGGCCACCTCCGCCGAAGTTGGCGGAGGTGGCGAAGTCGGATCCCTCTTCGAGTTCGGCCGTGAAGGTCATGCGGGCGGTGCAGGAGGGACAGTCAGGGGTCTCATCACCTTGGATCCAGTCTGCTTCGCCACCCAGCCGTCCCAGAACCGGATCCGCCGTTGGGGCGTCGGCCGGGTACGGGCGCAAGGCGGTGACCGCACCGAGGAGCGTCTCGCCTTGGGCGGGGACCGTGGCCGCCGCCAGTTGACCTCTGAACACGAAGGCGCGGTTGGCTCCGGCGGCGGCGTCCCAGTCGTCGCACATGCCCGGGTCGTTCTGGCAGAAGAACACCGCGACCGCCCCGAGATCGAGGGGCAGATGAGCGAGGAACTGCATGGGCCCGCCACAATTGCGGCAGTTCGGCCAGACGAATCCATCAGGGACGAGTGGAACTCCTCCCGTGCGCAGTACGGGAGCGTCGGGTACGGCTTCCCCGCCGTGGATCAGCAGCATGGCCAAAGCCTAGGTGCAGCCTCCCGCACTCCATCCGGGGGTCCACCGGGCGTTGCCAAGCCAAGATCCTCAGGACAGCCCCTGTCCGAGAACACCTCTCCGGTGGGGCCGACCGCCCTGCCACCGCGGGCTTTGCCGCCCTGGCCCAGCAGCGGACGGCCGACGGTTACCCCCTGCCGCTCGCGGCGGCGATGCTTGTCGGATTCGGCACCGCCGGCATGGCATTCGGCAGCGTGATCACCGCGAGCGCCGGAATCGCCGACCGTGACCAGGGCCTGGCCGGCGGAGTGATCAACACCAGCCGGCTGCTGGGCGCCGCGACGGGAGCGGCGCTGTTTCCCGCGGTCGCCGAAGCGTTCGACCGCACACGGCACACTCGACGGCAGTCGGCAACCGGGCGGCCCCGGTGGCAGGGCTGGTGGCGGCCGCACTCGCCGCGCTCGTCGGGCTGAAGGCCGGGTACCGGGCACTACGGCAGGTGTCACTGTTCAGCGGACCATCCAGGACCTGCGGTGAGCGAGCGCTTGCCCGATCCCACGCAGGGCCCGGCGGGTGCTGTCGGCGGCCGCCCACGCAGTCGACGCGGTGGCGACAGGGCCGGACGCGCGGGTGCTGACGAGGATCCGGCCCGGCCGCCGAGTGATCGTCTGTGCCAAGGAACCCGGGCATCACGCGGAGGTGGTGTGCGACGACTCCTGGTCGCGCTGGTAGGCGGCGAGGAGGAAGAGCCAGATCTCGCTGACGGTCGGGAAGCAGGCGACCGCGTGCCTGAGCCGTTTGAGAGGGACCTCGCCGGCGACCGCGATGGTCGCCGAGTGCAGGAGTTCGCTGACGCCCGGGCCGACGAAGGTCACTCCGAGCAGGACCTCCCGGTCGAGGTCGATGACCAGCCGGGCGTGGCCCCGGTAGCCGTCGGCGTAGAGGTTGGCGCCCTGGGCGGCGTTGAAGTCCAGGTCGATGCTCTTGGTGCGGTAGCCGGCGTCGACCGCCTGTTCGGCGGTGAGGCCCACCGCTGCCGCCTCGGGGTCGGTGAAGAAGACCTGCGGTACGGCGTGCTGGTCGGCGGTGGTGGCGTGGTCACCCCAGGGGGCGTCGTCCAACGGTCGGCCGGCGGCGCGTGCGGCGATGGCGTCGCCTGCGGTCCGGGCCTGGTACTTGCCCTGGTGGGTGAGCAGGGCGCGGTGGTTGACGTCGCCGAGCGCGTAGAGCCAGTCGCCGTCGACGTCCTTGACCAGGCAGGTGGTGTCCACGTCCAGCCAGGAGCCGGGGGTGAGGCCGACCGTGTCCAGGCCGACGTCGCTGGTGGCGGGGGTGCGGCCGGTGGCGAACAGCACCTCGTCGACCTCCAGCTCGCTGCCGTCGTCGAGGGTGAGGGTGACCGGTCCCTCGGGGTCCGGGCGGCGCAGAGCGGTCACGTGTACGCCGATCCGTACGTCCACGCCCGCCTCGCTCATTCCCTGGGCGACCAGTTCGCCGGCGAAGGGCTCCAGGCGCGGGATCAGGCGACGCCGGGCGAGCAGGGTGACGTGGGAACCGAGGCCCTGCCAGAGGGTGGCCATCTCGACGCCGACTCCGCCGCCGCCGATGACGGCGAGCCGGGCGGGCACGGTGCTGGAGTCGGTGCCGTGCCGGTTGGTCCAGGGCCGGGCCTCCTGGATGCCCGGGATGTCGGGGAGATTCGGCCGGCTGCCGGTGGCGATGGCCACGGCGTGCCGGGCCGTAAGGGCCTGGCGTGTGCCGTCGTCACGGGTGACGGTGACTTGGCGTGGGCCGTCGAGGCGGCCGTGGCCGCGGAAGAGATCGGCGCCGATGGACTTGACCCCCCGGGCCTGTCCGGAGTCGTCCCAGTCGGTGACGTAGCGGTTGCGACGGGCGAAGACGCCGTCGGTGTCGAGACGGCCGGTGACGGCCTGCCGGGCGCCGTCCACGCGGCGCGCGTCGGCGACCGCGAGGACCGGCCGCAGCAGCGCCTTGCTGGGCACGCAGGCCCAGTAGGAGCATTCGCCGCCGACGAGTTCCCGTTCCACGACGGCCACGGTGAGGCCGGCGACCCGGGCACGGTCGGCGACGTTCTGGCCGACCGGACCCGCACCCAGCACGATCACGTCGTAGGCGGTGGCTTCCTGGTTTTCGCGCGGTTCGCTCATTTGTTTCCTCACATCGCGATCGATGCTGATCCCGAGCTGTTCCCGGGATTGCCTGACGACGGTCGGTGTCGCGTCGGTCGAACTGGTATTCGCACTCCCCGTCGGGGCCCTGGAAGTGCGGACCGGGCGGGGGCCTGGTGATCAGTTGTGAGCGCGCGGGATGACGACCGGCCATTCGTTGTCGGCGTCGGCGAGGAGGTTGAAGTAGCTGGTGAGGATGTTCAGCGCCAGATTGCCCACGACCTCGGCCGTCTCGGCGTCGGTGACGCCGGCGGCCCGGGCCGCCTTCAGCTGCGTGTCGTCGATGCTGCCGCGGCTGCGGGCGATGGCGTCGGAGAGGGCGAGCAGTGCGGCGGTGTGCGGGTCGGAGGACTCGGCGTCGCGGGCCCGGTCCAGTTCCTCGGCGTCGACCTTGGCGACGTGCGCCCCTATGCAGGTGTGGGCGGACAGGCAGTACTCGCCATTGTTGTACTGGGCGGTGGCGATCGCCACATCTGTCCTGGACGGAGCCGGGCAGGAGTGGCAACCGGCCAGGGACCCACGCAGGTTCGAATCCTGCCCTGCTGTCTTCTCCCCGGCGAAGGCGGCCGATCAGGTCGGGAGGCGATGAGGGTAGCGGCTCGCCCGGAGGTCGGCGGCCGCGGATCGCCTGCGGCAACCTCGTAACATGCCGGCATTGACGACGGGGGCCGAGGTGCACAGGGGAGTCTTCAGCCCCTTGGTCGACAGAGCAAACGCCGTCTGCTGCGGCACTGGTTCAAGCCCGCCCTCGCACCGCAGGTCGCCTCCTCCGCAGCCGGAGAAGGCGACCTGCGCGCTGACGCCCGGCTACGAGCCGGGGCCACCTGCCGTCGGGTCAGTGACGGTGTCCGCCACGATGATCGCGGTCGTCGCCACGGTGGTCACCGCGGTGGTCACCGCGGTGGTCGTGGTCACGGCCCCAGGAGACGGCGTCGACGAAGCGGCCGCGGTCGTTGCGCAGCGTCGCGGTGTCACCGTCGTTCTCCCACACCTCGCGCCGCCGGTCCTGGTACACGTCGGTGTGGGTGTCCCAGCCGAACCCGGTGTGGACCCGGACCGTGCCACGGCCCTCCAGCCACACGTGGCGGAACGTGTACGTGCGGCCGTCCTCGTCGGAGAGGGTCCAGCCTTCCAGGTTCACCGCCCGACGGGTCGAGTTGGTGATGTCCACCCACTCCCGGTTCAGCGAGCGGTTGGAGCGGTCGTCGCGGCCCGGGGCGTCGTACTGCACACCGCTGATGTACACCGCGGTGTGCCACGGGTAGCTCGAGTGGTGGTCGGCGGCCGCGGCCGGCAAGGCCACCGCGCCCACGGCGGCGGCCGCTACGGCGGCGACGGCGGTCACGCGACGGACGGAAGAAGAAACGGACACGAGGTCCCCCTTCAAGGGTGCTCACACACAGCCGGTCGTGGCAGCAGAACCGCAGGCCAGCTGGATGTGTTGTGCTGGTGTGCAGCCGGTTGGCCGCACAGCCACACCTTGCACGCCACTCCCCCACACTGTGAGGGAAATGCGAAGGGCGTTACTGTTTCAACAAATTTCCGTAACTCACACCTGCAATGACCATCCAAATCCTGAATGCACCGGATTGGCGGCATCTGAGACTTACATGCCTTGCGAATACAGGCCTGAGGCAACCATCCGCCATCCACAGCCACCCATCACGACGACAGCGTTCACCCGAAAGTGAGTAACAGAGCCGGAGAGAGGCCGGACTCGGTGAGAGACGGCAGAGGCTTGCTCACTGCGGGTGGGGCTCGGCCGAGGAGTCGCCCACCGAACGCAGGTAGAAGGCGTGGGCCACCGACTCGATCTGCTCGTCGTTCAGGTACAGAGCCCACAGGTTGCCGAGCCGGCGCGCCGTGCGCACCTTCTCCTCCATGCCGTCGGCCGGAGCGAGGCGCGCCATCTGCTCGCCGACGGCATTACCGCCTGCACCCACTGCCGGCCCGAACCACGACCTGGGCATCACCGACCTACCGGCCCGTGTTCACCTCTCTCCGGAAAGGCACCCACCAGCATGCCCACCCTCGCCGTCATCCGCGCAGGCCTCGGCATGGGCCTCGCCATCGCCATACCTTCGGCTCGCGAGGATTCGGCGTCGCCCTGATCTCCCGAAACCGTGCCAGGCTCGACGACCTGGCCGCCCCGCTCGCCACCGAAGGCATCAGCGCCGCCCGCTTCCCCGGCGACGTACGAGACCATGACGCGCTCACCCGACCGACTTCCTGGGCCACGCACCTGCACACCGACCACGTCGGCTGGAACACCCACCTCGTCGACGGCGCCTGGGTACCCGCCTTCCCCATGCCAGCTACCCTTCCTGCGCGAGGAGTTCGAGTTCTGGCAGGAGTACGCCATGACCGACGGGGTGGGCACGTCGTACGCCGAGTTCGTACGCATGATCATGGACGGCACCGCAGCCGGCGTGGGCCACGGTGAGCACGGACGTGACTTCCCGGCCGACGCGCAGTGTCGGTGTTACTCGCCGATCCGACGCTTCGAGAGAGCCCGCTTCAGCGGGTGAACAGGTCGTCGTTCTCACGCACGAAATCGGCTATCCCCGAAGGGGGCCGCCCGGTGACCTGCTCCACGCCGTCCGACTCGCGGTCGTACCGGTTTTCCGCGTGAAGGCGGGCCATGGTGGAGATGTGCTGGAAGACGTGGTCCGGCAGCCCCATGGACCTGAGGTCGTTGTCGATCCATTCCTGCAGCGGGACGTCGGTGTAGGTGACAGGCCGGCCCAGGGCTGAGGAGACTTCCCCGGCCATGGCGGTGATGTCCTCCGAGCGGGGGCCGGTCAGTTCGTAGATCCGGCCGACGTGCGGGGCCGGGTCGGCCAGGATCTTCTCCACCACCGCGGCGACGTCGCCGGCCGCCACCGGGGAGGTCTTCGCCCGGCCGAAGGGCAGTCTGATGGTGCCGTCCTTTGCGATCGACGAGAGACCGACGCGGAAGAGGGGGTTTTCCATGAAAACCGTGGGCCTGATCTGGACGACGGGCAGGCCTGACCAGTCGAGAACCTGCTCGACCAGCCAGTGCTGTCGCTGCTGATGCGACTCGGAGGTGCTGGTGAGGTCCATCTCGGAGACAGTCAGCTGCGACATGTTGACGAACACTTCCAGGTGCCCGTACGCGCGCGCGACGGCCGCTGCCGTCGTGGCGGCCTCCAGATACTGCGCCGAGACACCCATGCCGAAGTACATGCGTCCGCAGCCGGCCAAGGCGTCGGCGATGTCGCCCGCCCGCGTCAGGTCTCCGACGACGACTTGGGCGCCCGTCGCGCGGAGCGCCTGCGCCCGTTCGTCATCGCGACGCACCATGGCCCGGACGGGCAGGCCCCGTCGCCGAAGGCCTTCGACCACGGATCGCCCGACAGCGCCGACGCCGCCCGCAGCGCCGGTCACCAAGATGGGCAGCACACTGGCTTCCGACGTGCGGTCCATAGGTGCACCGTGCAGCTCCCGCGGCCATGGCGCAACCGGGGCCAGCCTCCTGTCCCCCTGGGCGACAGGCGGAATGCGGGGCGCATGGTCGTCGCTCGACCGGCACGCGCCCAGGGCTCACCCTCGGACAAGGTTCACCGCCAACTCATCTGGTCCGCCCCTCGGACGCGAGCGACGCGTGCAGGCAAATGGCTGCGTCCATGCTCCTGCCGGAGCATCGGGCGTGACATCACCAACTCCACGCCGGGCGCAGACGCCGACGCCGTCAAACAACGACGCCACACAAGACCGTAACCCGACCGGGCTGCTCGAACGTGTTGCCGATTGCCCACCGTGCGAGCGCGACGCGGGGAGCTGCGCGAGGGCGGGCCGCTGATGTCTCGGCCAAGGCCCCGGACACATGCGCGCGCCGCATCAACCGGCGCCTCAAAGATCGGACGATACGGGG
Organism: Streptomyces sp. NPDC054783; assembly: GCF_053611725.1. Taxonomy (NCBI): domain Bacteria; kingdom Bacillati; phylum Actinomycetota; class Actinomycetes; order Kitasatosporales; family Streptomycetaceae; genus Streptomyces; species Streptomyces sp. NPDC054783. The sequence goes on along the minus strand of NZ_JBSHAY010000001.1, from coordinate 845,249 downwards.
AGGGGCGCCGCCCGGAACCCGGGCACGTTCGCGTCCCCCTTCCGGCACGCGCAGGACAGCGACCGCACCGATCACGCCGAGCGCGACCTGGGCATGCAGGGGGCCGTCAGCTACCTGTTCTCCCCTGGCGATCCGCCGCAGCACGTACGCGTGTTTCGTGCAGGGCGGCGCGCGAAACGTGCAGGAATTCACGCGGATGTCATTCGCATACTCGGTGGCCCAAGGGACCGACGCGACCGGATGACATGCGGAGGCAGTTCGATGCGGACGTTCGTCTACACATCCCACCCCTCACGGGTGGTCTTCGGCACCGGCACGGTCGGCCGCCTCGGCGAGGAGGTCGAGCGGCTGGGCTGCTCCCGGGTGCTGCTGCTGTCCAGCGGACCCCTCGCGGCAGCCTCCGACCAGGTCCGCGAGGCGCTCGGCGACCTCCTGGTGGCGGAGTTCGACGGCGCGGCCATGCACACCCCGGTCGAGGTGACCGAGAAGGCGCTCAAGGTGCTCAGGGAGTCCTCCGCGGACAGTATCGTCGCCGTCGGGGGCGGTTCGACGACGGGTCTGTCCAAGGCGCTCGCGCTGCGGACGGGACTGCCGCAGGTGATCCTTCCGACCACGTACGCCGGCTCCGAGGTGACACCCGTCCTCGGTGAGACCCGCGACGGGCGCAAGGTCACCCAGTCGTCACCGGAGATCCTGCCCGAGACCGTCGTCTACGACGTCGACTTCACCCTGACCCTGCCGCTGTCCCTGACGGTCACGAGTGGCATCAACGCGCTCGCCCACGCCGTCGAGGCCCTGTACGCCGCCGACGCCAACCCGGTCACCGACCAGCAGGCCCTCGACGCGATCTCCCGCATCGCCCGGGCGCTGCCCCGCCTCGCGGCCGACCCGGCCGACCTGGAGGCGCGCGCCGACCTGCTGCACGCGGCCTGGCTCGCCGGGACCTGCCTCGCCACGGTGGGTATGGGCCTGCACCACAAGCTGTGCCACACGCTCGGCGGCACCTTCGATCTGCCGCACGCCGAGACGCACACCGTCGTCCTGCCGCACGCCATGGCCTACAACGCGCACGCAGTGCCCGGCGTGATGCGCCGAATCGCCGACGCCCTGGGCGTGGCCGACGCCCCCAGCGGCGTGTACGACCTGGTCGCCTCCCTGGGCGGCCCGACCTCGCTGCGCGATCTCGGCATGCCGGAGTCCGGCCTCGCCCGCGCGGCCGAGCTGGCCACCTCGACGCCGTACCCGAATCCGCGCGAGCTGACCACCGAGGGCGTCGCGGAGCTGCTGGCCGGCGCCTGGCACGGACGCCGCCCCGAGGGTCCTCAGTCCACGGAAGCCAAGCTGGCCCGTCTCACCGAACAGGTCGTCGCCAGCTTCGCGCAGGCCCCCGACCCGCGCGTGCGCACCCTGCTGAGCGACCTGGTCCGCCATCTGCACACCTTCGTCGCCGCCAACGACGTCACCGACTCCGAATGGCAGTACGCCATCGACTTCCTCACCCGCACCGGCGGCATCTGCAGCCCGACGCGACAGGAGTTCGTGCTGCTGTCGGACACACTCGGTGTCTCCAGCGCCGTGGACCTGCTCACCAACTCCCGTACACCCCATACCACTCCGTCCGCGGTGCTCGGTCCCTTCTACGTGGAGGACCCGCCCGACACCCCACGCGGCGGCGACATCTCCGACGGGCTGCCCGGCACCCCGCTCTGGGTGGACGTGCGGGTCACGGACGCCGAAGGTGCGCCGGTCAAGGACGTGGTCGTGGACGTGTGGCAGTCCAACGAGGACGGCTTCTACGACGTCCAACTTCCGGACCTGGAAGGGCCGGTGCTGCGTGGCCGGCTGCGCACCGACGCCGATGGCCGGATCATGTTCTGGTCCATCCTGCCCTCGGAGTATCCGATCCCGGAGGACGGGCCGGTCGGGCGGATGCTCGCCGCGGTCGGGCGCCATCCCTACCGGGCGCCGCACCTCCACTTCATGTTCGACGCGCCCGGTCACCGCCGGCTCGTCACGCAGCTGTTCGTCTCGGGCGGCGCCTACCTCGACAGCGACACCGTCTTCGGCGTCAAGGACGAGCTGATCGTCGACTTCGTGCCGCAGACCGGCCCCGCCCCCGACGGCCGCCCGGTCGACGGCGAGTGGCGCCGGCTCGACTACACCTTCCGACTCGCCCCCCTGGCCGGATGCCCGAGGAGTGCCCGCCCATGACCATCACCCCTGCGCACGACACGTACGACACCGACGTCCTCGTCGTCGGCAGCGGCCCCGCCGGGGGTTCCGCCGCACTGCTGCTGGCCACCTACGGCATCCGCACCCTCCTGGTGACGAAGTACGGCTGGCTGGCCAACACACCGCGGGCGCACATCACCAACCAGCGCACCATGGAGGTCCTGCGCGACCTCGGCGTGGATTCCGAGGCGCTGGCTGTCGGCAGCCCGTCCCACCTCATGGGCGACACGGTGCTGTGCACCTCGCTGACCGGGCACGAGATCGGCCGCATCCGCACCTGGGGCACCGGGCCGGCGACGGCCAGCGAATACGCGGCCAAGAGCCCCTGCGAGATGATCGACCTGCCGCAGACCTACCTGGAGCCGATCCTCGTGAACAACGCGGCGGCCCGCGGCGCCAAGGTCCGCTTCGACACCGAGTTCCTCAGCTTCACCCAGGACGACAGCGGCGTCACCGCGCGGCTGCGCGACCGGGTCCGCGGCGACGAGTTCATCGTACGGGCCCGCTACCTGATCGGCGCGGACGGCGGGCGCAGCACGGTCGCCGAGCAGCTCGGCCTCCCCTTCGACGGCCGCATGGCCAAGGCCGGAAGCATGAACATCGTCTTCAAGGCCGACCTCACCCGCTACTGCGCCCACCGGCCGAGCGTCCTGTACTGGGTGCTGCAGCCCGGGGCGGAGACCGGCGGCATCGGCATGGGTCTGGTCCGCATGGTCCGTCCGTGGAACGAGTGGCTGCTGGTGTGGGGTTACGACATCGAGCAGCCGCCGCCGGAGGTGGACGAGGAGGCGGCGCGGCGGATCGTGCGCGACCTCATCGGCGATCCCGACCTGCCGGTGGAGATCACCTCCACCTCGCTGTGGACGGTCAACCACAGCTACGCCTCGGCGTACGGGTCCGGGCGGGTCTTCTGTGCGGGCGATGCGGTGCACCGTCATCCGCCGTCCAACGGGCTCGGCTCGAACACCTCCGTGCAGGACTCCTACAACCTCGCCTGGAAGCTCGCGATGGTGATCCGCGGCGAGGCCGGCCCCGGGCTGCTCGACACCTACTCCGCTGAACGGGCCCCCGTCGGGCGGCAGATCGTCGAACGGGCCAACCTCAGCCGCGACCAGTTCGGACCGATCTTCGACGTGCTCGGCATCGGCGGTGGCGCCGACCACGAGGCCATCACCGAGGGGCTCGCGGTGCTGGGCGCGCCGACGCCCGAGGGCGCCAAGAAGCGGCGCCGGCTCGAAGAGGCGATCCAGCTCAAGAACTACGAGTTCAACGCACACGGCGTCGAGATGAACCAGCGCTACGTCTCCGCCGCGGTGCTTCCCGACGACGACGCAGCCGAAGTCTGGGAAGAGGACCGGGAGTTGACGGCACAAACGACCTCCCGCCCAGGCGCGAAGCTGCCGCACGCCTGGCTCGTCGACGCCCACGGCGAACGGCTGTCCACGCTCGATGTCGTCGGCGAGGGCACCTTCACCGTGCTGACCGGCCTGTCGGGCGGTGTCTGGGAGACGGCCGCGACCGCGTGCGGGACAGAACTCGGCGTCCCGCTGCGGGTGGCGCGTATCGGTGACGCCAACTGCCGTGACGCATACGGCGAGTGGAGCCGGGTGAGCGAGATCGCCGAGGACGGCGTGCTGCTGGTGCGACCCGACGGCTACGTCGCTTGGCGCCGCGCCACGGCACCCGTAAGCGCGCAGTCGGCCCAGGACGAACTTCTCGGCGCGCTGCGCCGGGTGCTGGACCGGTAGGAGAGAACGGGATGGACAAGGTGATGGCCACGGCCGCGGAAGCCCTGGCGGACGTGACGGACGGACGGTCGTTCGCCGTCGGCGGCTTCGGGCTGAGCGGCGTCCCGGAGGTGCTCATCGGCGCCCTGTACGAGAGCGGGGCGGGCGGCCTGGCGGTCGTGTCGAACAACTGCGGCGTCGACGGCCGTGGCCTCGGGATCCTGCTGGCCGCGGGCCGGATCAACCGGGTCACGGGCTCGTACATCGGCGAGAACAAGGAGTTCGCCCGCCAGTACCTCGCGGGTGAGCTGGAGGTCGAGCTGACGCCGCAGGGCACGCTCGCCGAACGGCTGCGGGCGGGCGGCGCGGGGATCCCGGCCTTCTACACTCCGGCCGGCGTCGGCACACAGGTCGCCGAGGGCGGACTGCCGTGGCGCTACGCCGCCGACGGATCGGTGGCGGTTGCCTCGCCGCCGAAGGAAGTGCGTACCTTCGGCGGCGTGGACCACATCCTGGAACACGCCATCACCACGGACTACGCGCTGGTCAGGGCGGCGCGCGGGGACCGCCACGGCAACCTCGTGTTCCGCCGCGCGGCGCGCAACTTCAACCCGCTGGCCGCCATGGCCGGGCGCGTCACCGTCGCCGAGGTGGAGGAGTTGGTCGAGCCGGGCGTACTCGACCCGGACGCGATCCATCTGCCGGGGGTGTTCGTGCAGCGTGTCGTGGCGCTCACCCCGGAGCAGGCGGCCGACAAGGGAATCGAGAAGAGGACGGTGCGCGAGCGATGAGCTGGAGCCGGGACGAGATGGCGGCTCGTGCCGCGAGCGAGCTCCGGGACGGCGACTACGTCAACCTGGGCATCGGGCTTCCCACCCGCGTGGCCGACTTCCTGCCGCCGGGCGTCGATGTCGTCCTGCACTCGGAGAACGGGCTGCTCGGCGTCGGGCCGTACCCGTCGCCCGACGAGGTCGACCCGGACCTCATCAACGCGGGCAAGGAGACGGTGACCGTACGGCCGGGGGCCTCCTTCTTCGACTCCTCGCTGTCCTTCGGCATGATCCGCGGCGGCCACATCGACACCGCCGTCCTGGGCGCGCTGCAGGTCTCGGTCCGCGGCGACCTCGCCAACTGGGCGGTCCCCGGAAAGATGATCAAAGGGATGGGCGGTGCGATGGACCTCGTCCACGGCGCCGGCCGGGTCGTCGTGCTCATGGAGCACCTGACGAAGGACGGCACCTCCAAGATCGTCCAGGAGTGCACGCTGCCGCTCACGGGACGCGGCTGCGTGCACCGGATCATCACCGACCTGTGCGTCCTCGACGTCACGCCCGACGGGCTCGAACTCGTCGAGCTGGCCCCTGATATGACAGCTGATCAGGTCGCCACTCACACGCCATTCCTCATCATTCCTGCTGGGAGCAACCGATGATCGAGCGCCCGCGTGACGTGTACGTCGTCGACGCCGTCCGTACCCCCTTCGGCCGATACGGCGGTGCCCTGGCGGGCGTACGACCGGACGACCTCGCCGCGGGAGTGCTGCGGGCCCTGGTGGAGCGCAGCCCCGGCCTGGACCCCGGACGCATCGACGACGTGCTGCTCGGCAACGCGAACGGCGCGGGCGAGGAGAACCGCGATGTGGCCCGCATGGCCGTGCTGCTCGCCGGGCTCCCGGTCACCGTGCCGGGCGCCACGGTCAACCGGCTGTGCGGATCCGGTATGGAGGCAGTAATCCAGGCGGCGCGCGCCATCGCGCTCGGCGACGCGTCGATCGCGGTGGCGGGCGGTGTGGAGTCGATGACCCGCGCGCCCTGGGTGCTGCCGAAGCCGGAGCGCGCCTTCCCGGTGAAGGATCAGCAGTTGTACTCGACGACGCTCGGCTGGCGGATGGTGAACCCGCGGATGCCGGCGGAATGGACGATCCCGCTCGGCGAGAGCGCGGAACTCGTCGGTGCCAAGTACGCCGTCACCCGGGCGGCACAGGACGCGTTCGCCCTGGCCAGCCACCGCAACGCCGCCCGCGCCTGGCGCGAGGGCCGGTACGCGGGAGAGATCATCCCCGTCGAGGGGGTGGACCTGCCCCGCGACGAGGGCATCCGGGACAACACCTCCCTGGAGGCCCTCGGCCGGCTGAAGCCGGCCTTCACGCCGGACGGCACGATCACGGCCGGCAACGCCTCGCCGCTCAACGACGGGGCGGCCGCGCTGCTGCTCGCCGACGAGGAAGGCCTGGCGGCGATCGGGCGTGAGCCCCTGGCCCGGGTCCGGGCGGCGGCGGTGACGGGCATCGAGCCGCAGTACTTCGGGCTCGGCCCGGTCGACGCCATCCGCAAGGTGCTCGCCAAGGCTGCGGTCGCTCCCGGCGATCTGCACACGGTCGAGCTGAACGAGGCCTACGCGGCCCAGGCGCTGGCCTGCCTGGCCGCACTGCCGGATCTCGACCCCGAGGTGGTCAACCCCCGCGGCGGCGCCATCGCCATCGGCCACCCGCTGGGCGCGTCGGGTGCCCGTATCACCGGAGCGGTCGCGCACCAGCTGGCCGCGGCGGGCACCGGCACGGGCCTGGCAGCGTTGTGCATCGGGGTGGGCCAGGCACTGGCCCTGGTACTCGAACGCTGAGACGGGCCCGTGGGCGCCCTCCTCAGCCGGACCGGCGCAGCGCGGCCGGGGTCGTGCCCAGCCGGGCGCGCATCACCCGGGTGAGGTGCTCCTGGTGCGAGAAGCCGCAGGCGGCGGCCACCTCCGCGATCGGGGTGGAGCCGGTGCGCAGCATCCGGCACGCGGCCTCCAGCCGCAGCCCGAGCAGGAACTGGTGGGGCGACCGGCCGGTGCTCGCCCGGAACCTCCGCGTGAACTGGCTCGAGCTCAGCGAAGCGGAGGCGGCGAGGTCCGCGATCGGCAGCGGTTCGGCGAGGCGCTGCTCCATGAGCTCGCGGACGGCGGCGAGCTGCCGGTCGGACAAGCCGCACCGGGCGGGCGGGGGCACGCTCGCCCCGACGCCGTGACGGCGTACGAGCTGCGCGGCGAGCATCCCGGTCAGCTGGTCGACGTACGTGCGGGCCGACGGCTCCCAGGAGCGGAGCGTGCTGTCCAGCGCGAGCATGAGCTGCTCGGCGAGTGGATCGCTGGCCCCGAGCTCCTCGGTCAGCTCTACGGGCCGCCCACCGTTCGCCTCGCGCAGAGCGTCGTCCGCGAGGTAGGCGTGGATCGTCTCCAGTCGCCCGCCGAGCTCGACGGCGAGCCTCCGCCCAGCCGGCTGGAGGAAGAGCCCACCGGCCGGGATCGTCCGTGACCGCCGGTCCGCACCCTGCCCCCGCCGTACGGTGACGGGTCCGCTGAGGTGCAGGATCACCAGGTGTGTGAGGGCCGGATCGAAGGCCGCGCGGTAGGGCTGCTCCACCTGCGCGGAGAGGTACAGCCGCTCCCATCCGAGCCCTGAGCTGCTGTGTCGTGTCCGCACGCCGGGCTGTCGCAGCATGCCGACCGTGTCGGCCAGGCCAAGTTCCGTCACGGTGTGACCTCCTCACGGCACCCCATGTGATTGAAGGGTAAACCAGCTGGGCCGAGAAGCAACCGGATCGCACGGGTGAAGTCCACGACCGCCGGGAAGCGCCCCTGTTTGCCGTCGGCATCGACGGGGGAACTCTGGCCGGAGCCCGAACGCGTTCCGCTGCAGGAGGCACCGATGACGGACGAGCAGGACGACCGCTTCGACGTGGTGGTACTCGGTGCGGGCCCCGGTGGTTACGTCGCCGCGATCCGCGCCGCCCAGCTGGGCAGACGCGTCGCCGTTGTCGAGCGGAAGTACTGGGGCGGCATCTGCCTGAACGTGGGCTGCATCCCGACCAAGGCCCTGCTGCGCAACGCCGAGCTGGCGCACGTCTTCACCCGCGAGGCGAAGACGTTCGGCATCCGCGTCGACGGACAGGTGTCCTTCGACTACGGCGAGGCGTTCCGCCGCAGCCGCAGGGTCGCCGACGGCCGCGTCAAGGGCGTGCACTACCTGATGAAGAAGAACAAGATCACTGAAATCGACGGTCAGGGCACCTTCCTCGATCCGCACACCCTCCAGGTGTCCGGCTTCGAGGGCGATACGCGCACCATCGGGTTCGACCACTGCATCATCGCCACCGGCGCGACACCCAAGCTTCTGCCCGGCACCCGGCGTACCTCCCGCGTGGTCACCTTCGAGGAGCAGATCCTCGCCGAGGAGCTGCCGCAGTCGGTCATCATCGCCGGCGCCGGCGCGATCGGCGTCGAATTCGCGTACATCCTGCACAACTACGGGGTGAAGGTCACCATCGTCGAGTTCCTGGACCGACTCGCCCCGCTGGAGGACGCCGAGGTCTCCGCGGAGCTCGCCAAGCAGTACCGCAGGCTGGGCATCGAAGCCCTCACGTCCACCCGCGTCGACTCCATCGACGAGTCGGGCCCCCAGGTCCGCGTCACGGTCACCGGCAAGGACGGCTCCCAGCAGGTCCTGGAGGCCGACAAGGTCCTCCAGGCCATCGGCTTCGCCCCCAACGTGTCCGGCTGTGGTCTGGAGAACACCGGCGTGCGGGTCTCCGAGCGCGGTGCGATCGACGTCGACGGTCGCTGCCGCACGAACGTCCCGCACCTCTACGCCATCGGCGACGTCACCGCGAAGCTGATGCTGGCGCACGCGGCCGAGGCGATGGGCGTGATCGCGGCCGAGACGCTGGCGGACGCGGAGACCATGGAACTGGACTACGCGATGATCCCGCGGGCCACCTTCTGCCAGCCGCAGATCGCCAGCTTCGGCTACACCGAGGCCCAGGCACGCGAACTGGGCCACGACGTCAAGGTGGCGAAGTTCCCGTTCACCGCAAACGCCAAGGCGCACGGTCTGGGCGACGCCACCGGCTTCGTGAAGTTGATCAGCGACGCGAAGTACGGCGAGCTGATCGGCGGGCACCTCATCGGCCCGGACGTCACCGAACTGCTGCCCGAGCTGACCCTGGCGCAGCAATGGGATCTCACCGTCCATGAGATCGCCCGCAACGTCCACGCCCATCCGACGCTCGGCGAGGCGATCCAGGAGGCGGTGCACGGCCTGGCCGGACACATGATCAACTTGTGATGTAGGCGGAAACTGCGGCCGTGGATCGTGATCTCGGTGGAGGGCGACCGCGCCATCGCCGATCTCCGGCACGGGGCAACGGAAGACGTTTGCCGCCGTCAGCGGACCCCGCAACCGGCGCAGCTCCGTCCGGGCGAGAGTGGCATACGAGCTCGTAATTGATCGAGAAAGGCCGGATGACGACCGGGTCATGAGCGGCACGGCTCAACCGCCGGGGCTCACGTCGGCAGCGGGCGCAGCAGAGCGGCCCCGCGAAGGCGAAGGCCCGGCCCTATTCTTCCTCCACTACCGGGGTGGCTCCCACCGCACCTGGCGACCGGTCATCGAGCACCTCAGCCCCACACGGGCATGCGTCTCGTACGACCACCGTGGCTGGGGTGAGTCCACTGGCGAACTCGACTACGGCGAGTACGTCGTGGTGGGCCACCCGATGGGCGGAAGGGCGACCCAGACGCTCGCCTCCCGCCGCCCCGCCGGACCGAAAGGCGCAGTGCTCGTCGCACCCGCCCCGCCGGCTCCCGTCGGTATGACGCCCAAATTCCAGGAGGCCCTGGCGCACGCCCACGACAACGACGAGACCATCGACCGTTATGCGCCTGTCCGGCAAAGCCCGTACAGAACGGCCATGGTGTGCGTCGTGGTCCGGCAGGGCGTTTCAGCGGCGAGCGCGCGGCCGGCGGCGAGGAGCAGGTCCGCCGCGTCGCGCACCGTGCAGGACGCCTGGAACTCGCCGGCGATGCCGAGCTGCTTCGCCAGGTGACGGACCTCTTCCTCACGCGCGACGAGCTGACCGCGCAGGGTTGCGGTATCGAGAGGTGGCGAACTCTCTGTGTCCATCCGACCACGGTAGCGATCCGCTTGCGCTGACTGTGCCGCTTTCTAGATATATCTGGGCGATTTTTTTTGGTACGCCGAAGGCATATGACACAGGTTGGGCTGCCGAGGGAACGCGGTTCGCGGGGTGACCTGCAGTGCGCCCCGAGTAACAGACGGCCGCTGACAGCCCTGCATCTCTTCCTGGTCTGGGCGACCATGGCGGCCGCGGTGCCGGCTCTCGGCTTCGAACTGGTGGTGACGGCCCGGGGTGGTGGAGCGGGTGCGACGGCGCCGATCTTCGCTTCGGGTGTGCCGCGGGCGGTGGGCGTGCTGGCTGTGGCGGGGAAACCGGCGCGGTCGCAGCAGTGGCAGCACGAAGCAGAGGTTGCCCAGTACCGGGAGCATCCGGAGCCGGTGTACCCGGGTGTCGCGCCGCACGACATGGAACTCTCCCGTGCCGAAGCCGGCCCCGCCCACTGCACAGTCGAGTACCGCCCCGTGCGGCCTGGCGAACTCGCGTACGCAGAACTCACGCTGCGCACGCCTCTCACGCCGACGCCCCGACGCCCCGACGCCCCGACGCCCCGACGCCCCAACGAAGGGCGAGAACTGCACGGTGGACGTCCGGTTTGGGAGGTCGGCAACTGGTGGGCGGTCACCACCGTCGCACTGCTGATCACCGGGGCCGCGGCTTGGCTACGACGCCGCTGGCGGAACTACCGCCCACCGCGTCGCCCTCAATCACCGGGATGCCGGGACGCCAGGTCACCGCAGCCGCTGCCGGGCTCCCCGAGCCTCCCCAAGCACCAACCCATGCCAGGCCCGGGCACTGTCGATTCTCGGGTTCTGGCTCAACTTCCGTGTCCTCTTCCCGTGATCTTCACGGTAGGCGGGACGGTGATGGTGCACAGCCTCTTGGTGGCCCGGGTCAGGGCGACGTACAGGTCGCGCTCACCCCCAGGGCGGGCGGCGGTGATCCCGTCCGGGTCGACCACGACGGCGGCGTCGAACTCCAAGCCGCGCGCCTGTGAGGCCGGCACCAGTCGTGCATGCTGCTCGATCCCCGCAGCCGTGAGCTGCTCCGTCCTGCCATCGGCGCAGATCACCCCGACCAACTCACCCGGGTACGCGGCGCCCTGCTCGCGCAGCTCCAGCGCGAGGGTGGTGACGAGTGATTCAGGGGCCGTGGTGAGGGTTCGAGGCACCTCGCCATGCCTGATCGACCGGATCGGTGGCCGGCCCGGGGCGATCCGGGCCAGCAGGTTCCCGGTGGTGGCGAGGATCTCCTGGGTGGTCCGGTAGCTGACGGTCAGGGTGCGCAGGTCGAAGCGCCGTCCGAGGTGCGGGCCGAGTGCCTCCTGCCAGTCCCTGGCCACCGTCACCGGGCCTGCCTGGGCGAAGTCTCCGACCAGTGTCATCGACCTGCCCGGGCAACGGCGCACGATCATCCGCCACTGCATGGCGGTGAGCTCTTGTGCCTCGTCGACGACGACATGCCCGAAGGCCTGCTCAGGCGGGCCGTCGACCAGGCTCGCCACCTCGTCGAGAAGCGGCACATCGGCGTCCGTCCAGGGCTCACCGGGCATTCGCCGCAGCAGGGCCCGCTGGTCGTCGGTGAACTGCCGCAGGTACGCGGCCGGCGCGTCTGCATCCGCCAGCAGGGCGCGGACCACGTCGCCGGGCGTGAGCCGCGGCCACAGGTCCTCGACGGCCTGATCGAGCAAGGCATCGGCCAGGAGGTCGGCGCGCAAGGCGTCGGCGTCGAATTCGTCGGCACCAGTGGCGGGCGCGTCGTCAAGGCCGAGGCGGCGCAGGTCCGCTGCCGCAGCCCCGTCGAGGTCGAGACCGGTCAGTTGAGCAACCTCGGCGTCGATACGTTCGAGCGCCTCGGCGCCACTGCGGGCAAGCTCACGGACGAGGGCGTCGACCAGCAGCTCCTTGAACAGCCGGCGCGCCCGGTTGTGTGCGAGACCGCTGGTCTGTGCCGACTCCCGCGCCTGTGCGACGTCCCTGTCCGGCAGACGAATCCACTCCTGCCCGACCCGGACGTCGAAGTCGCCGCCCGGGGCCTGCCGTGAGCGGACCACAGCGCCCAGCGCGTCGGCCAGTGCGGCATTCCCCTTCAGGCGGGCCACTTCGAAGGGGTCCGTGGCGCCCGGTACGACGCCGGCCAGTTCCTCGCACGTCGCCAGGACGACGTCGTTCTCCCCGAGCGAGGGCAGGACCTGGCTGATGTAGTCGAGGAACCGCGCGTTCGGCCCCAGTACGAGCACGCCACGCTCGGCTGCCTTCGGGAACGCGTACAGCACATACGCGGCGCGGTGCAGTGCCACCACCGTCTTTCCGGTGCCCGGACCACCCTGCACGACCGTTACCCCGCGGTGCGGCGACCGGACGATCGCGTCCTGCTCGGCCTGGAGTGTGGCAACCGCCGCACCCATACGCCCCGTGCGCCGTTCCTGGAGCGCCGCGGTCAACGGGCCGTCGCCGATCACGTCCTGTCGGGTGGGTGCGGAGCCGTCGAGCAGCTCATCGCTCACTCCCACCACCTTGCGACCTGCCAGACGCAGATGGCGGCGCCGCCGCAGCCCCATGGGATGAACCGGCGTCGCCTCGTAGAAGGGCCGCGCGGCCTCGGCCCGCCAGTCCACCAGCAGTGGCAGCTCGTCCGAGTCCCTGTGCAGCCCCAGCCGCCCGATCCGCAGGACCGTACCGTCCGTCAGGTCGATCCGGCCGAAGACCAACCCGTCCTCGGCCCCCTCCAGCCGACGAACCTCCCGCGCCAGCCGCCCGGCCGCGACCTCCCTCTCGTACGCCTCGCCCGCACCGTCGGGTGGCGACGCGAGCACGAGCGCCAGTTGCTCCCGCGCCCCGGCCAGCCGCTCGTCGAACAGCTCGCCTATGACGGAAACCTGAACTCGCTCAAGTTCCACCTCGCGCGCGGCAGCATCGTTGATCTGAGACAAGAAAAGGCCCTCTCGGCTCAACTCACCAGTATTTCGAGGCGCCACTATGCAGATGGAATCCGGGAAAGTAAATATTGACCAAAGCAGGTGGCATGTGTCCTCCAATGCACCACCGCGCCCACCAGCACGATCTCGTGCGTGAAGTATCCCGGCGAATCGGAAGAGTTCGTGATCTGGCTGATGGAGGCGTTGTTCCCGTCGGTCGTGGACGACGCGGTGCTATCGGTGGATGTGACTGCCGAGCCAGTGCTTGTTGACGCGCAAGGCACCGCGGTTGGCACCGCCCGCCCGCGGTGTGGGTCGGTTCTGGTCGACCTGGTTCATGGTCCGTAGCCGCGGTTTCCCGCTTACATGCCATGCGCTGGGCCATACGTCGTGTTGCAGTCACGAGTTGGCCGGTTCCTTGCCGGAGCACCACGCGCCCGCGCCTCTGCGCCGCGGGCGGTCGGCGACGACACAGCCGTGCCGCCCACAGGATGGGCCGGCCCTCGTACGCGGACAGTTCCGCGCGCAGCTCCCGGTCGGCCGGCTCCACCGGCCCCTGCCCGGCTGCGGATTCCACCGCCTGCGTGGTGCAGCGGCCGGCCGAACTACACGGTGATGCGGTGGAAGCTTCCCGCTCTGCAGGGCGCGCTTCACCGCCGCAGCGCCGCCATGGCCGACAGGGCCACTGATAGAAGGCTCAGTCCCACCGCGCCCCCCGGCGAAGGCTGCGTACACCAGCGAAGGTACGTACGGGGCCTCGCCGATGAAGCCGCGCATCACCGGGATCAGCGTCGCGGCGGCGAAGGCCGTGCCGAGTACGATGCCGGCGACCGCCACCAGCAGGCCTTCCCACCGCAGCATCCGCCTCACCTGCCGCTGGCTGGAGCCGACGAGGCGGAGCATGCCGAGCTCGCGGCGGCGGTCGAGGACGGTCATCACGAGCGTGTTGACGGCGGCGACGGCGAAGCCACGAGGACACCGGCCATCGTGCAGTTGGCCCAGGCGTCGAGCTCGCTGTCGGTGCCCTGCTCGACGGTGCAGCCGGACGCGTCGGTGACGTGATTGCAGAGAGCACGCGGGTCCGGTCCCGCCTCGGCCGACTTGCGGAACTCCATGCCATGTCGGCAGCGCCCAGTACCCACGTCGCTCATCGTGTCGCCGCAATGCCGGCCGGCACGGACCATGTCATCGCCGAAGGTGCCAAGGACCGCGCCACCGACACCGTCCCGCGCCGCACCGCCCACCCGCCTCACGGCTTCCGGGTCGTCGCCGAAACGAGAGCTGACCCGACGGGGACGAAACGTGCCGGCACCGGGTGCGGCTCCGCGCCTGACCGACGGTCACGGCTGCGCGACGTCAGCCGGCATCGGTTCCACCGGCGGTCGCAGCACCATGGTCAGGTCTACGGCGGCGGCGCCGTACCCCCGACTTGAACGGCCCCGGTCAGGGGTTGTCCACAGGGCCGCCCAAGATGGGGTCCCGCACCGTAACGTACGTGTCGGCGGCTTCGTCACTTCGGGCCGTAGCAGAGCCGCAGGAACTCCTCCATTGCCGCGTCGACGCCCGCGCGGTCTCCGGTGGCGAGGAGGTCCAGCAGGAGACCACGGACGGTGGCCAGTCCCAGCCTGGCACGGTTACGGGCCACGGCGGGGTCCGACCCCGCGCCCACCTCGGCGGCCACGAGCGGCTCCAGCCAGTCCGTCACCAGCCCCTCGAGGACCGGGGCGGCTTCGGGGCGGCCCCGCAGCGCGTGCCCGCAGATCTCGAAGAAGAGCCGCTCCTGACCGGCCAGCCGGGGATCCGTCAGCTGCTGCCACAGTCGCCGGGCGACATCCGCGGGCGAGAGACCGGACTCCAGGCGGAGCCGGGACATCAGATCGCGCTGGCGCTGCTCCGACGTGCGGACGATCTCGACGAGCAGCTGTTCCCTGGACCCGAAGTAATGGATCAGCATGCGGTGACTGACACCGATCGCAGCGCCCAGGCGGCGCAGGCTCAGATCCGCGATGCCGTGCGCCGCGACGTGGTCGACAGCTGCGTCCAGCAGTTGAGCGCGCCGGCCCGGGTCCGGGCCATGCCCGTCCTGACCCTCGGGGTGCGAGACGTCCGTATTCACCACACCACGAGTGTACCAATTGGTACATGCCGCATGTACCGTGTGGTACATGAAGTCTGTCACCGTGTCGATCGACGTACCGCAGACGCCCGAGCAGGTCTACGACTTCCTCGATGTCATGGCTCACCACGAGCGATTCACCAACCACTACCTGACCAACTGGCGCTACAGCGGCCCCGGCCGGGGCATCGGATCGCGCGCCACGGTCACCGCCTCGCTGGGCGGCGCCAAGACCGACGTCACCATCGAGGTCGTCGAGGCCGAGGTGCCGGGACGCATCGTCGAACGCAACGTCAGCGGGGCCGGTCGGCGCCTGGCCCACGGCACTTACACCATCGAACCGCTGCGCAGCGGAGGGAGCCACATCTCGTTCGCGTACACCTGGGTGCGCGCCCCGCTGGCCGACCGGCTGCTGGCCCCCATCGTGCGGGCCACGATGCGCCGCGCCAATCACACGGTCACACGTCGCCTGGCCACCGAGCTGGCTCGCCACTTCTCCGCTGCTGACTGACTCCTGACGGCGGTGCATACCCGCGCCCTTTGCCCCCAACGCACTGTTCAAGGCCACGGTCGCGCTGCCCCACTGCCCACGCCGGACTCAGGGCCCGGCCCATGGCCCGCTCGGCCACGAGCGGGGACTCGCGTGCTTGATCGAGGCTGAGCTGCTGGTCGCCCTGGCCGGACCGCTGGTGCCGGCTCCTTGTGGCGCTCCTCAAGGACGTCCAGCACGTAGGCACGGCTGTAGCGTCGGCCCGAGGCGCCCGTCTCCCAGAAATCGGGCGCCGTAGTCGCTTCGAAATCGGCTCTTCTCGTCCCGAACTCCGGTCTGTGAAAGAGCCGTTCCTACGAACGAGCTCGTCCAGAACTCCATTCAGTCACTCATCGGTGACGAGATCGGGGTCCATCCTCAACAGCTAACAGACCGAAGTCGGCCAGGCATCCGAGTTTCCGCAAGAATCTCGCGGCTGTACATGCCCCCGGGCAGCCAACCTCTGCCGAGCGTTCAACGCCACCCTCGGTTCAGAACCGGGCACAAGGCCGTCACTGACGGCCGCCGGTATCGGGCTCTCACCCTGCTGCTCCAGCAGATCCTCACCGGCCCGAGTGGGTCGATCGCTTCAGCGACGCCGACCTGCGGGGTACCGGGTCATCGCTGCGTGGAGGTCGGCCGCACCTCCTGGACCACGAGGTCGTCGAGCGGCTCACGCGGTCGGCGAGTGGCAAAACGGCGTCCAGAGATCCACGTGGATGTGGACGCCGGATACGACACACCCCACATCGCCCACTTCCTGACTGGCCTGCCGTTGCAGATCCTCGGCCGGCTTCGCTCGGAGCAAACCCCGTCGAACCGGCCGCGCGTCGAACTCGGGGCATGTCCCCGAGGGCAGTCCGGTCTCTTCCCTCACCTCCCGGCAAGCGGCCTCGGATGCCGTCTCACCAGGCTCTACACGTCCGCCGGGCAGAACATGGAACTCCCGGTCGTTGTCGCGATGCCGGATGAGGAGGACGCGGCCCACCTGGTCCACGACGACTGCGCGAGCACTCACCCGCAGTGCGGCCTCGCGTGTACGCAGTTCGGCGCTGGATTCCGACAGCGAATGATCGCTCATCCACACAGCCTACGCGCACACGCAGCCGGGATGCCGCGCTCGGAACTGCGTGAGACGTCGGCCGACGCCGTGTGCAAGTATCCCTCCAACCCCGCGGGTTGAACGACGAATGACCGCCTCGGACCCACACTTGGAAGCCCGTCGACGACCTGGCAGCCGTCGGTGTGATGGGCGCGGCCCATGACCTTGGGCTGCACCTCGGCGACAGCCGGGCGTTGATCGGCTACAACGACACCCCGATCGCCGCCGAGTCGCCGGTCGCGCTGACGACTGTCCGCTCCCCCATGGCAGAGCAGGGGCGCGCAGCCGTCCGCGAGTTGCTGCGCGGCATCGCGGGCGGCGTTGCCGGGTCCCGACTGCTGCGGCCGGAACTCCTTGTCCGGGCCTCCTGCGGCGCACCCGTCGGCCCGCCGCAGGGCTGTACGACGGCCACGAGGTACGACATCCTCGCCGTCCGCAACGAGTGGCTGTGACCAGCATCGTCCCTAATAAGACCTGCCGAGGCTCCATCCGGCAGACTCGGTGCCTGGTAGCCGCCAGCAGGTGAGCACTCTCTTTTCCCTGGACTTCGAGTCCTGTTGACAGATCGTGCCCCTGCTGGTCGGCCACGAGCGAAATCGCTGATGGGATGTCGTGACCGCCCGGTTGCGGCGTGAGCACAGCCTTATTAGGTCGCTGATGGTTCTCCTGCGGGCTGCTGCCGATCGAGGTCGATGACGGAGGACGAGTTGCTGTTCGTCGGGGACGACTGGGCCCAGGACCACCACGACATCGAGCTGATGGACGCCACAGGTCGCCGGCTGTCCAAGGCTCGGCTGCCGGAAGGCGTCGCGGGTATCGAGCGATTGCACGCGATGATCGGCGCCGAGCTCGGGGAGGACAGCAAGGCCGAGGTGGTGATTGGGATCGAGACCGATCGGGGCCCGTGGGTGCAGGCGCTGATCGCCGCGGGCTACACGGTATATGCGGTCAACCCGCTGCAGGCTTCCCGGTACCGGGAACGCTTGGCGGTATCGGGGGCCAAGAGCGACGCGGCCGACGCGCACATGCTCGCTGACATGGTGCGCACCGACTCTCACCAGTTCCGCCCGATCTCCGGGGACACCGCTGACGCCGAAGCGGTCAAGGTTGTGACGCGTGCCCATAAGACCTTGATCTGGGAACGTACCCGCACCACGCAGCGGCTGCGGCACGCCCTGCTCGACTACTTCCCCGCCGCCCTGGAGGCGTTCGACGGCCTGGACGCCCCCCGACCCCCTGGAACTGCTCGCCAGGGCACCCGATCCGGTCTCCGCTGCGAAGCTGACGGCCACGCAGATAAGCGCGGCCCTCAAGCGCGCCCGCCGACGCGGCATCCCCGACAAGGTCACCAAGATCCAAGCCGTACTGCGCGCCAAGCACCTGGGGCAGCCCGCCGTTGTGACGGCGGCCTACGCCGTCTCCGTGCGCGCGCTCATCGCGATGCTGGCCATCTTGAACGAGCAGGTCAAGTTCCTGCATGAGCAGGTCGAGGACTTCTTCTGCCGGCACCCGAACGCCGAGATCATCCGCTCCCAGCCCGGGCTGGGACCGATGCTCAGCGCCCGGGTATTCGCAGAATTCGGCGACGACCCTCACCGTTACGCCAGTGCCAAGGCCCGCAAGAACTACGCCGGCACCAGCCCGATCACCCGCGCATCCGGCAAGAAGAAGGTCGTAACCGCTCGGCACGTCCGCAACGACCGGCTCATCGACGCGCTGATCGCCCAAGCCTTCTCTGCACTGCGGGTCTCCCCTGGCGCCAGGGCCTACTACGAGAAGCAACGGGCCCGCGGCATCGAATTCAACGCCGCCCTACGCCAGCTCGCCAACCGGCTCGTCGGCATCCTGCACGGCTGCCTCAAGACCGGCACATCGTACGACGAGGCGACAGCTTGGTCCCAGCGGGCCCACGCACTCGCCGCTTGACGCTACAGCTGGGGCAACCGGTCATCGGGTGTGGGGGACTTCCGCTCTTCCAGCCAGTAGAGGTACCGCCGGGCGTCCGGCTGATGTCTCCCCGCCGGGAGCTGATGGGGTGTCCGGTTCAGGGCACCCGGCAGGTCGGGGGCTGTCCCATGGAGGCGGGGGTGCGGCCGAGGAGACTGCGGGCGGTGCGGGCGAGATGGGCTTGGTCGGCGAATCCGGCTGACGCGGCGGCCGCGGCCACCGTGGTGCCGGGCAGGGTGGCAACGGCGGTCCGCAGGCGTGCCCAGGTTCTCAACTGCACGAGCGGCACTCCCACTGACGTACGGACGAGGGCGCGCAGACGTGTCGCGGACAATCCGACGTCGGCCGCGATGGAGCCGATTGCTGCGGGTGGGGTGGCGCGGGTGCTTTCCCCGATCGCATGGGCCACGCGGGGATCGAGGGGCTGTGCGGGGCCGGTCAGGGCGGTGAGTTCGACCGCGGCCGCGGCGAGGTCGGCGTCCGGGCCCGGTTCCGCGTTTTGGTCGAGGGCGGCGAGGAGGCGGCGCACGGTGGCCCGGTCGAGGTGGATCAGGCCCACGTCGGGAGGCAATTTCCAGGGGTCGAGGAACAGGGCGGTGTAGGAGGACGAGGCGCCAGCCGTGTGGACGAGCAGAGGGGGCACGATCACGCCGGCCGAGGTGACCGGACGCTTTCCTGGCAGCCGGGTCTCGACGAGTCCGCCGGGCGACAGGACGACTTTCCACACCGGGTGGCGGTGCACGCTGACGCTGAACGCGCCGGTCTCGGCGAACATCGCCCCGTTCGGATCCGAGGCGAACACCAGGCGGCGATCGTTTCGTTCAAGCGCCCACGTGCGGGCAGCGGTGATGCTCACGCCATGAACCGTATCGCGGCCGTTTCGTTGGGGATCTTCCTGTCGGGGGTGGGGGTGGCGCACTTCGTGCTGCCCGGCTACTTCCGCACCCTGGTCCCGCGATGGCTTGCCCGGCCCGCGCTCCTGGTCGCCGCCGCCGGTGCGACGGAGATCGCGGTGGGCGCGCTGGTGCTGACTCCGCGGTGGCGTGCGGCGGGCGGGTGGGCCGCTGCCGCGCTGATCACCGTCTACCTGGTCTCCCACGTCGACGCCCTGCGGTCTGCCCGTGCCGACCGAGCCCGGTTCCTGGAGCGGCCGGTAGGAGTAGCGGCCCGGCTGGTGGTCAACCTCTTCTACATCTGGTGGTCGATCGCGGTCGCCGAAGCGGCCGCCTGATGCGGTACCGACGCGGACGAAGGACGCCGACCGCCGCTCCTCGGCCGCCATGCCCGAGCGCAGGTCTTCGGTGAGGGCGTCACGAATCGCCGCGCCGTCCTGTCCCTTGAATGTTCCCTCTGCTCGACGCACGCAGATCCGAACCCTTGAAGGAGTAGCAGCTGTGATACAGCCCTGGTGGCCACTGGCCGGCCTCGCCGTCATCCATCTCGCGGACGCCGCGATGTGCCTCAAGCCGGTCGGCTTCATCCGTGACTGCCTGCGGGACGTCGGATTCCCCCGCCGGTTCTGGCCGCTCCTGCCGCTGATGAAGACCGTGACGGCCGCAGGACTGGTCGCGGGCATCTGGTCCACCCCGCTGGCGGTGCTGACCAGCGCCGCCGTCGTCTGCTACTTCCTCACCGCCGTGGGCATGCACATCCGAGCCCGCGATCTGGGACGCAACCTCTTCTTCAACGCCTCCGGCATGCTCGTGCTCAGTACGGCCACCTTCGTGTTCGCCCTGCAGACCGCCTGAGGCAAGCCGGCGTCGAGCGTGGGTCCGCGGGCGAGAACACAACACCGGCCTGCCGCCGTACGACGCGTACGGTGGGCCTCGGCACTCCAGCGGGAGCGGCACCAGGTCCCTTCCGGAGTCCGAGCGGTAGTCGGCCGATGGCACTCAAGACCCGCTCCAAGTTCTCGTTCGTCACACAACGATCTTGGACGCCCTCTCTGCATCCCCGGAGGGTGCAGCTTTCCCCGAGGGGCTGGTCTGACAGGGCGTGTCACATCTTGAGGCGCTGTCTTCGTCAAGGACACGAACACCCAACCGTCGTTCTCGCGCAGAAGAAGGAGTTTCTCGTGTTTGCCGCCTACCTCGTGGTCACCCTCCTCACCTCGGCTGTCAACGGTTCGGCCGCCATCGCCAACTTCATCGGCCACGACTACCCCAAGAGCCAGGCGGACAAGCTGCGTGTGCCCCGGTCCTGGATGCGCCCGCTGGGCACACTGCTGGCGTTGGGGGCGCTGGGGCTGCTGGCCGGGTTCGCCGTGCCAGTGCTGGGCACGTTCGCTGCCATCGGTCTCGTGTTGTACTTCCTTGGTGCACTCTGTGCCCACCTGCGGGTTCGTGACCACCAGCTGGGTCCCTGGGCCGTGTTCTTCTGTCTGCCCGTGGCTGCTCTGGCCGTGAATCTGGCCCACCACGGCACCCGGTGAACCGGTCCAGCTTGTCCCTCAGGAGGAGCCACTCCCGTCCCGGGACGCACTGTCAGCATTCGGAACTACTCGTCCAGGGCATCCGTTCGGGCTGAACGGCGGGCTGCCGACTGGAAAGGGACTGCTGGTTCACCTGGGCTCACGCACTCACCGTTTGACTCTCCAGCTCATGGGATGTCTGTCAAGCCCGATACCACACCACGGACTGGCACAGTCGCGCCATGCGGCACCTGCCGAATGTCACGGTGGACGTCCACCAGCTCTGGGATCACACCGCTGGTCTCGAGCCCCCTCGATCCGCGCAGCACAGGCGCTCTCATCCGCCGCGGTACGGACAGCGGCGGCCTGCCCAGCCTTGTCGTTGGCGTCGAAGGGCTCGTCCATGGGGAGCAACGGCATCACGCCTTCGTCACCAGCACGGTTGATCACCTGCTCGGCGGAGCCCCAGGTCACTCCGCGTCGTCTGCTAGTCCGAAGTCTTCAGGAAAGCTCTCCAGGAACTCGCGGCGCGAAGGGTTGGTCTCTTCTTCGGCCATCGTTCCGAGTAGGTCGATGAACTCGATGCGCTGATCGCTCGACAGCAGACTCACCAGGTAGGCGACACCCTCCAGGACCCTGACAGCGTCGTCCGGGTCCATCTGCTCGTCCTCGCAGTCGTCGACGAACCAGAGGACATCAACCAGAGCCTCCGCCAGAGCGCGGGTCAGCGACGGGTACACGGGCATCGGAACGGTCTCCCACCAGGTGGCCTACGAAGCGCGGCCATCCCACCACAGGCCACCGACACTTCGGTCGGTGAGGCAGCATTCAGCGGCCGGCCAGCAGCGTCTTCAGCTCACCCGCTGCGGCTCGTTTTTGCAGCACGCCGCCCACCGGCCGCTGGATCACGGGCAGGCCGTGGTCCACGCCGGCGGCCGTGCGCGGGTACGGCGCGATCCGGGCTGCGGTATCGTCTGCCCGGAGCGTCACCATGCCGCGCAGCAGCTCCTCGCCTTCCGCGGACTTCATGACGCACGAGGACCCCGGCAAGGCGAATCCCAGAGGCCCTCGTCCATACGGCTGCAAGCCGTCCGCGGTCACCACACCGAGGCGACCGGCGACTCCACGTCTCCGTAATAGCCGTAGTGGCCGTTGATGGTGGCCCAGAAGCCCACCCGCACCACGTATGCCCCGCTGCCAGGGTTGTAGTTCTGACCGCCGTCGCTGATCCAGATGGCGTCGTCGGTGCCGGGCCCGTACCACGTGCCCATGCAGCCGTAGTCGTGCACATAGGACCAGCCGCCGAAGCCGTCCGACTTCCACAGTTGCGCGCACGGGAAGACGGCCGGGTGGGCGGAGCCGCTGCCGGGGTCGAGCGTGACGGCGATGCGGGCGTAGAAGCCACTGCCGTTGTTGCCCCACTGGTCCTCGATGCAGGAGTCGAGGTGAATACCGTGGCCGGCGTCGGCGAAGCTGCCGGTTCTCTCGGAGCGGCAGCCCCAGTTGCTGGTCGCCGCCGAAGCGTTGCTCGTGCCTGCCACGACGCCGCCGAGCGCCAATGCCCCCACCACGGCAGCGCGTACAATCCGGCTGATCTTTTTCACAGAATCTCCCATTTCCCCCCGGAACAGGCCGCCTTGTAGCGGCCGGTGGCAATCCTCCGTGGTCATCCTCTGTGCCACAAGGGTGGCTTCCGGCCTGACTTCGCGCGCCCTGCAGGGAGCCTGGCCGGTCGCATGCCCCACCACCCGCTCCCCGACGTCGACCTCCTCTGGCCCGCCGGCGGTGGACGACGCCTCTCCGAGCCGCAACCTGGCGCGGCTCAGCCCGGTTGTCGCCGAAGACTGATCAACCGGCAAGGGCCTACATCAGCCCTCATCCGCACGCGACAGGGCATCGGCGATCATGCGCGTGGCGAAGTCGCGGTCGTCGGTGATGCGGTTCAGGTGTTCCGCGAGCAGGAAGGCGGTGGCTTCCAGGGGATTCATCTCGACCTTGGTCCAGTATCCGTACTGCTTGCGCCAAAGACCGGGGCTCAGGCCGGTGCCGGCGGCTACGACCAAGCCGGCCATGGTGGGGATGGTCTCGGGACGGATGCTGGACCAACGGTGACCTCGCCCGCGTGCTGCCACACTGGCGTGCCAAGGCGGCCCAAGCCACCACGGACGCCGATCGCCGCACCCTCGGCCGTCTCGTCGGCCGTCGCATCGTCCGCACAGGATTCACCCTGGTCATGCCCCGATGGGGCGGCTGGACCAGCGACCTCGACCAGTCCGCCGAGCTCTTCGGCCGCTACTACCCCGAGCGCGCCGAGCAGATGCGTCTCGCCACCGCCATCGGCCGCACACCCACACCCGACCAGGCGGTGCTCGGGATGCTCATCAACGACCTCGGCTCCTGGCTCGCAGCCGAATACACAGCCGTGCACGGTGAGAAAGCCCCGCGCCCCTGAAGGGCGACCCATCTCGGACATCCCTGGGGGCGCGAACGGCATCGCGCGGGCTGTACCCCTGCGCGAGGAGGTCGTGAATGCGGGCGTGCCTGCGGCGGACCCGCGCGAGGTCGTGCCACGGGTGCCACCGCCCGGCCTCCCAGGGCCGGGCCGATGCCACCTAGGAGCACGGGCAACCGTTCTCTTCGCGGCCGGGACGACACGTCAGTCCGTCGATCCTGCCCCCGCACATGTCCGGCGCGCACACCGAGCTGACGCGCAGGAACCGACGGACCCTCGGCCTCATCACCATCCGGCTGCCGGCCATGGAGAGATCGGCAGGTCTCAGAAGGTACGAGCCGTGTACCCACGTCGACCGGCGGCCACAGACCCGAAACCCGGCTCCCGCGTATTACAGCGACGCGGTCGTCCCCTCCCCGGAGGCGCTGCCCGCGAGCCACTGGTCCCATCCCAGGTTGAAGTCGGCGTATCCGTTGTCGGCCGGGGCCTTGGCACGGGGCGAGCCGGTGATGGTGACGGGGTCGCCCTGCTTGACCTGGCCGTAGAACCACTTGGCGTCCGACAGGGACAGGTGGACGCAGCCGTGCGAGCCGCGGGCGCTGCCGCTGCCCGGATTGGGGTCGCCGGTCGAGTAGTGCACGTACGTGCCGGACTGGGTCAGGTGGATGTCCCAGGGCAGCGTCAGGTCGTAGTAGTTGGGGCTGCCCTTGTCGCAGCTGATGCCGACGCTGCAGGAGGTCATGTGGACCTTCTCCTGCTTGTCGATGACCGCCATCGTGCCGTTCCACGTCGGATACTGAGCGCTGCCCGCATTGATCGACAGGGTGCGCACCAGCTGGCCGTTGCGCGTCACCTTCATGGTGTGGCCGGTCACCGAGACGTCCGCGCGCACGTCGTCGCCGATGGTGAAAGTGTGGGTGTAGTTGCGTACGCCGTAGCGTCCGTTGCCGTTGCTGACGCCGTTCATGTCGGCGTCGACCCTCACCTTCGTGCCGGAGGGCCAGTACGTCTTCGGCCTCCAGTCGACGCGCTTGTCGCCCATCCAGTGCCAGGCGCCGGCCACCGGCTGAGAGGCACTCACCTTCATGTGCTTCTCCACCGCGGCCCGTGCTTTTGCCGCCACCGGGTTCGTGAAGACCACCGAGATCGGCATGGCCACGCCGACCGTGGTTCCCGCCTGAGGGGTGATCGTGTCCAGCAGCATCGGCGGACCCGCCGGCTTCGTCGGTGACGGAGAGGCACTCGCACTCGCCTTGCCCGGCGCCTTGGCGTCGTCCCCGCCCGCCTTGTCACTGCCGCCCCCGCCGCAGGCACTCGCGCCCACCAGCATCGCCCCGGTGACGAGTGCGATCCCTATGCCGCCCTTGCGCCGTCCCACGACCTGCCCCGTTCTCTCGCTCTTCGGCCCCTGTCGGCCCCGACTTCCTGTCAGACAGCAAGGGTGCGGCATGCAGTTGCGTGCGTCGTGTAAAACGTGTCCCAAATCTCGGCGCGCGCCGCCGGTCGGGGACATGAGGACGCGACATCGCCGCCTCCCGCCTTTCCTGCCTTCAGAGCACGTCAGGGGGCAAGGGGATGGGGCCGCACCCCTGCGGTCCGGCGGTCGGTGGTACCGGCCGCCATGCGGAGCAACA
Organism: Streptomyces sp. NPDC054783; assembly: GCF_053611725.1. NCBI lineage: Bacteria > Bacillati > Actinomycetota > Actinomycetes > Kitasatosporales > Streptomycetaceae > Streptomyces > Streptomyces sp. NPDC054783. Next base: position 820,232 of record NZ_JBSHAY010000001.1, on the reverse strand, counting down.
CTTCGAACAAAGGTCTTCTGCATGCCGGACTTCCCTCGATGACGGCCGTGGATTCCGTGCGGGAACAGGCCCCGCCGTGCCGACGCCGGAAGGCCACGCCGGAGCCACCGCCATCTCGGACCTCACATCGAACTCGCCGCCGATGACAGGACTTCGAATCCGTCGAGTACCGAGCGGCAGGCACGCGGGGCTCGATCGCAGCGAGGTCTTCGGGCCGCGGCACCGGTCACGAACGGCAAGCAGATCCGGCTCCGCAGCGGTGGGCCGGGGGTCTGCACGCTCAGGCTCGGCTCGGCGACCGCGCCGCCGGTGGGCCGCACTTCGCAGGTCACGGCTCACGGGCGAATGCCTCGAGGTCGCGCAGCACTCGCGCTCGGTCCGCGTAGCGGGGCAGCGCCCACAATTCATGCCGTCATGCCAGAACGCGGCGCCTGCCGGTCGGTCGCAGACGGTATCGCGGAGAGGGGCCGCCGGCTCCGTGGTTCAGGACGCGGCCGCGGCGTTCCGGCGCTGCGCGGCGAGCGGCACGCAGGCAGCGACGATCGCGCCCAGGATCAGGATCACCGAAGGGAGCGCGGCCCAGGCCCGCGCCTGCTTCAGCAGCACGGCGGAGGAGGCCGCACCCGCGACGAGGCCGACGAACCGCAGCGGCACCCAGACCCCGGGGCGGCCGGTGCCAATTCCCTTCACGATGTAGGTGGCGAGCGTGCCGGTCAGGTAGGTGGTCGGCGCGGCGGCCTCTCCGGCGGCGACCATGCACGCGGACTGCACGCCCATGGCGAGCGCGGCCCCGAACTGCATGACGTCCCGAGCCGTCTCGCCCGGTGTGCCGCCGGTCAGGCCCCAGGCCAGCGCCCCCGCTGCCAGCAGGGCCGCCTCGACGCCGAGAAGGAACATGACGTGCCGGGGCCAGTGGGTCGCCGGCGCCGCGGAGCCGCGCGTGCGCCAGGCGACGACCGCTGTGCCCGCGCCGAACCCGGACAGTGCCAGCACCGCCGCGGTGACATCGACGGCCGCGCCCCGGCCGAGGGCCATACCGAGCAACGCGAGATTGCTGGTCATGACGCCCGCGAAAACCCGGTCGAGCCCGAGGAAGGACACGGATTCGACAGCGCCGGACGCCGCCACCAGCAGCACCACGGCGATGCACAGAGAGCGTCCCGGGAGGACTTTCGACTGCACCTGCTGCTCCACGACTTCCCCCAGGGGGCTCGTCACTCAGAGTGTGCCATCGTAACCCTGGGGTGAAGCATGCCTGCGTCACAGCAGGCGACAGCGAAATTGCCGAGCTCTTTCGTGAGGTCGGTCTGCGTACGCACGGTCTCCGCAGCCCAGTCGGCACCGGCCTGCGAGGTCTGCTCCTGGACGCACCGCGGCGGCCACCGACCTCTCGCAGGCATCGACGACCGCGAGGCCGCTCTGCCGGACGGCGTAATGGTACTTGTGCTGGATGTCCGCCAAGTCGCGAACCACCGCGTCGATGCCGGCGCCCCACGATTCGCTCCGCCGCGTTTGCCCTCGCGCGGGCCGCGCGCTGCGGCACGGCGGCGGGGCCGGTTCCCGGGGCTCGCGCCTTCGGGAACCGGCCCCGCCGTCGTCAGTGTCTGCCGTCTCTCACTGCCCGAAGCCGTAGGCGAACAGGTGGTCGGTGCCTGTCGAGCCCGTCACCGGCAGGGTGATCGACGCCACCTGCTTGGACCCGTCGAGCGGGACCTTTGTGGCGAAGACGTAGGTCTTCACGCCGTCCCGGCCCCCGCTGCCGGTGTTCCGGTAGCCGGTCGTGACGGCCGTGGTGTCACCCGGGAGCGGCTTGCTCGAACCGGCGTTGAGCGTCCAGTCGGAGAAGCCGACCGTCGCCTTCGATGTGGTGCCGTCGGTGTAGGTGACGGTCACCGTGCCCGAGACCCCGCTGCCGTCGGTCGGTGCGTTGGCCGCCGTGCCCAGCAGGCCCAACGACGCACCCGACGTCCCGGCCGGCATCGGGATGGTCTGACCGCCCATTTCCAGGTTGTCCAGCTGACCGGACGTCACCGTCGGCCAGGTGTAGGAGATGCCGTCGACCGTGACGGTGGAGCCGCTGGTGACGCCGGCCGCGGACAGCGCGTTCTGCGAGAAGGCCCAGCCGCCGCTGTCGAAGCCGCCCGAGAAGCTGGTGCCGTCGGGGTAGATGCCTTCGTTGGTGTCGTACGGCCACAGCTCGCCGGCCTTGGCCACGGCCACGCGGAGGGCCGCCCCGCTCAGTGCCGACCCGGCGCTGTGGTCGGTCAGCGCGAAGGTGACCGGGAACGTTCCTTCGCCCGCGCCCGCTGTCACATGGACCTTCGCCTCGGCGCTGCCCGAGGCGGGCACCTTCACCGAGCCGGACGTGGTGTCGAGGGTGACGCCGGAGGGTGCCGTCGCCTTCCAGTCGACGGTGACGTCCTTGCCGCCGAGGTTGGTGAGGTCGAGCGTGGCGTCGCCGGACGCGCCCGGCTGGAGCACAAGGCCGTCGCTTGAGGGGCCGGTCGCGGCCAGGACCCGGTCGCCGCCGGTGGTGTCCGACGGCGGCACCGCCGACGGGTCGGACGCCCAGGACTGGTTCGGCTGGGTGCCGAGGGTGAAGTCGACCGTGCCCGCGCCCTTGAACTGCTGGTACGTCAGCCAGGAGGTGTTCCACTCCTTGCCCTTGACGTCGAGGGACTGCACGTACGGGGCATCGGGTGCCGCCTGCGGCGCGTTGATCTGCGCCGTCTTGCCGCCCGCGAAGGTCACCTTGGCCACCGGGAACGCCGGGCTGCCGAGCGCCAGGGTGTCCGTGCCCGGAGTCTCGGGGTACATGCCCAGCTCGGACCAGACGTACCAGGAGCTCATCGCGCCGAGGTCGTCGTTGCCGAACGAGCCGACCGGAGCGTTGAAGTACAGCTTCTGCTGGGCCGCGCGGACGGCCGCCTGGGTCTTCCACGGCTGGCCCGTGTAGTCGTACTCCCAGGGGATTTCCACGCTGGGCTCGTTGCTCAGGTTGGCGTCGGTGTTGCCGGGGTCGGTGATGTTGTCGAGGAGGCTGTCCAGGAAGGACGAGTACGCCTTGTCACCCCCGCGCGCCTGGATGAGCTGCTGCAGGTTGAACGGGACCATCGGCGTGTACTGGGCCGACGTGCCTTCCACGAAGCCGTTGGAGGTACCGGGGGTGAACCCGCCCGCGAACTGGCCGTTCTTGTTCTTCGCCTGCATGTAGCCGGTCTGCGGATCGAAGACGTTCATCCAGTCCTGGGCGCGGGTGGCGAACTTCGTGTAGACGTCCGTCTTCCCCAGCGACTTCGCGAAGGCGGCTAGGGCGTAGTCGGCGGAGTCGTACTCCAGCTGCGTGGAGACCGGGCCGTAGAAGTTGCAGCAGCCGTAGTCGTTCTCGTCCAGCGGCAGGTAGCCCTTGGCATCCCGCACCGACTCGCCGGGGCGGTCGTTGTTCGGGACGGTGGCCTGGTGCTGCAGGGCGGCGAGCGCCTTGTCCGTGTCGAAGCTCCGCGCGCCGAAGGCGTACGCGTCGGTGATGATGCCGGCGGCCGGGTCACCGACCATGACGTAACTCTCGCCGTTGTCCGACGCCCACTTGGGCAGCAGGCCCGTCTGGTCGTAGCCGTTGAGCATCGAGGTGACGACATCACTGGTGGCCTTCGGCTCGACCATCGCCATCAGCTGGGTCTGGGAGCGGTACGTGTCCCAGCCCGAGTAGTTGGCGTACTGGGCCTGCTGGCCCTTGGCCAGCTTGTGGATCTGGTTGTCCATGCCCATGTACTGGCCGTTGGCGTCCGAGAAGACGTTCGGGTGCAGCAGTGCGTGGTAGAGCGCGGTGTAGAACTGCACCTGCTGGTCCGAGGTGCCGCCGCCGATCTGGATCTTGTTCAGCACCGCGTTCCAGGCGTCGTGGTTCGCCTGTTCGACGGCATCGGTGTTCCAGTTCTTGATCTCGGTGGCGAGGTTGTCCGCCGCGCCTGCGTCACTGGTGTAGGAGATGCCGACCTTGGCTCGCACCGTCGGGTCGGAGGAGGTGTCGAACGTCAGGTACATGCCGTTCGCACCCGTCGTGGGGGGCTCGGCGGACGTGCTCGCGGCGGTCTTGCCCGCGGCCGGCGTCCGGGGCGCCGCGCTGCCGCTCCGGGCCGGGGACGGCGTGCCGGACGACTTCCCCGCGCTCCCGTGCACGGTCGGGGACGGGGCCGCGGGAACGGTGAAGTGCCTTTCCTTCAGCGGCTTTGACGGGTGCGCCTGCAGGCTCTGCCGGGCCTTGCCCGCTTTGAGCGACGTCGCGCCGGGGTTGATGGTGCTCCCGACCCAGGTGCCGCTGGTGGCGAACGGCTGGTCGAACTTGATGTCGAAGTGCAGCGTGTAGCGGTTGTTCGCACCGCAGAAGTGACCGCTGTCGACCGAGCCTCGGATCTCCTGCTTGTTCACCACCTGGACGCGGGTGCCGTCCACCTGTGTGGCTCCGCCGCTGAGCTTGAACAGCAGGTTCGCCTGCTTGCCCGCGGGGAAGGTGAAGGTGCCCAGGCCCGCTCGCGTGGTGTCGGTCAGCTGGGTCGTGACCCCGCCTGCGTCGGTGACCTTGTAGTTCCCGATGCCGGTGTGCTCGTCGTCGTGGCTGAACCCGACGGATGCGTTGCCGAGGTCTCCCGACAGGGTGCCGGTCACCGGCAGGACGGGCAGGTCGCCCGCTACGCCGCAGCCGGGACCCGAGACGTGGGTGAGGCTGAAGCCGGACAGTTTGTCGTCGTTGTACTCGTAGCCGCCGCCGGAGGGGCGGTCGGGCGTCGTGTCGGGACCCCACTGCACCATGCCGGCCGGCATGTCGGGGCCGGGGAAGGTGTCCACCTCGCCCGAGGTGCCGATGAGGGGGTTGACGAGGGACGCGGGGTCCTTCACCAAGGGCGGTGTCGCGGCGTTCGCGGCATAGGCGTCGCCGATCGCCGGGAGTGGGAGCGCGGCGATTCCCAGGACGCAGATCACGGCCAGGCGTTGACGGAGTCTCTTTCGGTTACGTGGCGCAGCTGAACGTCGGGGTCGGACCATCGGTTGCCTCCGCAGCGGTTCGTGCTTCGCACAGGTGCTGACGTGCCGAAGGACAGGCATGTCGTGGCAGGCAACGTTGTCAGGCCGTCTCGATGGGCGGCCTGACAACGTTGCCATGCACGAGTGTCGAGTGAAACGCGTGGGCTCACGGGATGTCAACGAGGTCAACGCAGCTTTCTGAGCGCGAAGTTCGCAACCGGATGGCCCCGGTACCACGCCGTCGTTGTCGGCACGCGGTCCCGGACCCCGGTGGATCCGGGGGGCCGGCCACGGCCAGAGGTCACACGGGGCCCCCGGCGGCCCAGGAATCGGGTCCGCTCGCACTTGACCGGACCAGCCAGGAACCGGGCCGAACCTTCACGCAGTTGCGCACCTCAGCGCAATACCCCATCCGCACCACCGCCAACGACGTGCACCAGCAGAGACACAGGCGAGCGCCGTGCTCCGCCCTCGGGCCGGCGCCTCATGACCGGCGGCCCGCCGAGGCGACGCGGCAACGGCGAACCGGCTTCCGCCCTCCCCCGTCGACACGGTCGACGGGTCGGCCCCGGTGGCACTTCGAGGCGCTGCACACGGCGGCTCCCCCTACGTCGGCAACGTCGAGGAGTTGCCGATGTCGACGACGACGCAAGGGCAGCTTCCTCCCCGGCAACGCCCCCTGCGTCGCAAAAGCGACCGGCAACGACGCCGGGCGCGTTTGGGTCGCGCCGCGCTGTGGGTCGCCTTCGAACCCGGCCCTGGCAGTGCATCGGGCTCCGACACAGCAAGTTCCCAGCACATCCTTGCCCGGATGCGCTGGGAACCGACCATCAGGTGGTGCGTTACGCGGCGGTGATGCAGGTCTTGATGGCGTACACCGGAGACCAGTCGCCATTCGGAGCGTGGTAGAAGGCGTTGGGGGTCGTGTAGGCCGCGTCCTCGCCACCGTCGGCGGCGACAGGACCGTACGCCTGTGGAACATCCTCCTGCCTCCCCCGGCCACAGCCATCGGCAAGATCTGCCGAGCCCTCGGCCGCGACCTCACCCCGCAGGAGGGCTCGACGTACCTGCCCGACCAGCCACCACACGCCACATGCCCGGCCTGAGCCCGGCTCGGCCCGGCCCCTGGAAGCCGGCTCTCGCCCGCCGGAAGACACTCAGCACGCGCGGACGGGGCTCGCCTGATCCTCCTCGTGGCTGCCGAGCGGCACCCGGCCGTGGGCGTTTCAGGGTCTCGGTTGCCGTTGCGCAAGCCGGCAGTGCTCGACGCCATCGGTGGCGGCGCCGTACGGCGGGTCAGGACGGGGACGCCCTTCTGCGCCTGCTGACCAGCAGCGCTGCAGCGGCGGCTCCCAGAGCGACGGCTCCGGTGCCCACACCCAGCCACACGGCGGTCGGCAGTCCATGCGCGCCGTCGTGGCGAGCGGGGCCCTGGGTGACGGTGAGGTAGCTGGTCTTCTTCACGCGCCCACGGTGGCTGACGACGGTGACGGGATACGTGCCAGGGGCCAGGCCCGGCTTGATCCGCGCCGGGCCCCAGAAGACCGGGTCATCCGCCTCATGGCCCTTGACCATGTCGAACTCCAGCTTGGCCGGGGACCGGAACGCCGGGGAAGTCGCGGTCAGTTGCTCCTCCTCCCCCGGGTCCGGATGCGCGTCCTGCCACCTCACATACACCGTCCGGCCCGCCGTGATCGTGAAGCCCTTGGCCCGGGCGCTGAGCAGATACCCCTCCTTCCCGAAGAACGCCGGCCCCCTGGCCTTGCCCAGATAGTCGTCGTCGCCCGGGCGGGCCGAGCGGACGTCCAGCCGGCTCTCGGCCTTCCGCCTCCCGGCCGCATCGGTCACCCACACCGGGTACGACCCATCACGGAGGGCGTGCCGCAGCGGCACGTCAAAGGCGTTGAAAGTACGGGTGTTGTTCCAGGATTTCCTGTCGTATGCGAGACGGACGGGCGAAGCGAATGCCGTGCAATGGGCCGTGAAGGACTTGCCGGTCTCTCCGGGGTACAGGTCGTCGAAGAACAGGTTCACCTTGATCCCCGGCCGCCCCGCGCCGCCTCCGTCCACTTCGATGGACGGACGCTTCGGCGGCTTCACGTCGATGGTGTCACGAGCGACGACCCTGCCTCCGGCCTTCACCACGAGCGGATACGATCCGGGCTTGGCCGACACCGGGATGGGCGCCCTCACGCCCTCCCCGCCGGTGTCCGCCGCAGGGTCGTCCAGCCGGACCGGGGCCGCGAAGACCGGCGATTCGGCCACCAGATGCACGCCCGGCTTCCGTTCGTAGTTGAGCAGATCGATCCCGATGGCCTCACCGGGGCGCGGGCCCGCGTACGCCTGGCTGATCGTCGGAGGGTCTTCGGCGGCCACGGCCGGCATCGTCAGGCCCGCACAACTCAGCACTCCGCCCCATACACCGACGGCCACCACCCGCTGCCAGTTCGCCCGCATGGCGTCCCCCTCTCACTCGAAGAGGAAGAGGGGAAGACCGGCGCGGCGGTTCGTCAAGCAGCCCAGGAAGACACTGGGAGCCGCCTTCATCAGCGATCCTGCCCAGATGGGAACGACACGGCGACAGCTCTCGCCACGGCCTGCGGGGACTTCGCAGCTGGAGGTGGCGACCTGGAAAGCAGCCTCGAAGGGCGTGTAGCGGCCGAAAGGTCAGCCGCGCTCGCGGAGGTACGCCTCCAGCTCTGCGGCCCCGGTGAGCATCGCCCGCCCGCGGGCGGACAGCCGGCCGTGCCAGTCGCGCAGTGCGGCCTCCAGCGGCTCCAGCCCGCCCGCCGCCCGTACCTGGGCGATCAGCGGGGCGATCTGCTCCAGCAGGTAGCCGCCCCGCCTCAGCTGGTGGGCCAGCCGGGCATCCCGTACGTCGGCCTCGTCGTAGACGCGGTACCCGGTCAGCGGGTCGCGGCGCGGGCGCACCAGTCCGGCGCGCTCCCATTTGCGCAACGTCGCCGGCCGGATTCCGAGCTTCCCTGCCAGCGGCCCGATGAACGTGCCGGCGGGACCCGACACCGCGGCCGGCTCGGACTCCGCACCGGGCTCAGGCGCCGCAGTGGCCCCGAGGTCCCGGAGGGCGCTCTCCACCGCCTGGAGGGTCCGCCTGTCGTCGAGGAGTTGGGCGTGACTCTCGTCGATGAGGCGGAAGGCCTCATCGACCCCGCCCTGGTTCACGGCCCGCATGATCGACGTCGCCGTCTGGTGGCCGTGGCCGGGCACCAGGGCAAGGAACGCGCGCAGGGCCCGCGCGTGCAGCGGCGTATAGGTGCGGTAGCCGTGAGGTGTGCGAGCGGCGGCCGGAAGGATGCCGGCCTCCTCGTAGTTCCTGATCGCCTGCGTGGACAGACCGTGCCCGCGAGCCAGATCAACCGGCCTGAGTCGCTCGCCGCTTTGAAGGTTTTGCCCCACGATCCTGACAATATCGCGGAAAAGTTTCAACCAAAGGTTCAACGATACCGTTGAAGGCATGGCTACGGACATCAAGGACACCGCTCGCGCCGTCGAGGCTGCCGCCATCATGAGGTTGCTCCCGGCCCGGCCCCGGCTGCTCGCCCTGGGCGAACCCACTCACGGCGAGGACATTCTGCTCGAGCTGCGCAACGAGCTCTTCCGGCAGCTCGTCGAGGAGGAGGGCTACCGGACGATCGCGATCGAGAGCGACTGCATGATGGGCCTGGTCGTGGACGACTACGTCACCTCGGGTACCGGCAGTCTCGACGAGGTCATGGAGCACGGATTCAGCCACCCGGACCTCGGGTTGGGCGCGTCCGCGGCCAACCGCGAACTCGTGCGCTGGATGCGCGCCCACAACGACGGCCGACCCGCGTCCGAGCGGCTCCACTTCGCCGGTTTCGACGGCCCGTTGGAGATCACCGGCGCCACGAGCCCCCGGCAGGCCCTCACCGCACTCCACGGCTACCTCGCGGACCGAGTGGACGCGGACCTGCTCCCCTGCACCGGGGAAACACTCGACCGCCTGCTCGGCACCGACGACCGGTGGACCAATCCCGCCGCGATGATGGACCCGGCCCAATCCGTTGGGCGGTCGGCCGAGGCCAGGGAGTTGCGGCTGCTCGCCGACGACCTGGTGGCGCTGCTCGACGCCCAGACGCCGCACCTGGTCACGCCGACCTCGCGGGACGGCTGGGATCGGGCGCGCCTGTACGGGCGCACCGCGACCGGCCTGCTGCGCTACCACTACTGGATGGCCGACACCTCACCGGCCCGCATGACGCGGCTGTGCGCGCTGCGGGATTCGATGATGGCCGCCAACCTGCTCGCCATCGCCGAACAGGGCCCGGTGCTGGTGCACGCCCACAACTCCCATCTGCAGCGGGAGAAGAGCACGATGCAGATGTGGCAGGGCCCGGTGGAGTGGTGGAGCGCCGGTGCGCTGGTAAACGCGCAACTCGGCGAGGGGTACGCCTTCGTGGCCACGGCCCTCGGCACGATCCGGCACCGGGGTGTGGACACCCCGGCCCCGGACACCATCGAAGGCCTCCTGTACGCGCTCCCCGAGGACCGCTGCGTCATCGACGCCCCGCGGCTGGCCACCGCCCTTGGCGACACGCGGCCCGCTCACCGCCAATCCCCCTGGTTCGGCTACTCCCCGCTCGACCCGGCACACCTGGCGAACAGCGACGGGATCGTGTTCGTCAAGGACATCCCACAGGCCTAGCTGTGCCATCTCATGACGTTGGTTCCTCGCTGTCAGGCATGGCGGGCGTAGGACGCGAGGCGACCGGCGAGCTCGATGACGAGGTCGCGTAGTTCATCGGGGCGCTCGATGACGAACGGCCGGTCGAGTGAGGCGAGTACCGGAGGCAACCAGTCGAGCCGCTCCGCCCGCAGCTCAACGCGCAGCCAGCGCTCGGTTGCCCGGTCCTCGCATGCCGCGGGCCCGTGCTCCTCCAGGCTCGCGACGCTGGCGGGAAGATGGGCGCGGATCTGCTCAACCGTCCCGTGGATCCGCAAGGTCACCTCATGCTGGTACTCAGCCGTGGCGAACCCCGACAACACCCGCTGTGCCGGACCGGGACCCGCCGGCACTTCGAACGAGCCGGGCAGGGTCCGCGCGTCCGCGATGCGATCGAGCCGGAAGGTTCGGTCCTCGCCGATCCGGACGTCCGTGCCCGTGACGTACCACCGGCCCGAATGGGTGACGATCCCGTACGCGTGCAGGGTGCGTTCGCTGCGCCGTCCGTCGCGGTCGGTGTAACGGATCGAGACCGGTCGGCGGTGGCGCACCGCATCGGCGATGGTGAGCAGGACCCCGGCGTCCGGGGTGTCGAACTCTCCGGGCTGTTCCGTGAAGGCTAGGGATTCCAGGAGTGTGTCGAGCCGGCGGGCGATGTGCTTGGGCAGCACCCGCCGGATCTTGGCCGATGCCGTCTCGTTTGCCGTGTGGTGCGTCGTCGTCAGCCCTGCCCGGCGGCCGGCGACCAGGCCGAGCAGCACGGCCAGCGCCTCGTCGTCGCTGAGCATGAGCGGAGGCAAGCGGTACCCGGGGGCGAGCCGGTACCCGCCGTAGCGGCCGCGCACCGATTCCACGGGCACGTCCAGGTCGATCAGCTGGTCCACATACCGCCGCACGGTGCGCCCTTCGACGCCGAGCCGGTCTGCGAGTTCCGCCACCGTCCGGGTGCCGCCCGACTGCAGCAGCTCCAGGAGTGTCAGCACGCGGCCAGTAGGTCGAGACATGTGCACAACATAGCGCGCATACAGGACCGATTCTGTCCACTATTTCTCCTAGCCTGCGACGTGCACGCCTCCACACAGCCAAGGAGATCCCCATGGACTTCGTCTCGATCCGCATCATCACCAGTGACGTAGCGCGCCTCGTCGAGTTCTACGAGCGCGCCACCGGGGCGCGGGCGACGTGGGCCACCGAAGACTTCGCCGAACTCAAGACCCCGGGCGCCACCCTCGCGATCGCCGGCACCCGCACCGTCCCGCTGTTCGCCCCGGGCTCTGCCCGCCCGGCGGACAACCACAGCGTGATCACCGAGTTCCTCGTCGACGACGTGGACCGCGTCCACCAGAACCTGACCGGCTTCGTCACCGACTTCGTCAACGGGCCCACCACGATGCCCTGGGGCAACCGGTCGCTGCTGTTCCGCGACCCCGACGGCAACCTCGTCAACTTCTTCACCCCCGTCACCCCGGCGGCTGTCGAAAAGTTCGCACGCTGACGCCACGCACAGCCGCTCACACGGGGGCCCTGAGATCCCAGGGCCCCCGATAAACGCGGCCGCCGAGTCCAGGAGCGCCACCAGCAGGGGACATCGGAACGCACCGCTGACCCCCGAAGGACGTCTGCGCTTGTGCCTGCGGATCGCCGCCGGACGTCCGATCGCACACGTCGCTGCGGAAGCCGGACCCTCCCGCCGCTGCCTGGCCAAGTGGTACGCCCGCTGGCGCGCGCACGGCGAGAACGGACTGGTCGTACCTCGCGATGTGTGAGGCATGCGGATGAGGGCGGCCCAACGTGGCGAGGAGCGTGAGGCACCAGGAATTCGGAGTGGAGCGGAATCTTGTGCTTCGCAGCCGATCCGCCCGCCCCGAGAGGCCGCACGCGCGCCGCTTCCGCTCGACCTCGTCGGCGGCCGCCAGCCCCCGGCCGGCAGCCGCAGCCCTCCCGCACCGGCCGCCGCGGATTCCTGAAGCGCCCGCCTCGCCGGACGGTCTGTCTCGACTCGCCCAGGGTGGAAAGGGATGAGCGAGAGACCGGGCGAAGGTGCGACGCGCTCTCCGGCCACCGGTTGAGTCAGGGAATGCTTTTGACCGTGGTTCGGACTTGGGAGATGACACTGGCGGGGAGTGTGGCGTAACCCTGGAAACTGAGATCTTGCTGGCCTCTGTCGCTGGCGATGTAGTCGAGGAATGCTTTGGTGGCGGGCCAGGTTGCCGGTTTGTTGCCTTTGTTGCAGACGACTTCGTAGGTGACCATGTCGATGGGGTAGGCGTCCGCCGCTTTGGTTGTGTAGTCGATGGTGAGCCTGATGTCGCCCGCCGTATCGGCGGCCTTCGCGCCCGCGATGGCTTTCGACGCGTTGATGATGTTGGGGTCGACGGGAGAAGGCGCACCCGTGGCGATGGAGGCGGTGGGGATGGAGTTGTTGATGCCGTACGGCAATTCGAAGTAACCGATCGCGCCCGCTGTCTGTTTGACCTTGGTGGCCAGGCCTGAGGAGCCTGCGGCGGACTGGCCGCCCTTGCCGCTCCATTGCTTGCCGTGCGCGTACGGCCAGGCACTGGAGGCGGTGGTGCTCAGGTAGGTGGTGAAGTTGTCGGTCGTGCCCGAGGCATCGGAGCGGTGGAAGGTCTGGATCGGCGTCTTCGGGAGGGTCGTGCCCGGGTTGAGCTTCGCGATCGCGGGATCGTCCCAGCTGGTGATCTGTGAGTCGAAGATCTTCGCGAGGGTTGGGGCGTCAAGGACCAGTTTGGCGACTCCCTGTACGTTGTAGCCGACCGCGATCGGGCCGCCGACCATCGGCAGGTCGATGGCATTCCCTCCGCTCTTGCAGACGCTCTTGGACCGGGTGATCTGAGCGGGGCTCAGCGCGGAGTCGGAGCCTGCGAATGCGGTACGGCCGTGCAGGAACTCCGTCTGGCCCGCTCCGGAACCGGTGCCGTGGTAGGCGATCCGGGTTCCTGGGCATGCCTGCGTGTAGCTCTTGATCCAGAACCGCATCGCGTACTGCTGGGCGGTGGAGCCGGATGCCAGCAGACTCGCCGCCTTGCCACAGGCGATGCCACCGGCCTTGGCGGTGTAACCGGAGGGGCTGGCAGGTGGTCTGCTGGAGGAGTCGGACGGCTTGTGCTTCGCACCGCAGCCGGCCAGGAGCAGAGCCCCGCAGACCGCTGCCGCGCCAATGGCCAGTGGATGCGTCCGGCTCTTGGGGTGAGGCTTCACTCTCGGGTGTCCCTTCCTGGAGTCCGCCGGTACGACGAGGGCGTGCGGCGGCGCGGGGTACGAGGTCACTGCGGCTGGAAATGGTCTACGGCGGGTTCACCCCCGCATGGCAGTTGTAGCCAGGGAAGATAGCTGTGCGTGATCAAACTATCGCGAAGCGTGTCCGATCTTCTGACTGGGCGGCGCGAGCCCCTGACGCAAACGGGGGAAGATCGAAGTTGTCGACGAACCCTGGCTCGGCAGACCGGCGTGTGTCGCCCACAGCGCGCGCTACTCAGCCATCCGGCGCCGGTACCGACAGTGAGCCCGCACGGGAGGTTGGCCGCACTGCAGGCACCTTCCGGGCGCGCCGCAAACCGCGCAGCCGGCGCCGGATCGGTGCGGTGCAGCTCTGCGCCCAGTGAAGTCAGGACGGCTTCCAGGGCTCGCCGGAGTTCCGCCCCGCCGGTGACCGGACCGGAATGGCCAGGCCAGGGTGATCACCTGGTCGCGAACTGCGCTGATCCAGTGCTGAGCCCGCCACCACCTGCGCCTTGGATGGACGCGTGCGCGGGGAGTGCGTGGCGCCAGGCCGGCGAGGCGGTCGTGGCTCGGCCGCACGGCGGGTTCACGGTGGGCGATCTCGCCGAAGCCGGTGCACCGGGCCCGTCCGAAGGGACCGAACGCGTCCACAGAGGTGAATGCGATGCCGACGGCCCGGCAGGAGAAGCAACGACAGCTGCGGAACCGGTGATCACGGCACCGGCGATTGCAGGGTCGGCGTCGGCGAGTTCGAGGGATCTGCGCGCGCCCAGGGCGTTCACCGCCGCCGGGAAGCAGCGCCGGGGCGCACAGGACCCCTCGCTACGTTGATCGCGGCGTCGTCGGCACGCACAACCACGCGAGGACCGCTGCGGTCAGGTAGGCGAGCGCACCGAGGGTCATGCTGGTGCGCAGCCCGGTGGCGTAGTGGCTGGACGTGGCGAGCAGGCTGCCCCCGAGCGCCACGCCGGTCGCGCTGCCGATCTGGCGGGCGGTGTTGAACAGCGCGGAGGCGGCGCCTGAGTACGACGCAGGCGCGGCGCCCATCACCGTCGCGGTGGAGCCGGTGAGGGCGAAGGACGTGCCGAATCCGGCGGCCATCATCGGGGCCACCAGCAGCGGGTAGGCGGGATCGGCACCCGCCGCGGCCCAGCCCGCAAGCCCCAGGGCGGCCAGCAGCATGCCGGTGACGACCAGGGGACGATCACCCGTACGGCGGGCCAACCGCCCGGACAGGACGGAGGCGAACATGGTCATCGCCACCGCCGGGAACAGCGCCAGTCCCGTGCCGAGGGCGCTGAAGCCGCGCTGGTGCTGGAACTCCAGGCTCGCGGTGAACACCATGCCGTAAAAGCCGAAGTTGAACAGCAGGCCGATGACAACTCCCCCGCTCATCGCCCGGGAGCGCAGTAGGCGAAGGGGCACGACAGGCGACACGGCCAGCCGCTCACGTACCACGAAGGCCGTGCCGGCCGCGGCGGCCAGGCCCACCCCGGCGAGGACGACCGGGGCCGTCCAGCCACGCCGTCCGGCCTCGTTGAGCGCCGCGGTCAGCAGCGCCACCGCCGCCACGACCGCGCACTGCGCCGGCCAGTCCAGGGCCCGGGCTGCACAGCGGGGTGAACGCGCCACGTGCCGCAGGGTCAGCAGCAGGCAGGCCGCACCGACGGGAAGGTTGATCAGGAAGACCCAGCGCCATCCCACCGTGGACACGAGAAGGCCGCCCAGCAACGGTCCGGCCGACGCCGCGATGCCCGCCATCGAACCCCACAGTCCGAAGGCCCGCGAGCGTTCCGTCGGCAGCGGGTAGGCCTGTTGGAGCAGGGCCAGGGAACCGGGCACGATCAGCGCCGCGCCGAGCCCCTCCAGCAGTCGGGCGGCGACCAGGAAGGGCGCATCGGGCGCAAGGGCGCACCCGGCCGAGGACGCGGTGAACACGGCCACGCCCCAACAGAAGACCCGTCGGTTGCCGAGCCGGTCGCCCAGTGCGCCGCCGGTGAGCAGGAAGCCGGCGAAGACCAGGGTGTAGCCGTCGGTGATCCACTGGATGCCGGTGAGCGAGGTCTGAAGGTCCCGGCCGATCACGGGCACGGCGACGTTGATGACCGTCACGTCCAGGATGACCATGAAATACCCGGCGCACACGGCAAGGAGCGGTACCCACATCCGCCGCTCGGGCCGGCGGGCCGGTTTGTGAGGGGACAGGGACTCACTGCCGTCGCTCGGCTCCGCGAACGCCACGGTCTCAACCCCATCCCGCGCACGGACGTACACAATCGAACGTCACAGTAAGGGACGTGTGCCCCGTAGCCCGGGAAGACCGGGCTGATGTGCCTCACGGCTTGCGGGGGCTGCGGGACAGCGCGGTGTGCCGGTAGAACGCTTGTCGATCACGCTGTGTGTCTCGCGCGTGCTGACCGCCTGCGCGGTGGGCCGGTGCCACACCCGGCCGTCGCCCTCCAGACGCTCGCAAGAGCGGCGGCGTCGTCGTGGACAAGCCTTGCCATGGCGACCGTGCACCGGCAGTGGACCCGCCTCAGCTGCGGTGCTCTGTCCGCGTGTGCAGGGCCGGAATCAGTAGGCGGAGTTGACGTTGTCGATGGAGCCGTAGCGGTGGGCGGCGTAGTTGGCGGCCGCGGTGATGTTGGCGACCGGGTCGGTGACGCTCTTGGCGGTGCCGGCGACGTGGTAGGCGTTGAAGGTCGGGTCGATGACCTGGAGGAGGCCCTTGGAGGGGGTGCCCTTCTGGGCGTTGCCGTCCCAGTTGTTCTGGGCGCCGGGGTTGCCGCCGGACTCGCGCATGATGTTGCGCTTGAGGCCCTCGTAGCTGCCGGGGATGCCCTTGGCCTTCATGATCTGCAGGGACTGCTTGATCCAGCCGTCGAGGCTGTTGGCGGAGCCGCTCGTGGACTGGGCGGTGGTGCCGCTGCCGGTCGAGGAGGCCGTGACCACCGAGGAGGCGGGCACCTGCGTCGCTTCGGCGGCCTGTGCGTTCGCGGGCATCAGGGTGAGGGCGGCGGCTGCGGCGCCCGTGGTGGTGATGCCGGTGAGGGCGAGGGTGCGAAGGCGGGCGATGCGGGTGCGGGTGGTCATGATCATACGAAAGCAACTCTCCGGCGGGGACATGGGCGGTGCCGGCCGCTGTTCGTTGCGGCGGCGTCGATCTGCCCGCGCGGATGCGGGGCAGACCTCGGGGGGTTCGCTGGGTGCGTGTTCCGGCTCCCGGCGACGACAGCCATGGTTAGCGGCGGCCAGGGCGGAAGGCAATGATGTGACCTACTACCCCACTGCGGGCAAATGGACCTAAATCGGAAACTGTAGTGACATCTGTCCTGTTCAGGGGCATCTCGTCCTACGATGCTGGTTAGGATGTGATCCCGCTCTCGTGGGCACCGTCACGCCTGGCAGCCCCCTAGGCACCGAAGAGCGAGCAGCAGTTCCACGAGACCGCGGCCTGGAAGACTGCCGTGTCCTGGGTCAGGGGGCCTGCGCGTACTTCCGCTCCGAATCCCTGACCGCCGGCGCGAACCTCGTGCAAGCGATGGACGAACTGCCCGGCCTCACATCGCGGCCGTGGCACGCGCGCTCGGCATCCCCACGGACCGCCCGTCCGCCGTACACACCGTCCAGGTCACCTTCGACGCCCTTGCCGGGCCGGCCGTAGTCCGGTTCTGACGCTCACTGCTCGGTCATTCGGACCGGGCGAACAACCCTGAGGACTTGGTCGACCGCACCGCCGCGGGGCACCGTCCCACTTCCAGCAGATGGACGCACCAGGCTCGGCGCAACCGGGTTCACATCGACGTCTGGGTGCCCTATGACCAAGCCGGAACCCGCTCAGCCGTAGCCATCGCCGCCGGAGGGCGCCTGGTGACCGACGCCCACGCTCCCTCGTACTCCGTACTGGCCGACCGGGAAGGCAACGAAGCGCAGTCGTTGGTGGTGATGTCGGCCGTTGCCCGGCGCGGGGTGGCCGGGGTGTCCAGCAGCTGGATTCTCTGAGCTGTGGCGTCCCTGCCGACAGATCACTCCCTCCCAGCCGCTGCCGCGCGGCAAGCAGCTGACGCCCGCTTCAAGGGGGGCCGGCCTGCTCTCACAGGCCGCCGTCGCGGGGATGTGGTTGCCCTCCAACGCTCCTACGTGTCCGACGGACCCTGGCGGAACAAGGTGTGTTCCGCCAGGACACGCCGGACCACTTCGCCGGCCAGTCAGCGGGTGAAGGTGACCCTGCTTTCCTTCAGAGCGCCGCAGTTGGAGCCGGTCACCTGGACGTACACGTTGCTGATGTTGCCACCCCAGTCGACGCAGTGAGCCTTGCCGTAGACGTAGGTCGGCCCCGCGTACGACGTGTACTGCCCGTAGTCCTGGTCACCCTGATCGGTGGCGGAGACATAGATCCATGCGGACATGGCCACGACGGTACCCGGGTTGCTGCGGATGGTCGCGACGCAGTTCTTTCCGTTGGCGGAGTTGTACGTCAGATAGACGGTGCCCAACGACCCGACGGGCGCGGAGTTCACGGTCTTGTAGCCGCTTCCGCAGACCTTCTGCGGTGTGGTGTTGGCCGTGGCCGAGGCCGGTGCTGCCAAGGCCGTCGCGGTCCCCACCGACAGGGCCGCCAGTGCGGTGGCGGCCAAAGCGGAACGAGCAAATCGCATATTTCCCCCTTGCGACTGTTGGAGGTGTTTGCTCCTACCTGGTGTGACCCCCGAGGCCGCCAAAGGGTTGTGCCCTGTTCGCCAGAGACGTCTTGCGGGCAGCAACAGCAGGCCGGCCGACGACGCCAGCACGTTTCATGTCGTGCGAGGGATCGCCCATGACGTCGCGCAGGTCGAACACGGACAGCCTGTCCAGGTCCAGTTGGCCCATTTGCCTGGGCAGGTCGTCGGCGCAGGCGTCGATGTGGTCGTCGCAGACGCCGCCCCGTGCCCCCGCATCCGCCCGGCAGGCGCCGCCCACTGAGCCGGCTGAGCTGGAGAAGCGGAAAGAGGCGAACCTGCGCCGACTGCGACAGGAGAACAGCGACCTGCGCCGCACGCTCGCGCTGTACGACGAGGTCATCCGGCAGCACGCCCTCGAAACCGACGCCCTCCGCCGGAGCGCCAACGCCCATCCCCGGCACGCCCGCACCCGCTCCTCGCCATCGTCCCGACCCTGGCCTGCGGCCATTCGGAGCGCTCAGCACGCGAGTTCGGCCAGCACTCCTCCACTCGATTCCGATCCGTCGCTCTGGGAGAGACGACCTGGCCCATCGGTGAATGGCGGGCCAGGTTGAACTCGGACGGTCAGACCAAGGCTGACTCGTAGGAATCGATGACGAGTTGGCCTCGGTCGCGGGCGTCGAGCTTGGTCAGCAACCGCGCCACGTGGCTCTTGGTGGTGGCCGCGCTGAGGTAGGTGGGCGGCGATCTCGGCGTTGGACATGCCGCGTCCGACAAGAGTCAGCACTTCGCGTTCGCGGTCGGTGATCCCCTTGATCTCACGTCGGCGTCGGTTGGGGGCGACGCCCCGGCCGGTGAAGTCCTGGATGAGGCGGCGGTGACGCCGGGTGCGGTCAGGATGTCGCCGGCGGCTACGACGCGGACCGCCGTCACGATGTCGTCCAACACCATGTCCTTGACCAGGAAGCCGCTTGCGCCGCCGTGCAGCGCAGCGTAGACGTTCTCGTCGTCGTCGAAGGTGGTGAGGATGACCACGCCGGCCGGGGCACCCGCCTTGATGAGCCGGGTCGCCTCGATGCCGTCCATGACGGGCATCCGGATGCCCGTCACCACGACGTCGGGGTGAAGATCAGTGGCAATCCGGACCGCCTCGGCCCCGGCCCCGGCTTCAATCGGCACCGGCTCCAGGTCGGCTCCCCGCCACGCACCGACTCCCTCCATTCGGCCATCCTCCCGCCCGGGCCGCCGCCCGCATGCGACACGTGACCCAGTCGCCGCCCCGCCGCAGCCATTCCGGCCTTGAGAAGGCCACTCCTGCTGAAGTGTCGATGAGGCACCTCCGGCGGCGGGAAGCCACACCCCCAGCTGGTGGCGGCCCGACGCGGCGAAATCCGGCGGGGCGACACCGAACGGCCCTGCGGCTAGCCGGGGCCTGGTCACACGGCCCCCGGCGTCCGACGTACACACGCCCGTAGGGGTCGCGACAGGGAACATCGAGGGCCGACTACACCTCGCCGGTGGCGAACAGCTCCAAGTGCCCGCACTTGGGGCAGCGGAACGCCTCTATCTGCCGCCGGGGTCGGCCCATCCGCTTGGCGCCCCCGAAAATCCCCCTCTCCAGGGCGCCTTCGATCCACCGGGCGTAGCCACGCGAGTGCTCGCCGGCGTCCTCGATGAAACCTTCCACCAGACCGACGGTGCCGCATTGTGTGCACGTGTAGTTGCTCATCCGGTGAGTGTAGAAAACGGTCTTCACGCTCCGCCGTCCCAGCCGGGCAGGGGTCGACGGCTGCGGGTCCCGTTCTGGACCCGGGTGTTGTTGTCCGTCTCGTGATGAGGCCGGATACAGCGTCCGGACAGCGCGTCTCGCCGCCGCGGCGCCTCACGGCACACCGACGCCCCCCGGCCAGAGCGCGTCCTACCCCCCTGCGCCGCGTTGTCGCACAGGGACCTCGCCGGACGACGACCCCGGGGAGTAGATACTGGCCCTTAATGCACGCACGGACGAGGAGTACGACCAGTGGTCAGTGACCATCGCACAGGACCCCCCAACTTCGGCAGCGAACGAGACATGTTGAGGGCGTTCCTCGACTTCCACCGTGCCACCCTCGCGATGAAGTGTGACGGGCTTACCGATGAGGAACTGCGACAGCAGTCGATGCCGCCGTCGACGCTTTCGCTGCTCGGTCTGGTGCGGCACATGGCTGAGGTGGAGCGTGCCTGGTTCCGCCGGGTGTTCGAGGACAACGACGCGCCCATGGTCTGGTCCGACAAGATCGACTTCCAGGCCGCGTACGACGCGAGCGCTTCGACAAGGGCCGAGGCGTTCGCAGCCTGGGAGGCCGAGGTGGAGAACTCGCGCCGCATCGAGCAGAAGGCCGAATCCCTGGACCTGGCCGGGTACCAGCCAAGATGGGACGAGGAAGTATCGCTGCGGATGGTGATGGTGCACGTGCTCCTGGAGTACGGCCGCCACAACGGTCACGCGGACTTCCTGCGCGAGGGCATCGACGGAACCGTGGGCGCCTGAGTCCGCAGAGGCCCCCGCCCCCGCCCCCGCAAACTCCCCGCTCACAGCGGATCGCCTGCGCTGGTGCTCAGCCCTGGCGGCCGCGTCTTTGAGGAAGGGCTGTCCGGCCTGGGCGTCCGCCCAGAAAGGATCTGCAGCTGCCCGTCCACGTCGACTGAGAAAGACGGGAGCCGGCGCCCGGGCCCAGCCTGCACCGCTGCGCCGGACCCGACGAGGCCGGCCGTCAGCGGTCCCGGCCGCCGTCGCTCGGGGTATCGCGTGCCGTCTGCGAGAATGCAGGGCGTTCTCGGAGCGCCGCGGTATGCGGTGGTCATCACCCACCAGGAGTACACACGGTGTCGCCACAGCACGGACTCCCCTCTTCCTCCGGGGAGCGCAAGCGCCCCGCCGCGGGCGAGGTGCGCAAGCAGCCCTCCTCCTCGCGAGGAACCAAGCGTTCCTCGGCCGCCGACGGGCAGGGGCGGCCGTCCGAGGCGGGAGAGCGCAAGCACCCGTCCGGGACTCAGGGCCGGGGACGTGCCGCCTCCACGGCTCAGGGCCGCGAGCGCGCCACCGTCGGCCAGGACCGTAATGCGCAGCAGACCGGGAAGAACCGGCACAACCGCCGGAAGGAGCGACCGGACCAAAGGGGCGACGACCGCAGGGCATCCCACGACTCCGAGGCACCCCGGAACGGCGGAAGCGCCCACGCGCGTGGGACCGCCCAGGATCGCAAGGACCTGCAGGCCGACTGTGCCAACTGTTTCGGCCTGTGCTGCGTGGCCCTGCCTTTCGCCCGCTCCGCCGATTTCGCCGTCAACAAGCCGGCCGGGCAGCCGTGCTCGAACCTCCAGTCGGACTTCCGCTGCGGCATCCACGAGCGGCTGCGCGACAAGGGCTACCCCGGCTGCACCGTCTTCGACTGCTTCGGCGCCGGCCAGAAGGTGTCCCAGATCACCTTCGGCGGCACCGACTGGCGTCGGGCACCGAAGACGGCGCGCTCCATGTTCGAGGTCTTCCCGGCCATGCGGCAGCTGCACGAGCTGCTCTTTTACGTCACCGAGGCCCTCGACCTCGCACCGGCCCGCCCCGTCCACAAGGAGCTGCGGCGGACGCTGGCCCACATCGACGGCCTGACCCGCGGCAGCGCCGAGTCGATCACCGGGCTCGATGTGAACGCGCTGCGCGGCGAGGTCAACACACTGCTGCTGCGAGCCAGCGAGCTGGCCCGGGCCCAGGTCCCGGGCCGCAAGAAGAACCACCGCGGAGCCGACCTCATGGGCGCGAAGCTGGCAGGCGCCGACCTCAGGGGGGCGAGCCTGCGCGGCGCGCTGCTCGTCGCCGCCGACCTCAGCGGGGCCGATCTGCGTGACGCCGACCTGATCGGGGCCGACCTGCGCGACGCCGACCTCAGCGGGGCCAGCCTCACCGGCGCTCTGTTCCTCACCCAGGCACAGTTGAACGCGGCCAAGGGAGACGCGGCGACCGAACTGCCTCTGACGCTCGGCCGACCCGCTCACTGGTAGGCGCGGGGAGCGCTGACGGCGGACACCACCAGCCCGTGACGGACCCGCCACCTCCGTCGAAGCGGTCCGGGCGGACCCGGCCCCTGTCGTAAACGGCAGCGACCCAGGTCGCGGTAGCGCGAGCCCGAGGTGGTAGCCGGTGACTCGCCGGGTACTCGGCTCAGCACCAGGTCGATCAACGGAGGCACTGATGAGCACGGTCAAGGAAACAGTGGAAGTCGACGTGCCCGTTCGCACCGCCTACAACCAATGGACGCAGTTCGAGAAGTTCCCGGACTTCATGGAAAGCGTCGAGGAAGTCAGGCAGCTGGACGATCGCCACAACCACTGGACCACCAAGATCGGTGGAATCCGCCGGGAGTTCGACACGGAGATCGTCGACCAGCTTCCCGACGAGCGGATCACATGGCGCACCACGAGCGGCGACACGTCACAGAAGGGTTCCGTCCGCTTCCAGCGCATGGACGACATGCACACCAGGGTGGAACTCGTCATGGATGTCGAACCCAGTGGGGCCGCAGAAAGGGCCGCGGACATGATCGGAACGCTCGACCGGCGCGTCAAGGGCGACATGAAGCGTTTCAAGCAGTACATCGAGCAGCGCGGAGGAGAGTCCGGAGCGTGGCGCGGACGCATCAGGCCAGGCGGATAGCCGTACCTGCCTGAGGTTACGATCCGCCGCCATGTCCCGGCGATGACGCCATGTCCGGCGATGAGCCGCCATGTCCCGGCGATGTCGGGTGCGGACGCGGCGGATTCCGGCTGCGGCTGGCCGACAGCCTTACGGCCGTCCCGCGGCGCCGCCGATACCGCGAACACCACCAGCACGGCTGCGGCGGCAGCCACAAGGAGGGGCCGGCCCCGCCCGATGAGACATGCCGGTCAGGCGGCCGCCGCAGCGCTCGCGCAGACCAGAACGAACTGCCATCTCCCGGGCGGAGAAGTCGAGCCGGCCTCGCCGGGGCCTCGGGCTGCCTGCCCCGCACAGCGCTCTCGGGCGTGTCATTCGCGGTGCTGATCAGGTTCGGCAGGAACTGGGAGATCGGCTCCCGGTCGCAGGCCCCGGTGTCGTTCGAGGCTTCGGGTGATCCGCTCTCGGAGCATGGCGCGGCGGTCCGGCCATTCCTCTGCGGTGATCGAGAAGATCGCGGAGTCACGGAGCCGGCCGTGTTCGCCCGGAACCCACGACCGGGACCAGTTCCGCAGCACGCCCTCGAACCGGGCTCCCACCCCCTCGATCGCGGCCCGTGAACGGCCGTTGCGCGCGTCGGTCTTCAAGTCGAGGCGTGCCACCTTCCAGTTCTCGAACGCGTGGCTGAACAACAAGTACTTCGCCTCGGTGTTCACTCCCGTGCCCTGGGCCGACGCCGTGAGCCAGGTGAAGCCGACCTCGATGGCACACAGGCCGTCGCCTGTCGGCCACAGTCGCGGATCCCAGTACGCCGTGGCCCCGATCGCTCGTCCCGATGCCCGCTCCACCTGCGCGTAGGGGGCCAGTTTTCCGGCAGCGGCACGGGCGAGCTGGGCATCGATGTACTCCTCGACCTCGGCGGCCGTAGGCACCCACGTGAACCGGTACGAGCTTCGGTCCTCCTCCGCCGCCACGGCCAAGTCCGCCGCGTGGCGGTGATCCAGAGGCTCCAGACGCACGAGCGTGCCGTCCAGAACCGGTCCCTCCAACCTGAAGCCCATGAAACAAAACCCCAGTCCAATGAGTACGGCTGATTGAATTCAGGCGCTGGACCTGATGGCCCCGGCTCGACGGCCCCGGCGGTCGCCGCGGGGTGCTGCTCCGAACCCGGGCCAGGAGGTCAAGATCGGTTGCATCGATGACCACACCGCTCACGCCAAGTCCCGCGCTGTGCCGCCGCTGTCCCGTCATGCTCCCGCCCAGTGTCAGCATTGCGCCTGTTCACTTGCTTGAGCAAGCAGATAATGTTGCTTCATGAACGCATCGCCCGTCCGCGACCCCTTGCCCGCCGACGACGCCCAGGACGACCGCTGGTGCATGGCGGTACGGCTGCTGGGCCGGGTGGAGAAGCACCTGGACGAAACGCTTCAGCGACGGCACGGACTGCCGCTGTCCGAGTACCGGGCGCTGTGCGCGCTCGCCCGGCCGGACAGCGGTCCGGCCTTGCGCATGGGGGAACTGGCGGACCGAATCGGTCTCAAGGACAGCACCGTCACCCGGCTGGTCGACCGTCTGGAGGGCCAGGACCTGGCCGTACGTGCCGCCGCCGCCGGAGACGGGCGCGCGGTTGCCGCGAGCGTCACGGAAGCCGGCCGACGGCGCTACGCCGAGGCGACACCGACCTACCGGGCCGCGCTCGGCACAGCCCTGGATGCCTCGCTCACCAACGTCTACCTCGCCGACCTCGCCGCCTGGGTCCTGTCCGGACAGTCGGCGGCGAGCGGCGACGGAACCGAAGGGACACAGCCGTGACCACCGCCTGCGAACACTACGAGCGGCTGCTCGCCGAGCATTACACCTGGATGCTCGGCGGTGACATCGAGGCGGCGGCCTCCGGGCAGGCCGCACTGCTGCGGGAGGCGGGTCTGCCGGCGGACACCGCCGAGGCCGGCGGGGACATCGCGGTCGACCTCGGCTGCGGCCCCGGCCCGCAGACCCTCGCGCTGGCCCGCCTCGGTTACGCCCCGGTGATCGCCGTGGACACCAGCGCCCTGCTGCTCGACGAGCTCACCAAGTACGCCGCCGGCGCGGGTCTGGCCGGAGCGATACGGCCGGTGCACCGCGACATCCGACAGGCGCTCCCCCAGGTCCTGGACGCGGCCACGGCCGCCGTGGTTGTGTGCATGGGCGACACCCTCCCCCACCTGCCCTCCAAGGCCGACGTCTCCCGGCTTCTGCGCGACGTCGCCGCCGCACTCCGCCCGGGCGGGCAGTTCCTCGCCACCTACCGCGACCTGTCCCGGGAAGTCCGGGGCACCGACCGCTTCATTCCTGTACGCGGCACCGACGACCGCCTGCTCACCTGCTTCCTCGACTACACCGACGACGACACCGTCCAGGTCCACGACCTGCTGCATGTTCGTGGCACGGACGGTGGCTGGGAACTGCGTACCAGCAGCTATCCCAAGCTGCGGCTCAGCCCGGCCTGGCTGGCGGACCAGTGCCGGGACGCCGGCCTGGAGGTCCGGTGCGCGGTCCCCGGGCCACGAGGGCTGCAGCTCCTGCACGCCACGAAACCCGGCACCTGACCGGCAGGGCACGGCCGCGCGGACCCCGCACTGGCGTGCCGACGCCGCCGGACCGGAGCGTGCTGCCGGACCGCCCGCGGGAGCCGTCCCGGCCCGGCCTGATCTCCGTAGGCACAACACCGCACGTGTCAGGAATGAGAACCCGTCCGACGACGGGAGTCTCCGTGGACCAGCAGCTCGCGCGCACTCTGGACGATCTCCACCATGAAGGACGGGCGCACGACGGCCCGTTGGCAGACCGCCTGCTGCGGCTGCGCAACATGACCCCCCGAGGCGGCCCGGCTGGTCGCCCTGCTGATCCGTCTCCAGCGCGCCGGCCCGGTACTGGAGATCGGACCCTCCAACGGCTGCTCGGCGATCTGGTTCGCCGACGCGGTCCGTGACACCGGCGGCCTGCTGACGACCGTGGAAGTCGGAGGGGAACCGAGCGGGGATCAGGCACTTGGTCGGCCGAGGCAGTTGGTCGGCCGTGCCGGCGATGTCTGCCGCAGCTCTCGGTCGCGACCACCGGCCCGGCTACGACACCAGGCACTCTGACATCGTAAGAAGACTGGCTTGCCGCTCCAGTCACGCGAAGCGTCTCAAGCCGTCGCAACGCCAACTGCCGTTGCCGAGCAGGAACGATCACGCGAGGCAGTGCGGGCCGCGTCTCAATGATCCGGTCCTTTCAAAGGAACCGCCCTCACAGGCGGGAGACCTGGTAGTGGCTGACGTACCAGCCTTCCGCCGCCCGGGTCACCAGGACCGACAGCTTCACCTCCAGCGGGGGCCGGTCCGTGAACGAGAACTCCACGTCCAGATAACCAAGGACGACGCCGTCGGCGGGCCGTCTGGTCTGGAGGATGCGGTATGCCGCCTTCATGCCGAGGGGCTGGGAGTCGTAGTACTCGGCGATCTTCCGTCGTCCGACCCCGTAGGGGTGCAGCCCCTGAAAGATGGCGTCCTCCGTGAAGAGGGAGGCGACGCGGTCGGGTTGGTGTGCGTCGACCGCCGCCTTCCACCGGTCGAGAACTCCGCCGAGGACCGCTGCGTCGTCGGGTGTGGTGGTCATGTCCGCTCCTTCGTCGATAATCTGACGCTCTGTCAGTGTCCGGCGCTCATACCGCCGTCGACGTGCAGGATTTCACCGGTGACGAACGGTGCCGTCTCCAGGAAGAGCACCGCATCGACGATGTCACTCGCTTCGCCCATCCGGCCCACCGGGTGCAGGGCGGCGAGGAACTCGTGGGTCTCCTCGGGGTGCATGGGGGTCTTGATGGTGCCGGGTGAGACGGCGTTGACGCGGATGTTGCGGGTGGCGTACTCGACGGCCAGGGACTTGGTCGCGGACTGCAGGCCGCCCTTGGTCAGCGAGGCCAGGACGGAGGGAACGCGTGAGTCCGCGTTGTCGACCAGGCTGGTGGTGACGCTGACGATGTGTCCGCCGCCCCGGGCGAGCAGGTACGGGAGGGCCTGCTGCGTGAGGTGGAAGAAGCCGGTGACGTTGATACCGGTCACGGCCGCGTAGTCCTCGGCCGTGTAGTCGGTGAAGGGCTTCGCGATGAAGATGCCCGCGTTGTTGACCACGGTGTCGATACGGCCGAACCGCTCGAGGGCGGCGGAGACGACCCGCTCGGCGGTCGCCGGGTCGGCGATGTCGCCCTGGACGGTCAGGACGTCGGCGTCGGGGACGGGGACGATGGTGCGCGAGGTGGCGACGACGGCGTACCCGAGCTTGCGGTAGCCCTCGACGAGGGCGGCACCGATGCCCTGCGACGCGCCCGTGATGATCGCGACCTTCTGGTTCTGTGTGCTCATGGTGACCTTTCCTGGATGACCGACCCGCTATAGCCGACCGGTCGACTATTTAGAGAAAGTAGGTCGGGCACGCTGACGGCGTCAAAGGCCGGAGGGTGTTCGGCGGGACTCGTTTCCTACCGCCTGCGAGGATCAGGCTCGCAGTGCAGGTCAGCTGGGGAGCGCGTAGGGGTCGTGGGCCGGCAGCCAGGCGTCCGGGGCATGGATCCCGAGGTCTCCGACGCCGTCGCGCAGGGCGTCGATGGTGGCCAGGACCGCGGGCCGGTCCTCACTCGCGCGCCAGACCAAGGACCAGGTCCAGTACACCTTCGGCGCTACGACCGCACGGCGCACCAGGTCGGGCGGGAGCGCGTCGACCTGTCCTTTGGGCGAGTTCAGGACGGGTCGGGTGCATCGGCGCACGTGGTCGAAATAGGCGGGGCCGGTGACGGCGCCGTCGGAGATGCGCACCAGGCGGGCCCCGGTGAACTGCGCCAGCTCTTCCGCGTACACGTTCCACGAAGCCCATGAGGTGATGTCCTCGTCGATGAGGACGTCGATCTCCTTGGCCGGCAGATCGCTCGTGTCGGTGCCCTTCGCGACGGCGTAGAGCCGGTCGGCACCGAGCAGCGCGGCCCGCAGTCCGAGCCGTTCGAGGTCCTCGGTACACACCCAGCAGACAGCGAGGTCCAGGCTGCCGTCGGCGACCCGGGCGGCCTGGGTATGGGAGGGGGCGACCCAGGCGTCGACGAGCACCCGGGCCACCGTGGTGGTACGCGAAGCCAGGTCCGGCGGCAGCCAGTTGACGTAACCAATGCGCACCGTTTGTGAACCCGACAGCCGGCCGGCCCGGCGCTTGAGGTCGTCGGCCCGTTCCAGCAGGGCGCGGGTGTGCGGCAGGAGCGCGGCGCCGGCCGAGGTGAGGGAGACCGAGCGGCGGTCCCGGTCGAACAGCCGCACCCCCAGATCCCGTTCGAGTGCCTTGATCTGCTGGGACAGCGAAGGACCCGCGATGAGCAGCCGCTCGGCGGCCCGGCCGAAGTTCAGCTCCTCGGCGACCGCGACGAAGTACCGCAGCTGACGCAACTCCACGCGCGCCATGCTACGCGCGGCGGGGGACTGCGCCTGTCAGCTGCGAGGAGGCCGGCCTGGGCGGCGGTGCGGGTGATCGACGGACACGGGGTCACCGCCGACTAGCCGAGCACGTCGTACGGCAGCTCATGGCGGAGATCAGCGCCAGAGTTCCGGAAAGCACCGGACACGCCGACACCGACCGGCGGCGGGCCGACGGACGAGGTGCGCGGCATCGGCCCGGGCGGGCCGACGACGAGGCAGAGCTCGCCCAGAAGGCTCCGGGCCCGTACTCCCCCCCTGCCGGGCCCAGACCGCAACGGCCTCCGCGGTCGCCGCGGCCTCCGCGGTCGCCGCGACGGCCGCCCGTCAGGTGTGGCTCGGTGTCGGTTCCGGCTCCGGTTCCGGTTCCGGTTCGGAGAAATGCGCTGACGCGCGACGGGGAAGCAGCAGCGGGGTCGCCAGCAGGAGCACGCCGGCCAGGCCGATGGCCGTACGCGGGCCGAGCAGGCTGCCCAGCACGCCCCAGACGGCCGTCAGGAGCGCGGTCGAGGCCTTCGTCGTCACCGCCCAGGCGGACAGCGTGCGGGTGACCCGGTCGGTCGCGGTGCGCTCGAGGCGGTAGGTGGCGTAGACGGGGTTGAAGACCCCGCAGCAGGAGATGAGCCCGAGCTCGACGCCCATCACCAGCAGCAGCCCTCCGGTACCCGGCCCCAGGAAGGCCAGGCCGACGGGCCAGAGCGCGCGTAGCGTCCCGGTCACCACCAGGACCCTGTGCTGCCCGAACCGGGTGACGAGCGGTCGGGCCAGCCGTGAACCGAGCAGCCCGCCGATCGAGGGCGCGGCGAAGGCGAGGCCGTACTGCCACGGTGCGAATCCGAGCCGGCCGAGCATCAGGACGGCCAGCAGCGGCTGGGCGGCCATCACCAGGCCGTTGAACAAGGCGGTGTTGAAGAACAGCGGACGCAGCGTGGCGTCGGCGAGGATGTACCGCCAGCCGTCGAGCAGGTCCCCGGCCCGCATGCGCACGGTCTCCCGGCGCTCCGGCCTCGGCTCGTGCCCGCCCGTCGCGCGGATGCCCAGGGCCGAGAGCAGGTAGCTGACCGCGTCGGCCACCACCGTCGCCACCGGACCGAGGAGCCCGGTCGCCGCACCGCCCAGCGGCGGTCCGATGATCGTGGTCGTCCAGGACGTGGACTCGAACCGGGCGTTGGCGACGAGGAGGTGCTCGGCCGGCAGCAGCGTCTTCAGGTACGCGCCGGAAGCGGCGCGGAAGGTGATGTCGGCCGCCGCGACGACGACCGAGACCAGCAGGAGCTGAAGGAAGGTGAGCACGCCGAGCGCGAACGCGGCGGGGACCGTCAGCAGCGCCGCGAACCGCACCAGGTCCATCGCGATCAGCACCGGCCGCTTGCGGCGGAACTCCACCCACGGGCCGAGCGGCACCGCCACGGCGGCGCCCACCGCAGCCCCCACGGAGGAGAGCGCGGCGACCTCGGCCGGCCCGGCGTGCAGCACCCGGACGGCGATCAACGGGAACGCGCCGAAGGCGAGCCACGTGCCGAGCGCGCTGGTCCCGTACGCTCCCCAGAGCCACCCGAACCGCCGCCCCAGCCGATGTTCCAGCAGATGTCCCAGCCGGTGCCCGCTCCTCATGCCCATGTCCCTCGCCCACTCACCCGCACCACCGATCCGCGTTGGGAAACATCAAAGCGAGCACCACAGGCAGGGATCAAACAACCGCAGGGTCCGCCATCCACAACCAAAGGTTGTGCCCATAGGGTGGCCACATGGACCTCGAGACCGTCCGGACCTTCGTCGCCGTCGCAGAAGCGGGGCAGTTCCAGGAGGCCGCCGCCGAGCTGGCGGTCACCCAGCAGGCCGTCTCCAAGCGCATCGCCGGGCTGGAGCGCAACCTCGGCGTGCGGCTGTTCACCCGCACCGCGCGCGGCGCCGAGCTGACCATCGACGGGCAGGCGTTTCTGCCCCACGCGCGCGAGCTGCTGCGCGTCGCCGAACGCGCGGTCGCGTCCGTGCGCACCGGCCGCCGTCCGCTGCGCGTCGACGTGATCGCCTCGCGCAGCGCGCAGTCGGGCCTGATGCGCGGCTTCCACCACGCGCACCCCGAGATCGACCTCGACGTGATGATGCTGTTCGACATCGAGACGGCGGTCACCGCCATCCGCTCCGGCACGATCGACGCATCCTTCCGCGCCGTCGGCGCGCCCGGACGGCCCCTTCCCGAGGACATCGCCTCCGTCCGGGTCCTCGACGAGCCGCTCCAGCTCCTCACCGGCCCCGCCCACGCCCTGGCGGGCGCCCGGTCGGTGACCCTCGCTCAGCTCACCGGGCACCGGATCTGGATGCCCGGCATCGTCCCCGGCACCGAGTGGGCCGCCTACTACGACGACCTGGTCGCCGAGTTCGGCCTCACCATCGAGGCGACCGGCCCGAACTTCGGCTCCGACGCCCTCCTCGACACCGTCGCCGACACCCCGGCCCTGGCCACCTTCATGGGCGAGCACACCCGCCTCATCTGGCCCGCCGGCCACGGCCTGCGCCGTATCCCGGTGACCGACCCGACGCCCGTCTACCCGCACTCGCTGCTCTGGCACCGCGACAATCCCCACCCGGCACTGGCCACCCTCCGCGCCCACCTCGCCGCCACGGCGGCCGACCACGACGCCGCCGGGACCTGGGTTCCGGGCTGGGTGATTCCGCGCTGAACCGCGGCGCGTCTTCCAGCACCCTGGCCGGATCGACGGACGGTGGCTCGGGACGGGCCTGACAGCCGTATGCCGACGAAAGCGCGGCAGTGCTCGGGCCTGCGCTCGCAGCGGCGATGCACGCGCAGTCCGCCGGCCAGGGCACGGTCCGCTCCACCGGCCGGCGGTGGCGGCTCAGGCGGAGGAGGAGTCGATCCCCTTGTGGGTGAGCCCGGGCGTGGTGCCGCGGGCATGGCCCGGGGACTCGCGCTCCTCCTGGTGCCACATGACTCAAACGGGTTCCGGTTGCGGTTCCGGTTGCCGTACCGGTGCAGTCGCCGGGTCCCACAGTTTGGTGGTCCGTACGTAGCCGTGGACCACCGAGGCCATCGCCAGGATGAGAAGTGGTCCGAACAGCCATGGGTGTTGGGCCATCTGCATCGGCAGATACCGATAGGTCAGCAAGAGCGCGACGAAGACCGTGGCGCCATGCGCGACCAACTGGATTCCCGACCGGTCCCAGCCACGTGCGAGCGAGCGCAGAGCTGCCTCGATCGTGAGCGCAAACACCACGCCGGCGACGAGATCCACGCCGTAGTGGTAGCCGAACCCCAGCGTTGCGCCGAGCGTGGCAACCAGCCAGAACGCGCCTGCGAACCGCAGAATCCGTGGTCCCTTGCGGGAGTGGACGAAAATGGCCGTGGCCCACGCCGTATGCAGGCTGGGCATGCAGTTGCGCGGGGTGATCTCGTCGAACGGAATCTGGTGCGGGGTATTGATCGGCGGAGGCGTGTCGGGCCACAGGTTGGCCACCGCCCAGTGCCCGCCGTCGGCGCTGTAGGCGAAGACCGGCCCGACCACCGGGAAGATCATGTAGATTGCCGGCCCGAGCAGGCCGATGACGAGAAAGGTGCGCACCAGATGGTGGCTCGGAAATCGGCGCTCGATCGCCACGTTACGCAGCTGGTACGCCGCGACGACGACTGCGGCCACAGCAAGCTGAATGTAGACGTAGTCGAGAATATGAGAGCCGATCGGACCGGTGGCCCTGACCATCTGCCCTGCCAGCCATGACGGGTTGCCCAGTGCGTGATCGGCAGTTGCCACGTACTGGTCGAACACGGCCGGACGGGTCTTCGACGTGATCAGTAGCCAGGTGTCACCGGCCTTGCGGCCGGTCACCAGCAGCAGGCCCAGCCCGACGCCCTTCAGCAGCAGGACACGTTCCCGGCCCTTTCGGCGTGTGACAGCGATGACGGCATAGCCCAAAATCACCCACAACGCGCCATTACCGAAGGGGTGACCGTCGGTGACCTTGACGCCGAGCACCCACCTCCCCAGGAAAAAAGCAACGTCGATGCCGATCGCCGCACCAGCCGCGATGAGCCGTTGCCGCCAGGTGAGCACAACCATCATCAACGCCATGCTGGCGTACAAAAGAAAACCGGATTTGGGCGGGAATATCACCTCTCGCACTTGATTGGCGATCGGCCCCGACAGGCCGTAGCAGCGCGCACCGACCTCCAGTGCGACAAGGAAGCCGAGGACCACCACACCCGCCGTTGCCCACAGCATCACCTGCGGCCGGCGGCACGCGGCGAACTCAAATCTGGATTTAATTCGCGAAAACACCCGCGACGCGATAGGTATCAATTATTTGGCCAATTTGTCAGTTGTTAATTTGTTAATCAATTGGTCGTCCTTCATGCCGGACGGCATGCATGCCCCCCCCCGTGAAGGACAAGCCATCAGGGAGCTCGTGGTGAGTTCGATCATGTTACCCGAGCGGCGCAAGCGGATTTCGCCGGGCCGAACCGGGCCCGAAAGCGTCGCAGCGGCGGCTCGATGACGGTGCTCCGCGAAAACTCCTGACACACTGCCGGACCCGTCCCCCGGTCCGCCTTCTCACTTTCCGGCGAGTCGCGATGACTCCGGGTAGCGGATCTGGCCTTTCCCGTCCGTCCCTTCCGACCCTGCCGCCCTGCCGCACTGCCGCCCTGCCGCACGGCCCGCTCGCACGGAACAAGGACGGCATGGGCCTCATGGCGTATCACGTCCCAGTTCGGGGCACTCGGATGGCCGGAACGATTCATCACCAGGAGGCCTGTCATGATCGCCCTCGGTGTCATCCTGCTCATCATCGGTTTCGTCACAGGGGTATCCATCCTGTGGACCATCGGGATCATCCTCTTGGTCGTAGGCGCGGTGCTGTGGATCCTGGGCTCTATGGGGCACGCGGTCGCCGGTCGGCGGCACTATTGGTAGGCGTTGATCCCTCCATCTGGAGGCCGGGGGCAAACCCCCTGCTCGCGTCTGAGTAACCCCTGGGCGCAGACGGCGAGTAGCCGTCTGCCCGGCCGAGACGCCCGCTGCCCCGGCACGCCCGGCCCGGCGGGCGGAGCGGCTTCGTGTCTGCACGGGCGAGTTGATCAAGGACCACGGCAAGCGCACCACACTGAGCGTCCCAATCTGCGGCGCCGCCTTCCAGCCGAGCCCGCACGGTAGGGGGCATGCCCGCAGCGAGCCGGAGTCGAGGCGCCCGAGGAGGCCGCCGCAGCTGAATGAGGTACGGCGTCCGGGTTGGTGCGCGGTACGTCATCCTGGCCGACTGTGTCTCCAGCGGATACGGCAGGAGACCGGGCCGGCGACCACTCCGTGGGTCTCGGGGGGCGTACACGCGCCGCCGGCGATGGAACAAGTGCCGCCGCTCTTGAACAGTCGCCCTGGGGGCTACCTGGGCAAGGCCGTTCAGCACGTACCGGCTTCCTCCGTCTCGGACACCGTGTGTGACATGACCCGCAGGGAGGAACATTGCCGACCCCGTGAGCGGTTCCTGTGGTGGTGCACTTGGCGGATCCGCCCGGCCCGAGCGCTTCCGCTGGGCGAGGCGCGGAGTCGGTTCAGCGCGGCGTCGGCGCACCGACGCCTGGCCGGCCGCGCCAACTGGCCGTCGTGGTGCGGCGCTCGGGCCGCCAGGTTGCCACCAGCGCGCCGGCCAGCAGGAGTTCGGCGATGTCCCCGCCGTAGTACATGATCTCCGCGCCTTGCTGGACCTGGCCGATGGGCGCATGGACGTCGATGAAGAATCCGCCGTACATGGCCTGCGCGATCAGGGCGTGTACGGCGATGGCGATGCCCAGGTACACCAGGCGGCCCCGCACACCGGGCCGGGTGGGCGCGGGGTCGGGACCGGCGATGACGTGGGCGAACAGGCAGCCCGACACGAGGAAGTGGGCGTGCAGGAGCCAGTGCCCCGCCGGGTGCGCCATGGCGGCGTTGAACAACGGGGTGAAGTACAGCACTGCCAGGGTTGCGGTGCTCAGCGTGAGCGCTGCCGCGGGATGCACCAGCAGCCGGGCCGGTGGGCTGTGCAGGAATACGGCCACCCTGCGGGCTTGGTCGTGAGGCAACGTGCGCAGGAGGAGCGTGACCGGCGCGGCCAGTACGAGCGCCAGGGGCGCGTACATGCCGATGAGCATGTGCTGGGCCATGTGCCCGCGGAAGTCGAAGTGCGCGGCGGGTGCCAGCGGCGGCAGCAGCGCGACGGCGAGCAGCGCCAGCCCGGCGAGGAAGGACGCCGATCGCCAGGCGCTCCATCCCTGTACAGAATTGCGGCTTCGGGCCCGTCGCGCGGCGAGCAGGTAGCCACCGGCAGCGCCGAGCAGGAGCAACCCCACCAGTACCGCTCCCGGCAGGCCGCCACCGCCCTTCCCCTGGTGCATGGTGCCCATCAGGCGTGGCCTCCGGCCCGCTCGCCGCCACGGGCGGCCTCGGGGTCGAAGGGCCGGCCACTACGCTGCAGCAGATACCCGGTGATCACGAACAGGCCGCCCAGGAGGAGGAAACCGGCGTCCCACCAAGCCTGGTGAGGGCCACCGTGGACGTGGTGGATACCGAGGATCTGGTGGTCCACGATGCCCTCGACCAGGTTGAACAAGCCCCAGCCGGCCAGGATCCAGCCCCACAGCACCCGCGAGGCCCACACCGCTCGCCGGTTGTGCGTGACCCGCGCGTACAGGATGGCCAGGCCCACCAGTACGGCGATCCAGCACACCGCGTGGAAGATGCCGTCCCATAGGGTGTTCATCTCCAGCCCCGACACCGTATGGGGGTCGTAGTACTTCACCCCGATGTGGTCGTGGTTGGTGCTGGTGAGCATGTGGTGCCAC
Source organism: Streptomyces sp. NPDC054783 (assembly GCF_053611725.1). NCBI lineage: Bacteria > Bacillati > Actinomycetota > Actinomycetes > Kitasatosporales > Streptomycetaceae > Streptomyces > Streptomyces sp. NPDC054783. The sequence continues at coordinate 785,629 of NZ_JBSHAY010000001.1, read as the reverse complement.
TGCAGGAGCTGGTGCAGCAGAATGCCGTCGACAAACCCGCCGAGGCCGATCCCGAGCACAATCCCGGGCAGCCGCAAGCTGTTCGGCGCCCCCGGAAGCACGCGGGCCGTGCCCGCCGTCGTGGCCATCACCTGATATCCGTCCCGTCGGCAGTGTGAGTCGGGGTCAGACCCTCCCGACACCGTTTCCCGCCCGGCTCATCCCAATCAACTGCCCGCACGGCTTCAGCCATCTCGCCCATGCCGGGCGATCCACCGCAGCGCCACGGTCGACATCACGGAGAACATCGAGGTCGGTGGCATCCTGGCGGGGCCGCGAAGCCGGTGCTCCCCGGCCCCGCCTCTGCCCGGGAAAGCCTTCGGCGCGCCGCTCGCTGGGTCCGCCCCTGAAGGCACATCACCTGTGATCGCCATATCGGCGTCGGTGTGTGCGCCGGCGCCGAACCAGACCTGTTCACTCACACAGATTTCGTGAACAAAGGCTTCCAGGAGGGCGCCTGGCGAGTACCTCCGAGAGCCGTGGGGTGCGCGCCTCGTAGCCTGTTTCGGCGGAGGCCCGGAGTTGGCGGCGGAAGGCGCGGCGCGCACCTTGGGAGGCTGTCCACCTACCGCCGGTTCCCCTCACCTCAACCCGCACTTGCACCAGCACCAGCACCAGCACCAGCCGTTCTGTCGCTACAAATGCGGCTCCTGCAAGACCCGCCTCCCCGACAACGGCAGCGGCTTCGCCCCCCCGTCTGGCTACTGTGTTCAGGTGACAGAACTCAGCATGGTTGGTGACACAACGCATTGGCAGAAGGGCTTCGAGCGGCGGCTGCTCGCCTCGTACACCGCGGCCGGGCTCAGTGAGGCGGCCGCGGAGCGCATGCTCGAGGATGTACGGGCCGACGTCGGCGACTGGTCCGTGGCCGAGATCACGGACGCCGGGATGAGAGTGGGATACGTCGCCGTGGTCGTTGCCGAAAACCACGGTGCCCTCGCGGGCCGTATCGGCGACCTCCGCATCGACGCGCCCCACGCCGGCCGCGGCCACGAGCAGGCCGCCAGGGACTGGGCCCAGCAGTGGTGTGCCGAGCGCGGCGCACGCCGCCTGAACATACGGCTCACCGAGCCCGCCGGCGAGCTGTTCGACGGTTACGGCGTCCGCGGCCAACTCAGGACGCGGCGCATCGATTCCCCGCCGACACCACTCGCCGGTGTCACCGCACGGCCGATGACGCCGGCCGAATACCCCCACTGGCTCGGCCTGGAGAAGGCCGCCTACGTCGACGACATCGTCCGCTCGGGATCGCTGACTCCCGAGGAGGCCGAACGCAAGTCCGACCGCGACTTCGCCGACCTGATCCCCCAGGGCCTGGCGACGCCCGACAACACCTTCCTGGTGCTCGAGGCGCGGGGCGAGCAGATCGGCACCGGCTGGCTGAAGCACGGGTACCTCCCTGGGGTCACCTATGGCTACTCGCTGCACATCAAGGAGCAGCACCGCGGCAAAGGGTACGGACGGGCCGCGATGGCGGCCGGCGAACAGGCGACGCTCGAGGCCGGCGACACGGCGCTGATGTTCACCGTGTGGGGCGGCAACGAGGTGGCCATGAACCTGTATACGAGCGCCGGTTACCACGTGGTGGAGGAGAGTCGTTCCATCAGCCTTCCGCATCCTGCGGCCTGACGCCGGGTCACCAGAGCACAACCACCCGAAAAGGGGGGCGAGACCGTACTGCCTCGCCCGTGTCGCCGGAGACCCGGCCCAAAGGTGAACAGGCTGCCGTGGACAAGCCGGGCCGGGGAGCGTTCCCGGCCCGGCTCACCCGAGCGCGTGCTGGGGAACGGCCAGGGCTGGCGGGCGAACAGCCGGGGCAGGGCCCGCGGGCCGTGCCTGGCGCAGGCCTCTGCAACCACGTCGATCAGCCCGTCGTACTCCGGTCCCGTCTTGCCCGCACGGGCCTCGGTCACGCGGCCCCACTGGTCCCAGGGCAATACCTCCGCTCGATGTCGAAGAGCGGGATGGAAGGCGGAGGTGGCGCGAGCGCGGCATCGTCGGTGCGCGAGCAGCTCACGGTCCGCTACCTGACCGACCTCATGGCCTGCGGCGGGATCGTCGTCGCCCTGCGGGAGGGGAAAACGGTGTCGGCGGGTCTCGTCACCCATATCGGCCTGGAACGGCCCGAGGGGCTGCACCCCGGGTCACAGATCGTCACCGTCGCAATTCGCGCGGCCTGATCCCCGCCTGACTGTTGACGTTGGCCGTGGCGAGGCCATGAATCCAGCCTCTTCGCTTTCCTCGCCGCCGACTTCTGGCCTCGGCCGTCCCGTTGGCGCCCGGGGCGGCCCGAGCACGGCACCCTTTGACACGTGCTCCGCCTCAGTCGCCTATGATCATGAGCATGTCCGCCCTCCGTGAGCGTTCCGCCCACAGTCAACTGACCCCCGGCGAAAGCCTCTTGGCGTACGCCACCGTGGTCCCCGCCAAGAGCGCCAAGGGCATCGGTATCGGGGCATCCCTCGCGAACCACGTGGTCAACTCCGTGGGCGCAGAGTCCGGTGGGGCGGGCAGCATCGCCGCAGGGATGCCGCCCACCTCCGGAGCGTTGCTGTTGCGCGTGACCGACCAGCGCGTCGGACTGGTCCAGCCGCTGGACGGGACCCCGGTGTGGGAGGTGCCACGGGCGTGGGTGACCCGGGTCGAACGCCGGCCCCGGACGCAGCTGATGGCCCGCTTCCGGCTGCACTACGCCGACGGCTCCTGGCTGGCCTTCCTCACCATGCGACGCCGTACGGTCGAGCAGTTCCGCTCACTCATCGGCTGACGCAGGACCGGCTCCCTCCCCGCTGAACCCGCATCCCCCGCTCCCCCGCCGACCTGCGTCCCGGAGGATGCCGCCGACGACGGCCCTGGCCTGCTCGGGGTGTCGTTCCAGCCACGTGCCACGCCCACGGCACGGCGGCCGCCTGGCTGAGCCCCGGCGCACCTGCGGGTCAGCAGGGCCTCCGACGCCGGGACTGTCGGTGTCGGTGTCGCCGTCGGCCTCGACCAGGAAAGCCCGGGCCGTCGTGGGCGACACGCAGGCCGCCGTCCGGCGTGAGGGAGACGTCGATGGTGGCGGCGCGGCCGGCCAGGGCCTCGTTCACCGCCCGGTCGACGGCCTCGAACGGGAGCTGGTGCGGGCCGTGTCCGCCTGTCGAGCCGACGTACATCCCAGGCCTCCTCCTGATGACTTCCCTCTCCTGCAGCACCTCGGCGTGGGTGGTTTCGTACCCGACGGCGTCCTCGCTCACAACACCCCTCCTCCGGTGAGGGCGTGTCGAGCCTTCAGGCGCACACTGCGGCGGGTCGATGAAATACCCCCATGGGGTATATGATCAGGCCTGCTGGCGGCAGTTGACGGCGAAGGGTGTGCATCATGCATGCGATCGGACACGCTCTGTCCATCGCCGGGTCCATGACCTGGGAGATCACCTGGGCGTTGATCCTCGGCTTCACGTTGTCCGCCGTCGTCCAGGCGGTGGTGCGCCGGACCACCGTCGTACGACTGCTGGGCGACGACCGGCCCCGTACGCTCGCCCTGTCCGCGGGACTCGGCGCGGCCTCGTCGTCCTGTTCGTACGCCGCCGTCGCGCTCGCCCGCTCACTGTTCCGCAAGGGCGCGGACTTCACGGCGGCGATGGGCTTCGAGATCGCCTCGACCAACCTCGTGGTCGAACTGGGCGTGATCCTGGCACTGTTGATGGGGTGGCAGTTCACCGCCGCGGAGTTCGTCGGCGGTCCGATCATGATCGTCGTACTCGCGGTGCTGTTCCGGCTCCTCCTGCGTGAGCGGCTGCTGCGGCAGGCGCGGGAGCAGGCCGAGCGCGGGCTGACCGGGTCGATGGAAGGGCACGCGGCGATGGACATGTCCGTGGGCGGCGAGGGCGGCTTCCTCCGTCGGCTGCTCTCCCGCGACGGCCTCACCTCCGTCTCGCACATCTTCGTCATGGAGTGGGCGGCGATCCTGCGTGACCTGGTGGCGGGACTCCTGATCGCCGGGGCGATCGCCGCGTGGGTGCCGGACGACTTCTGGCGCGGCTTCTTCCTGGCCGACCATCCGCTCGCGGCCAAGCTGATCGGGCCGCTGATCGGGCCGGTGGTGGCCATCGCCACCTTCGTATGCTCCATCGGCAACGTGCCGCTGGCCGTGGTGCTGTGGAAGGGCGGCATCAGTTTCGGCGGTGTCATCGCCTTCATCTACGCCGACCTGCTGATCCTGCCGATCCTCAACATCTACCGGAAGTACTACGGCGCCCGGATGGCCGCCTTCCTGCTGGGCACGTTCTTCGCCGCGATGGCGGTGGCCGGCTATGTCGTGGAGTTCACCTTCGGGGGTCTGGGCCTCATTCCCGACCAGGCCGACGCGAGGATCCCCGAGGAAGGCGTCAGCTGGAACTACACGACCTGGCTCAACATCGCCTTCCTGCTGCTGGCCACCGCCCTCCTGGTCCGTTTTCTGCGCACCGGCGGTCCGGCGATGCTGCGCACGATGGGCGGCTCACCGGACCCGGGCGAACACGGCCACGACCACGACCACGCACATGGGCAGGGTGAACACCACCATCACTGAACCGCTCAAGGGTTTTCCGTGCCGTGGCCGCTCACCGTACGCTCACTCACCGAGCCCGGCCGCCCGCAGCCGGGCCCGCACGGCATTCCACTCGGGTGCCACGGGCTCGCTGCGGTGCCGACCGACACCCCGGTCCTTGAACCCGCTGGAGGTGGACACGCAGACCACCGGGCCGTCGAAGTCCTCGTCGGCGCAGACCCGCAGCCCTGCCAGGCCGGCCGCCGCCGAAAGCTCCGCCCACAGGCCGGCTCGGGCCAACTCGGTTTGCGCGGCGCGTAGTTGCTCGTCCGTGAGCAGGACAGCGCGGCCCCCGCTACCGCGCACCGCGAGTACTCCGCGGTAGCTGTTCACCGGGCAGTCGATGCCGTACGCGTCGGTCGCACCGACATCCACATGCGCTGCCGGCAGCCCCTGGCGCAGGGCGGCGGCCAGCGGTCCGCCGACGGCGGGTTCGCAGGCGATCAGCCGGGGGACCCGGTCCGTGACCCCGAGGCGGCGCAGCTCGGCGAAGCCCTTCCCGATGCCGAAGAGCAGCTCGCCGTAGCCGGTCGGGACGAAGACGGCCGCGGGGACACCGAGATCGGCGTGGATCTCGTACGCGACCGTCTTGTAGCCCTCGGGCCCGAAGGCGTGGCCGGTATGGGTGCGGGTCTGGTTGCTGACGGGCTGCAGCCCGAAGTGCTCGGCGATCCGTCGGGTGAGCGGCCAGCGTGCCTCCTCCGGCACGGGCAGCACGACGGCGCCGTACGCGCGCAGGAAGGCGTCCATCGCCGGTGTCAGGTCGGTGGAGGTGAGGACGACGCGGGGGCAGCCAGGCATAGCGCAACGGCTTCTGGCGGCGGGGCTCTACGCCCTCCCCGGCCCGGTCCCGCTCCCGGACCGGGCCACCGCCGACGAAGCCCACGCCGGCCGCGAACGGGAGCGGCCGGCCGGCGGCACCACCGTCGGGCCGTACCAGCGCTGATCACGGCGGCTCCGGCGCCAGCCCGGACACGCGGCGGCCGGGACGGGCCGGCCCGCGGAGTCCGGTGACGGGCGCGCCTGCGGCCGGTCACGCCGGGCGGCATGGCCCGTCTTCGGCGATTCATCCGTCGTGCCTTCCGTGCCATGGGCAGCTTCGTGCGCGGTCCTGGTGCACTTCCGCGCCCTGGGCATCGGTCACGCCCCGCGCCGATCGGGTCACGACGAGAAGCACTGCCCGTCCGGCCCGCGCAGACGTCAGCGATGCGCTTCCGTCATCCGGTCCAGCGGTGCCTGCTCGATGAGGGGCAGGGTTCGCACGCCGTGCTCCCGGTTCCACGGAGTGCGGCACCAGGTCCCGGCGTCAGCGAGCACAGCCGACGTCCAGCACCTCGACCACGTCGTCGCGGATCGTGTACACGAGCCAGCACCACTCCCCGAACGCGGCTGCAAGGTCCGGCGCCCGTGTCTCGGCGTCGCCGGTGACCGCGCTGATGAGCATGATGATCTCTTCGTGCATCTCGTCCGGTACGTCGAAGAGAACGTCGGCGGCCCTTTGGATCATTTCGACTTTCATGGCACCTCCCGCACGAGCAGGAGCGGCACGGTCGGCGAAGCCGAGTCCTCCGGGCTGCGCTCGTTTTCCGAACAGAGCCCTCACGACCACCGTAAGCCCAAGGGCGTCCATCGATGTCGACGGATGAAGCCGAGTTCGGTCCGCACGTCCACGAACCGCGCCCACTCCTGCGGCTTGCGCAACAAAGCCAACACCAGCCACATCCTCCCCAGCCGCTTGACGCGCCAGGTTCCCTGAGGTCGGCCCATGACGACCGGCTCGGATTCACGGAACCTCGACGGCCAGGTCGTCCACCACAGCCCGTAGGCCGTCCTCGTGCCGTTCCGCCACACGCCTCTGTCGCGCCGAGCCGGACCCGTTCAGCCGGACATCCGCCAGCCAGTCGCCGACGCGCCGATCGTCGCCGTACCGGCCGAGGTGGGGCTCGACCCGTTTCCAGAGCTCCTCGATCAGCCGGCCGACGGTCATGGGAGCGCAGTCGTGGATGTGGGTCCCGGGGAGGGTCCCGCTCGGCCCGTGCCGGGCGGCTTGCCAGTACGCGGCCCTCAGCAGCAGATCGGGGGCCTCGGGGGCGAGTTCCCCGGCGCGTACCACCTCCACCGCATGCCCGACGAGGGCGCGGACGAGCAGTGCGTACGCGGTGGTGGCCCCGGCGTCGGGCAGCACGTCCGCGATGCGTACCTCGATGGTGGGAAGATGCGCCGAGGGCCGGACGTGCCAGTAGACCATGGCCGGATCCAGCGCCGCCCCGCTGCCCACGAGTTGGCCGACCACCTGTTCGTAGTGGGCCGCGCCGCGCAGGTGGGGAGGGGGTCCTGCCGAGGGCCATCGGCTCCACACCATCGAGCGCCAGCTCGCGTATCCGGTGTCCCTCCCGTCGCAGTAGGGGGAGTTGGCAGTCAGGGCCAACAGCAGAGGCATCCAGCCCCGCAGGTGATTGACCGCATGTACCGCTTCCTCCCGTTCGGCCACGCCCACGTGCACGTGACAGGCGTTCACGCCCTGCCCGTGGATCACTGGCCCGAAGCGGCGCGCGAGGGCCTGGTACCGCGCCTGGTCCAGGACGGGCGGCGGCCCGGAACGGCCCAGGACCGCCACGCCGCTGGGCACCAGCAGGCAGTCGTGCTCGGCCGCCGCGGCAGCCGCACCCGCGCGTAACCGGACGATCTCCGCCTCCAGTTCGACGCCCGTACGACACACCCCGCTGACCGTCTCCACCTGGGACTGCGACAGCTCGGGTACGACATGCGGCCCGCCGAGGTGATCGCGAGCGGCACACACGACGGAATGCGACCTGCAGACGGCCGACCTGGTGCCCCGGTCGGCCAGGACGAACTCCTCCTCCACGCCGACCGTCGGCGGTGCGGGCAGCTCCGGCGGGCACCCGGACCCGCCCGCGGCAGCAGCAGGGGTCACGGCATCAAACGGCTCTGGCACATCCAGCCCTTTCGGAAGACTTCGGAAGACACGGGACACCGGCATCCACTCGTCACGACTCCGCGCAGCTCGCGATCACTCCTCACGCGCCCGGGCGCCTAAGCGACTTGTCGACGAACCACGAGTGGGAATCGTCATGCTGAGCCTTCGGGCAAAGCCCCTGCAAGCGATTACCAAGCCACCATCGGACCGCACAGACCGACGACCAGGGTGTGGGCCAGTCCGTTCGTCCTCGAATCAATGATGCGCGAGGAGATTGACGCGAACATGGCCACGCCCTACCGTCTGACCGACTACCCGAACCTTGTTCGATATACCAAACAATGCTTGCCGTCCTGAAGGGCCCAACTCCCCCTTGGAGCACGCATGACCACCTCCCGTCGTCACTTCCTCGGCCTGGCGGCCACCACTCCCTTGGCAGTGACCGGCGCGCTCACCCTCGGCGCCGGCACCGCTCACGCGGCCGACTCGGCGTACGTGATGTGCTACTTCACCGAGTCGACCAGCCTCGGCGAGGGGACCGACTACGGCCTCCACCTCGCCGTCAGCACCGACTCGCTCAACTGGACACCGCTGAACCAGAACAACCCCGTCGTCACGCCCACCGAAGGCGACCTCGGGCTGCGCGATCCGTTCGTCCTGCGCAAGCAGGACGGCACGTTCGTCGTCCTGGCCACGGACCTCAAGGGCACCGACTGGACCTACGTCAGCCAGTACATCCACGTCTGGTACTCCACCGACCTGCGCACCTTCACCGGCTACCACCGACTGAAGCTGCACGACATGAACACCCACTGCTGGGCACCCGAGGCCTTCTGGGACGCGGGCCGGGGCCAGTACGCGGTCATCTACTCCGCCGTCAACGACAGCGGACACAACGTCATCATGGTCAACTACACGACCGACTTCGTCACCGCCTCCGCACCCCAGGTCTTCTTCAACCCCGGCCATGACGTGATCGACGGTGACATGGCCGTCGGCGTCAACGGCGCCAGCTACCTGTACTTCAAGAAGGACCAGACGCTCGTCGGCGCGAGGTCCACCTCACTCGAACCCGGGAGCTTCACGGAGTTCAGCACGGCCGTCTCCCGCGGCGGCACCGAGGCCCCGACCCTCGTCAGATCGCTGACGTCGAACACCTGGTACCTGTGGGGCGACACCTACACGCCCAACGGCGTGTTCTACGCCTGGCAGACCAACGATCTCGCCACGGGCACCTGGACCGCCCTCGACCAGAAGACCTACACCCAGCCGCTGAACTCCAAGCACTGCGGCATCACAGCCATCAGCAGGACCGAGTACGACAACCTCGTCGCCAAGTGGGGCGCGCCCGCCTGGAACCGCCTCAAGTCCTACAATTGTCCGGCCCGTTACGTCCGCCACAGCAATTTCGTCGGCCGTATCGACGAGTACCCCGTCGACCCGCCCACCGACTCGCAGTGGACGCTCGTCCCCGGCCTCGCGGACAGCGCGGGCGTCTCGTTCCGGTCGGTCAACCACCCCAACCGCTACCTCCGCCACTACGACTACCAGCTGCAACTGGACGTCAGCGACGGTACGTCGATCTTCGCCGCCGACGCGACCTTCTACCGCACAGCGGGCCTGGCGGACGCGGAGTGGGCGTCGTTCCGTTCCTACAACAACCCGACCCGCTACATACGGCACTCGAACTACGTGCTGCGCATCGACCCGATCTCCACGACCACGGACCGGCAGGACGCGACGTTCCGGGTCGGCTACTGACCGGGAGTCGCCGCGGTGCACATCCGGCTGCGGCTCTTCGTTGCCGTGCTCCCGCAGCGGCTGCCCGCGCACGGCGACGGGCCTACGCGCTGCGCGTGCGCCGCGGCCTGCCCGGCGAGGGCCTGAGGCTGTGGCTCGCGCCCGGCTGGCGCACGATGAAGCAGCGGGCATTCCCGGAACCTGGTGGACCTCACGAAGTTGCACTATCTTGCGGCACCGTTCTGCAAGGCATTTCAAGCCATCGGTGCTTCGGACGGCGCCGAGGCCTTCTCCGCACGCCTGCACTCCGGGAGCCGCCATGACCTCGATACGCCCTGCCCCGCCGCGCAGTCGACGCCGTCTCGCCACCGCGGCCGCGGCGCTGGTTCTGGCCACCGGCCTCGGCGCCCCGATCGCCCCCGGGCCCTTCGTGGCACGCGCGTCGGCGGCGACGGGCGGGGCACTTGGCGCGCACTACGACGCCACGGGCACGACGATCGACTTCCGCGTCCACTCGTCCCGGGCGACCCGCATCGACCTGTACCTGTACCGCACCGCGCTGGGCAGCCAGGAGGCCGCGATCGTCCCGCTGACGAAGGACTCCGCCACGGACGTCTGGGCGGCCAGTGTGCCGGTGTCCACCATCCAGGGCCAGTACGGGCTCACAGGCGCGGTCTACTACGGATACCGCGCCTGGGGACCCAACTGGCCCTACGACCCGGCCTGGACGAAGGGATCGAGCGCCGGATTCCTCGCCGACGTCGACGCGGCGGGCAATCGCTTCGACCCCAACAAACTCCTCACCGACCCCTACGCCCGCGAACTCAGCCACGACCCCGTCACGCCGGGCGGCGCCGACAGCACGGCCTACGGGACCGGCCCGCAGTACCGCACGGCGGACGACGGCGCCCTCGCTCCCAAGGGCATCGTGCTCCCCGACGACACCACGAGCACCGGCACCAAGCCCACCCGCGCCCTCAAGGACGACGTCATCTACGAGGTGCACGTCCGTGGCCTCACCGAGAACGACCCCTCCGTGCCCGCCGCAGAGCGCGGCACCTATGCGGGAGCCTCCCGCAAAGCGGCCGATCTGGCCGCGCTCGGTATCACGGCCGTGGAGTTCCTGCCGGTCCAGGAGACCCAGAACGACGCCGACGACGTCGACCCGGCCTCGACCGCAGGGGACGACTACTGGGGCTACTCGACCCTGGACTACTTCGCGCCCGACCGCAGATACTCCTCCGACAAGACCCCGGGTGGTCCCACCCGCGAGTTCAAGGCGATGGTCAAGGCCTACCACGACGCCGGCATCAAGGTCTTCACCGACGTCGTCTACAACCACACCGGCGAGGGCGGCCCCTGGAACACGAGCGACAAGAACACCTACAGCCTCCTGTCGCTGCGCGGCCTGGACAACCCCACCTACTACGAGCTGACCTCCGACATGCAGAGCCCGTGGGACAACACCGGCGTGGGCGGCAACGTCAACACCTACAACCCGGTCACCGGCAATCTGATCACCGACTCCCTGGCGTACTGGAAGGACTCCCTCGGCGTCGACGGCTTCCGCTTCGACCTCGCGCCGGTCCTCGGCAACACCTGTCAGGCCGGCTGCTTCCAGTTCAGCCGCACCGACCCCGGCACCGCCCTGAACCGCATCACGGCCCTGATGCCGGCCCGGCCGGCCGGCGGTGGCACGGGCACCGACTGGATCGCGGAGCCCTGGGCGCTGGGCAGCGGCACCTACCAGGTGGGCAACTTCCCGCCCGGCTGGTCCGAATGGAACGACAAGTTCCGCGACGGGCTGCGCCGCAGCCAGAACGCCCTGGGCGTGGAGAACGTCACCCCCGGCGAGCTCGCCACCCGCTTCAGCGGATCCTCGGACCTCTACCAGGACGGCGGCCGCGCCCCCTTCAACTCCATCGACTTCATGGTCGCCCACGACGGGTTCACCCTCGCCGACCTCTACCGGTGCAACGCCAAGAACAACAACCAGCCCTGGCCGTACGGTCCCTCCGACGGCGGCTCGGACTACAACCTCTCCTGGGACCAGGGCGGTGTCGCCACCGACCAGCGCAAGGCCGCCCGCAACGGTTTCGCGTTCCTGATGCTGTCCGCCGGAACGCCGATGATGACCGGCGGCGACGAATACCTGCGCTCCCTGAAGTGCAACAACAACCCCTACAACCTCGACTCCTCCGCCAACTGGCTCACCACCGGCTGGAGCGGCGACCAGAGCACCTTCCGCACCTACGTCCAGCGGCTCATCGCCTTCCGCAAGGCCCACCCGGCCCTGCGCCCGGCCGGCTTCTACACGGCCTCCGACACCAACGGCAACGGCATGGGCCGGCTCCAGTGGTTCACCCCCGCCGGCACCACCCCGGACGGCACGTACTGGTCCGACGCGAACAACCACGCCCTCGCCTGGCGCATCGACGGCACGGAGTTCTCCGACCCGGCCTCCGCGTTGTACGTCGGTTACAACGGCTGGTCCGGAGACGTCGACTTCACCCTGCCCGCACCGGGAGCCGGCAAGAACTGGTACCGCGTCACCGACACCTCCACCTGGGCCGAGGGCCCCGACCAGGTCGCCAACCCGGGCTCGGAGAGCCTGATCGGCGGCGCCGGTACCGTCTACACCCTCCACGCCCGCGCGACACTCCTGCTGATCGCCAAGTAGAGAGACGCGGCGGTGGCCTCACCTGACGGGGCGGGGCCACCGCCGCCTGTCACGCCCCGTCCGAAGCGTCAGGACGGACAGCCGGAGTCCGCAATGACGTAGTAGCCGGACGAGGTCTCCTCAAGGGTGTGGGTGACAGCGACGTTGTAGAGGCCCATGTTCTGGTTGGAGCCGTTGGCATAGACATAGCCGCCGCTCTGATGGGCGCGGCCCGCCGCCACCTGGTTGTAGTTGTTCGCGGTGAAGCACTGTGGCTGGTATCCGGTGGTGGTCGCCGAGACCGCCGACGACTGGGAGCCGACCTTGCCTCCGGAGTCCACAGCGGCGACCGTGTAGCCGTAACCCGTACCGGAGTTGAGCCCCGTGTCGGTGTACGACGTGCCGGCCGTCGATCCGACCTCGGTGCCGCCGCGGTAGACGTTGTACGACGCCGCGCCGCTCACCGCGGACCAGGACAGGGACACGGTGGTGTCGGTCGTGCCGGTGACCGTGAGCCCGGAGGGTGCCGGGAGGCTGCCGGTGCCGCTCCCGCCGGAGGTGTCGAGGCCCCAGAACTTCGCGGTCCAGTACGACGAGCAGATGTAGTCGAGGTAGTACGTGCCCGTGCTGCCGCACTGGTCGGTGGCGGAACCGGGGTTCACCGCGAGGCCGTGCGCCATCCCCGAGACGGAGAAGGTCTCCACCGCCGGCTTGCCGTTCGCGTCGTTGTACATGGCCTGTGTCGTGCCGCCGGTCAGGCTCGTGGTCGAGGACGGGGTCCGGCTGAGCCCCCAGACGTTCGTCCACTGGTCCCGTTCCTCGGTGGCGTTGGCCGGGTTGACCGTGCTGTCACCGGTGCCCTGCCAGATCGCGATGCGCGGCCACGGCCCGCCCCAGCCGCCGGAGGCGCTGCGCACCGCGTCGCCCCACTGTTGCGGCGTCTTGTTCACCGCGTTGTACTCGCAGGTCAGGCCGCTCGACAGATCGGTCGCGCAGCCGGCCGGGATACCGGAGTCGATGGCGCCGCCCGCGAACACGTCCGGGTAGTCGGCGAGCATGACCGAGGTCATCGCGCCACCGGCCGACAGGCCCGTGACGTAGACGCGGCTGGAGTCGCTGCCGTAGTGGGACTTGGCGTAGTCCACCATCTGCTTGATCGACAGTGCCTCGCCCTGGTCACGGGTGTAGTCGGAGGACTGGTACCAGTTGAAGCAGGAGTTGGCGTTGTTGGAGCTGGCGGTCTGCGGGAGGACCAGTGCGAAGCCGTACATGTCGGCGTACTTGGGCCAGCCCGAGTGGCTGTAGTAGTCGCTCGCGCTCTGGGTACATCCGTGCAGGGCCACGACCAGCGGCGCGCCGGACGGCAGGTTGTCGGGGACGTACTGGAACATCTGCAGATCACCGGGGTTGGAGCCGAAGCCCGTGACCTCCTGCAGGCTCGCGGCCTGCGCGGAGGCCGGGGAGAGGCCGAGGACCACTGCGATCAGGGACAGGACCAGCGCCGCCGAGGAGGCGGGGCGCGGCCACGTTCGGCGCCACCAGCGGCGCGGTAGCGAATGGGGGGATGTGGGGTTCATCGTGCCACCTGGGTGCTCGCGTCGGTCGGGGAGGTTGAGAGCAGCCGGGCCCCTTCTTCCCATGCGGGTGCGTGGCTGCGGAGTTACGGGGACGTTACGTCCGGCCTTACGCGGCCGTAATGGAGATGCGCCCCACCTCCCGGCAGTCGGGCGTGTGGGTCCTCAACGTTGTGAAGCGCTTCGCTCCGGCGGCAGGGAGTGTCGAGGTGGTTCCGGATGCGTGCCAGGGTGACGGTGCGGCCGGGTCGGGTGGCGAGGCAGATCAGGGCCGCTCCTGCCACTTCTCGCCTGTCGCGTCGGTAGCGTTCGATCAGGGAGCGGGACGGGCGGGAGCCGCCGCGCAGCAGGTGCCGCAGGTCGGGCAGGCCGTCAGGGGCGGCTGTCTCGTCGGCGACCGCCATCCGGATCGTGGGCAGTCGTCCGCGTCAGGCCGCCGCCACCGCCGAGCGTGCCTTGCGCCCGCTGTCCCCGGACCGGTCGGTCGGCGCGACGTCGTGGCCTGTGTGGCGTCGCCCGGTGCGCGTATCCCGGCCTGCTCACCCTCGCGTACTCGCTCGTCGGCGGTGACGTACAGGGACGTCAGGTGCTCGTACCCGGCGCCGCAGGTGACGTCCGCACCGACGTGTACCACCACGCCTCCCGCGAGCGCCCGGACGGCCGTGTTGCGCAGAGTCGCGACACTGAGTGCCGTCACAGGCGACACAGAGCCCGGCCACACCGTGCGAGCAGAGCGGCATCGGATCGAACCGTGCCGGCACGGCCGGATGCCCGGTGTGCGTCCGATGCTGTGCAGCGCGACGGGATGAAGGCGAAGGCATGCACGGACGGCCTGATCCCGCTGTCCACGACCGCGAGGACGACGACCGTCGCAGTGAACACGGCGTCCACGCGTCGGGGCGGCCAGGACGCTCCCGCGTGCCCGCGCACGACGTCACCCCAGGCCACGGCCCATGGGTCCGGCTCGGTGCCATGGATGATCAGGGCGCTGCTCGCGGAGGACGACGCGGCGGCGCGCGCATCCCCGGCAGGGTGTTCCTTCCGCGTTGAGATTCCGGGCACCCTCAGTCAGCATCAGGCATGGAAGGTACCTTTTATCCGGTTCTCAGGGAACGAACGGAGCGCTGTGAGTACTCCGCGGGACACTCCTGACGACACAGGGCGTGGAGTGGACGAGGCGATCCTCGCTGCACTCTTCTCCGAGTCGCCCATCGGCCTGCACGTCCTGGACACCCAGCTGCGCATCGTGCGCTTCAACTCCGCCGCGCGCCACATCCACTCCTTTCCCTTGGAGGGCTATCTGGGCCGCCCCCTGGGTGAGCTCCTGCGGGACTACGGCGTCGAGGACGCCGACGTCATCGAGTCCATGGTGCGCGAGGTCCTGCGCACCGGCACGCCCAGGCGTGACGTCCTGATGAGGCTGCGCTCGCGCCGTGAGTCGTACACGGAGGCGGCAGCCTCGGTGTCCTGGTTCCGGTTGCAGGATGCGCAGGGACGTCCACTGGGCGTGGCGGCGGCCCTCCTGGACGTCACCGACCGGTACCGGGCGCGGGCGCGGCTGGCCCTCCTGGAGCGGGCGAGTTCTCGCATCGGCACGTCGATGGACCTCTTCTGCACCGCCCAGGAGCTGGCCGACGCCGCCGTTCCCGAGTTCGCCGACACCGTCACGGTCGATCTGCTCGACCCGGTGCTGCGGGGCGAGGCGCCCGAGTTCGGACCGCTCGTCGACGGCATCCCGCTGCGCCGCGCGGGCTGGTCCTCGATGCACAGCATCGAGGAGTCCGGGAGCCCCATGGCCGGGGAGGTGAGCGGCTTCCCCGCCGAGTCACCGTTCCGGCACAGCATGGCGGACCTGCGCCCACGCCTGATCGGCCGGCTCGATCCCGAAGCCGGGTGGTTGAGTGATGAACCGTTCCGCCACCGCCTGCTGACGGCCGTCCAGGTCCACTCGATGATCGTGACACCGATGCGCGCCCGCGGTCTCGTCCTCGGACTCGCCTGCTACTACCGCTGGCGCTCCCCCGACGCATACGAGGACGACGACCTGACGCTCGCCGAGCAGCTCACCGCCCGAACCGCGCTGTGTCTGGACAATGCCCGACAGCACACTCGCGGCCGCTCGGCGGCTCGCCTCCTGCAGCCCACACCGAGACCTCCCGAATTCCCCGTCCACAGCGCGGTCGAGACCGCACACAGCTATGTGCCCTGCCAGTCCGGCGGCGACTGGTTCGACGTCATCCCCCTGCCCGGTGGCCGGGTGGCCCTGGTGGCGGGAGAGATCGCCGGACAGGGCACCGGTGCCGTGACCGCCATGGGAGAACTCAGAGCCGCCATCGGCGCCCTGGCCGCGCTCGACCTGCCGCCCGACGAACTCCTGGAGCGCCTGCACGAACTCGTCGCCCGGCTCAGTGGCCAGGAGTCCCACCCGTCGCAGGACGCCTCCGGCAACCTGATGGTGGGTGCGCATTGCCTGTACGCGATCTACGACCCCGTGACCCGGCAGTGCGTCATGTCCCGTGCGGGTGCACTGCGGCTGGTCGTCGTCCTGCCGGGCGGAAGCGCGGAACTCGCCGACATCCCATACGGCCCGGCGCTGGGACAGGGCATGCCCGCCTATCGGACGGTGGAGCGCGAGCTGCCCGAAGGCAGTGTCCTGATCCTCAACAGCACGGCGTTGCCGAGGGGCTGTTCACCGTGGGATGTCGAGGGTCGGCTCGACGAGGTGAGCGCGCTCTTCGCGGGCGGTCGCCGGTCGCTCCAGGAGGACTGCGACGCCGTCACGCGCGTTCTCGTCCACGAGCAGCCCGGTCGGCCCGATTACGACGCGAACGTACTGCTGGCCAGAACCCGCGCTTTCGGTCCCGACCGGCTTGCCTTCTGGGAACTGCGCCACGAACCCGAAAGCGCGTCGAAGGCCCGGAAGCTCACCGCCGACCGGCTCACCGCGTGGGAACTCGACGAACTCGCCTTCACCACCGAACTGGTGGTGAGCGAACTGGTGACCAATGCCGTCCGCTACTCGGACGGGCCGATCGGACTGCGGCTGATCCGCGATCACACCTTGATCTGCGAGGTCTCCGACACCAGCAGCACCGTCCCGCAGCTACGGCGGGCAGAGGACACCGACGAGGGCGGCCGCGGTCTCTACCTCACCGCCCAAATGACCCAACGCTGGGGCACCCGCCCCACCGGGCGCGGAAAGATCATCTGGGCCGAGCAGACCATCCCCGATCACACCCCGTGACTCTGCAGGCAGATGCCCCCGGCTCCATTCGAGGCCAGGGGCACAGTGGGCGGCCGAGCGGCGCGGGCACCACCGCTTCCGCAGCGAGAAGCCGCCGCACTCGATCCTGACCCACGGCGTGGAGAGCCGCGTGCTGCCCACCGCTCAGCGCTATGGCATGGGCGTGCTCACCTTCGGGCCGCTCAACTCCGGCTGGCTCTCCGGGCACGTGGATCCCACCGCCGGGCACCGCAGCGCCGGTGCCGGGGCGAAGATGTTCGACCTGTCCCGGCCCGGTGTACGGGCGAAGGCCGACGCGGTGCAGAAGCTCACCGCTCTCGCCGCCGAGGCTGGTCTGCCGCTGCCCCGTCTGGCCGTCGCCTGCGTCCGCACCCACCCGGCCGTCACCGCGGTTCTCATCGGCCCGCGGCGGCCCGAGCACCTCGCCGATCTCCTCGCCGGCGCCGACGTCGAACTCGACGACGACCTGCTCGACCACATCGACGCGATCGTCCCGCCCGGCGTCACTGTCAACCCCGGCGACTTCTCCATCGACCCCACCCCGCCCCTCACCGACAAGCGTCTGCGCCGCCGCTGAGGCACACAGGCAGGACGTTGCACGCTTCATCCCGCTGCGGGTACACGACGTGTGCCGCTCCGCGGGCAGCGACGCCGTCGTCGCCACACGTGAAGCACGGGAACGCTCATCCTGTGAAAAGGCCGCGCTGTACCTCTTCCATCCGCACTCGCCAGGGCCGCGGCGCCAACACCGTCACCGGATCCGGCCGAACCCGAACGTCCCGCGCCGCGTCATGGGCCGTCTCCGGTCGACCTGGCATTTTGCACCCCCGGCGACCCGGAGTGCCGAGCCGCCCGACGTATCACCTCGACGAAGCCCGAAGAGCCTTCGCCTGCCCGGCTCCGGTGGTACCGGTCGTGTGCGGTCCGCTCGCGGGCGGACGACGGGTGGCGCTCGCCCGCCGCAGCGGGGTCACGGTGCTGAACCGTGCCGCACGGCGGCGCAGATGCCGGTGGCCGAGCGCCGGTTGGGGCGCAGCCGGTGGCCGTGCGGCCCGGTAGAAGATCCGCTTGCCGAGCTCGACGAGGAGAAGGTAGGCGACGACCATGGCACCCACCGCGGCGAAGAAGCCGCTCGGCAGCAGCTGGAATCCGAGGACGGGTGCCAGCGGGGTGACCGGCAGGACGGCGCCCAGGGTGACGACACCCAGCACCGTAAGCGTCAGGGGCAGGCTGGGGCGGCTGTGCCAGAAGGGGCTGCGACGGGTACGGATGGCGAAGATCACCAGGGTCTGCGTCGCGAGCGACTCCACGAACCAGCCGGTGTGAAACTGGTCCGCATCGGCGTGGAAGACCCCCAGCATCACCCCGAACGTCACGAAGTCGAACAACGAGCTGACGGGCCCGAAGCACACCATGAAACGCCGGATGAAGGCGATGTCCCAGTGCGCAGGCCGGCGTACCTGCTCCTCGTCGACCTCGTCGGTGGGGATGGCGAGCTGGCTGGAGTCGTACAGCAGGTTGTTGAGCAGGATCTGGGAGGGCAGCATCGGCAGGAACGGCAGGAACAGGGAGGCGCCGGCCGCGCTGAACATGTTGCCGAAATTGCTCGAGGTTCCCATCAGCACGTACTTGATGGTGTTGGCGAAGATCCGCCGTCCCTCGGCGACACCGTCCGCCAGCACTCCGAGGTCCTTCTCCAGCAGGATCACATCGGCCGCGTCCTTGGCCACGTCGGTGCCCGAGTCCACCGAGATACCCACGTCGGCGGCGTGCAGTGCGAGGGCGTCGTTGACGCCGTCTCCGAGAAAGGCGACATCGCCGCCGGTCCGCCGCTGGATGCGGACGATGCGGGCCTTGTGTTCCGGGCTGACCCGGGCGAAGACGGTGGTGTGCCCGATCGCCGTGGTGAGTCGCTCGTCGTCCATGGCGTCCAGGTCGGTCCCGGTCAGCACACCGACGTCCTTCAGCCCCAGGTCGTCGCAGACCTTGGCGGCCACCGCCGGGTTGTCCCCGGTGACGATCTTCACCGTGATGCCGAGCGCGTCCAGTCGCCCCAGCGCCGCGGCCACGTCGGGTTTGGGCGGATCGAAAAAGACCAGCAGCCCGGCCAGGGTCAGGTCACGCTCGTCGGCGGCTGTCGGAGCGGTGCCGGCCCGGGCGGGACGGGTCGCCACCGCCACGACGCGGTTGGCAGCGGCGAACTCGGCGTCCAACGCCGTACGCGCACTCTCGGGCACCTCTGCGCAGCGGTCCAGTACCGCCTCGGGTGCGCCCTTGGTGATCAGCATGGTCGCACCGCAGGGATCGGTGACGGTGACGGAGACCATGCGCCGCTCATGGTCGAAGGGCAGCACCCCGGCCCGCTTCCAGCCGCCGAGCACCGAGTGCTGCGAGGCGGCAGCCGGGGAGTCCCACAGGGCGGCGTCCAGCGGGTTGCCGCCCACCGGTCGGCCCTCGTCGTCCACCTCCGTCTCCGTGCACAGCAGCCCAAGGCGCAGCACCTCCTCCGACGACGTGCCGCCGACGGGTACGGCCCGCATGAAGTCGATACGGCCCTGGGTCAGCGTCCCGGTCTTGTCGGTGAACAGCACATCGACGTCGCCGAGGTCCTCGATGCACACCAGTCGTTTGACCAGCACTTTGCGCCGACTCATCCGCCGGGAGCCGGCGGCCAGGCTGGTGGAGACCACGGCGGGAAGCAGCTGCGGGGTGATGCCGACCGCGATGGCCAGCGAGAACAGGAGCGCGTCGATCAGCGGCTTGTGCAGCGCCGCGTTGGCGATGAAGATCGATGTGGTCAGTGCCCCGGCCACGTAGACCAGCAGCATCGAGAACCGGCGCAGCCCGACCTGGAACTCGGTCTCCAGCTGGTGGCCGCTCAGCCCGGCGGCGATCTTCCCGAACTCGGCCTCCGCCCCGGTGGCGACCACCACCCCGCGGCCGCTGCCGGCGTGCACCACGGTCCCCATCAGCGCGCACCCGGACAGGTCCGCCAGCGGCGTGCCGACCGGCACCGGGGCGGTGTCCTTCGCGACCGGCAGCGACTCACCGGTCAGCACCGACTCGCTGCACTCCAGCCCGGTGAGCTGAAGCAGCCGCATGTCGGCGGGCACGATGTCGCCCAACCGCAACTCCACCACATCGCCCGGAACCAGGCGGGTGACCTCCACCTCCTGCGGTCGCCCGTCGCGCTGCACGACCGCCCGGTGTCGGATCTTCGCGTGCAGCGACTGGGCGGTCTTCTCCGCCCGGTACTCGTTGACGAAACCCAGACCGACGGAGAGCGTCACGATCACCCCGATGATCAAGGCGTCGCTGCGCTCGCCGACGAAGTAGGAGACGACGGCTGCGGCGAGCAGCAGGCCCAGCAGCGGGGACCGCAGCTGGTGCCACAGGACGAGCCACGCCCGGGCTCGGTGCGAGTGGACCGCGTTGGGTCCCCAGCGCTTGAGCCGCCGTGCCGCCTCCGCCGACGACAGGCCGGCGTCGGTGACCTCGGCTTCGCGCAGCACTTCACAGGTGGGGCGAACGGCCGCCGCCGCAGCACGCCCCGCGACCGCCGGCCGCACGGTGGTCACCATCACCGACCGCCCCCTGGGCGCCTGCCCGAGGGCACGGAAGGACACGCGTATGCCGGGTCTGGCCCGCACGAGGCGTCGTGGACCGTCGGATCCGACAGCGCGAAGCGGACGGAGCACCTGACGGTGACGGCCTGGCACAGGCAGGAACGAGCCGATGGTGAGGTCACAGCTCCACCTTCGGCCCGCTCCGCCCCCGCCCCAAGGGGCCGTCCGGGCTTGTCCATCCGGGACCTAGGTCCCGGGGAGTCGCCCGGGCAGACCCAGGCGCCGCACCAGTGCCGGCCGGTCAAGTCCGCGCTCGGTTCGGCGCAGGCTGCGGTCAGCCGGTGTGACGCCCCCGAACGGCTCGCCGGGCGCCCGACCGATGACGGGGCGCAGCGCCTGCGGACCGATCCGGCACCGCACGGAGGTCCTGAGGCTGGGAAGGATCGAGCAGAAGCAGCGCGGACTCGCGATCGGACCCACCCGCCCCGCTTGCCGAGAGATGCCGCCGGTGTCAGGTGATCCGAACTGCCGATGACCGTTGGACATGAAAGGATCAGTCGCCCCCGGTCACGGATCCAATCGCGAGGCCGTCTCCGTGCCTTCGCACCCGTGCCGGACCGCAACGGCGGCGCACCGGTGAACATGCTGTCGACGGTCTCCTGGGCACATGTCAAGCACAGCCCGTCACAACCGCTCGGACGGTGCAGAGTGGCCGGCCCAGCTCGCCCGGAAGGAACGGCTCACTGCCGGCGGTGATCGTCTTGTGCTGTGCTGATGACATCCCTGACCAGGTTCATCGCCCCCACCACCCCGTCCGGCTGTCCGCCCTGGAGACCTTCCGCCACGGCGCCTGGGACGAAGCCCGCACGGCCTGCGAGGAGCTGTTCACCTGCGCCGGCCATGTCGGCGCGTGCTCCGAGGAGATCAGCCGCACAGGCGAGCAACTGGACGATTTCCTGCCGCCGTTCAGCCACCCAGCCCGTGTCGGCGTCACGTTCGGCCCCGACCGCGCACTGGGCTGACGACGGACCGGCGCAGTCCCTCGAACAGTCGCGGTGCGAGCCTCCCGCTCCCGCACCATGCTGGAGGTGAGGGGGGTGTGACAGCGGAGGAAGTGGTGGAGATGCGGACCGTTGTCGACCTCACGCGCTGCCAGGGCTATGCACAGTGCGTGTTCCTCGCGCCGGAGGTGTTCGAACTGCACGGCGAGGAGGGGCTGCTCTATGCCACGGCCGTACCCGACGATCAGGTCGAGCGCGTGCGCCAGGCCGCCGCGGCATGCCCCGTCCAGGCCATCCTCCTCGGAGCGGAGGTGAGCACTGGTGCCCGGTGACCTCAAGGACGGCCGTATCGTCATCGTCGGCGCGTCGCTGGCCGGGCTGCGCCGACTGACGGTGGTGTGAGCACCGCCCGCCTCGTCCAGGACCCGCCGCCCTACCGGCAGAACGCCATGCTCCGCGGCCCCCGCCACCTGTCCGTCCAACTCTGAGGCCGCGCGGCGGCTCACGGCACAGGGGGCGGGCCTGTTCGGGACCTTTCCCGCGGCTCGGTCGCCGTCGGCCAGGGGCGACGCGCAACTGCAGGATCCGCATGACTACGGCGCCCGCTGAGAAACCAGCGGACACGCCCTGCACGGCTTTGCCCCCCGCATGCGGAGGGGCAAAGCCGTGCCTGCTCCCGCCGCCGGCTGTCGGAGGCGAGGAGAGGGGTCCGGCTGCCCCGCGTCCTCACCGCTCTGCCCGCCGGACGCGTCGGCTACGGCCGCTCGTCGGGCCGCCGCTTCGCCGCTCGGCCCGTCGGCGCTGTCTCGTCACGTGCGAGAACCTCGTCACGCAGGAGTCCGTCGAGTGCCGTGAGAACGTGGCGGCAGATCTCGTCGGGTTCCGCGCTCGCCAGTGGTTCCTGGCCGACGACGACGCGCATCAGGCCGATGCCGAGCAGCCAGGCCATGGCGAGCTGGGCGCGCAGCGTGCCGTCGTCGGCCGACGAGAGGGCGGCGAGCGCGGCGGCGTACTCCTCCCCCAGCGCGCGGACGGTCTCCGGGGCGGCGTCGGCGCTGCCGATGGAGCGCAGGTAGACGGCCAGCAGCCGGTCCGAGCCGGGTTCGCCGCCCTCTTCCGCGAGGACACCGCGCAGCGCGGTCTCGAACAGCCGGTCCGGGGGCGTGCGGAGCAGCTGCTCCTTGCTTCCTTGCGCCATGACCTCGGTGAGCAGGGCTTTCTTGGACCCGAAGTAGCGGAATATGAGGGCCTGGTTCACCCCGGCTCGGCCGGCGATCTCACGGACCGTGGCCGCCTCGTATCCACGTTCGGCGAACACCGCGCCGGCCGCGTGCAGGATGCGCGTGCGGGTCCCCCGGGCGTCACGCGGGCGGTGCGCGGCCTCCTCGCTCGCGGGGCTGCCGCCGGACCGGTCCTGCCGCCGCGTGTTGCCGCTGGTGTCCACCCTGTGCTCCCTTGTGCCGCCGTGAGCCCGTTCGCGCGTGCCGAGGAGCCGTCAGAGTAACGGGCCGATTAGCGTCGTTGACCGGCCGGGAAGCACCTCCTAGCGTTGTAAGCGTGTGCTTACACCAGGGAGGCAGCAGTGACGGCAACGGACCACACACCCCTCGCCTATCCCTTCAACTCCAGCCAGGACCTGGCCCTGTCCGACGCGTACGAACGAGCCCGCGAGACGCCGGGACTGGTGCGCGTTCAGCTGTCGTACGGGGAGTCGGCCTGGCTCGCCACCCGCTACGCGGACGCCCGGCTGGTCCTCGGCGACCAGCGCTTCAGCCGGGCCCTGGCCCTCGAACACGACGAGCCACGCCCCTCCGAGGGCCGGCGGGACAGCGGGATCCTCAGCATGGATCCACCCGACCACACCCGGCTGCGCGCCCTGGTCGCCAAGGCCTTCACCGTCCGTCAGGTGGAAAAACTCCGCCCGCAGATCAGGGAGTTGACGTCCACTCTGCTGGACGAGATGGAAGCGGACGGGCCGCCGGTCGACCTGGTCGACCGTTACGCCCTGCCCATTCCGGTCGCGGTGATCTGCCGGCTCCTCGGAGTACCGGAGGAGGATCGCCCCCGGTTCCGCACGTGGAGCGACGCGGCGCTGTCCACCAGCTCGCTGACGGCCGAGGAGTTCGACCGCAATCGCGAAGAGCTGCGCGCGTACATGGCCCGGCTGATCACGGCGCACCGCGATCAGCCCCGGGACGACCTCATGACGGCGTTGATCGGGGCGCGCGATCACGACGACCGGCTGTCAGAGCTGGAGCTCGTCGACCTGTGCGTCGGCATCCTCGTCGCCGGCCACGAGACCACCGCGTCACAGATCCCCAACTTCGTGCTCACCCTTCTCGACCACCCCGAGGCGCTGTCCCGCCTGCGCGCCGAACCCACGCTCATCACGAGCGCGGTCGAGGAACTGCTGCGCTTCGTGCCCCTGGGCAGCGGTGCCGGTCAACCGCGGTACGCCAAGGAGGACATCGAGGTCGGTGGCACCCTGGTGCGAGCCGGGGAACCGGTGCTGGTCGCCATCGGCGCGGCCAACCGTGACGCGCTGCGCTTCACCGCGGCCGGCACGCTGGACATCTCCCGGAACGGCAACGCCCATCTGGGCTTCGGCCACGGCGTGCACCACTGTCTCGGGGCTCCCCTGGCCCGCCTCGAACTCCAGGAGGCCATCGGCGCACTTGTGGCCCGTTTCCCCCGGCTGCATGTCGCCGGGGACATCACCTGGAAGACCGAGATGCTGGTGCGCGGCCCTCGCGTCATGCCCGTGGGCTGGTGAGCGGCCATGACCTGGCATCTGCACGTCGCCTCCGACCGCTGTATCGGCTCCGGTATGTGCGCCGGGGCCGCACCGGATCTGTTCACTCTGGACGGCGAGCACGCACGCCCCGTGAACGAACGCATCCCGGAGGACGACGACCGCGCTCTCGAGGCTGCCGACATCTGCCCGATGCTGGCCATCACCGTCCGGGACGCGGAGGGAAGGGAGATCGGGCCTCGCGAATGAACGCTGGCATACGCTCAGATGTGATCGGTCGGGGATGGCGGCGTTCGACCGGATGTGTCCTCGGGAGGTGAGGCGGTGCTGGTACTGGGGCGCTCCCAGGTCGAGGCCCTGCTCGACGTGGACACCCTCATCGATGCCCTGGGCTCGGCGATGGCCGATCTCAGTGCGGGCCGCGCCTCGGCCCCCGGCCGCATCGCCGCGCCGGTGCCGGAACACGAGGGGCTGCTCGCGGCGATGCCGGGATTCGTGCCGTCGGCCGGGATGCTCATGAGCAAGCTGGTCTCCCTCTTCCCGCACAACGCCGGGACACCGCTGCCGACCCACCAGGCGCTGATCGTGGTGTTCGATCCGGACACCGGCGAGCCCACGGCGTTGCTGGACGGTACGGCCATCACCGCGGCGCGGACCGGCGCCTGCTCCGCCCTTTCCGCCCGGCTGCTGGCCCGTGAGGACGCCACGGTGCTTGCCCTCCTGGGCACCGGCGTACAGGCCCGCTCCCACGCCTACGCGATGTGCCGTGTCCGCCCCATCCGGCAGATCCGGGTCGCCGGCCGGGATCCGGCGAAAGCGGCAGCCCTGGCCGGGGAGCTGTCGGCGGTACTGGACGCCGAGGTCCGCTCAGCGTCCAGCTACGCCGAGGCCCTCGACGGCGCGGACATCGCCGCCGCGACCACCCATGCCCTGGAGCCGGTGATCCGCCGCCCCTGGCTCTCACCGGGGGTACACATCACGTCGGTGGGGTTCAATCCGGCCGGCCGCGAGATCGATGACGCCACGGTCGCCGAGGCTCTGGTGTGCGTCGAATCCCGGCAGGCCGCGCTGGCTCCTTTCCCGACAGGCAGCAACGATCTGATCATCCCGATCGGAGAGGGCCGTATCACGGTCGACCATGTGCACGCCGAGCTGGGTGAACTCGTCACCGGCAGCATGACGGGACGCAGCTCGCCGGACCAGATCACCCTCTACAAATCGGTCGGGGTGGCGGTGCAGGACGCCGCGGCCGCGGCCCTGGTCGTCACCGCCGCCCGGGAGCAGTCGATCGGCCAGGAGATCACGTTGTGACACCGAATCCCGGGGTGACCTGGACCACACAACTGAAGGGGTTCCGCCACGGCCGGTGGAGGCGTAGGTTCCGTTTACCCCGTGAGAGCGCCTTCACAGGCGCCGGTCCGCCAAGTCCCGGGGCGGCGGACCAGCGGGGGCCAACCTTCACATGGTGACGATCCGGCCGACGGCAGCCGTCAAGATCCCGAACGGCCGGAGGCCGGGCCGGCTGCGGCATCGTCCTCAGCCGGTCGGGAGGCCCAGGCCGTAGAACGTGACGTGGTACGGGCCCATGTACTCCGCCTCGCCGCCGACGATGAGGTCCTCCGGCTGCCGCACTCCCGCCGCGCGTGCCGTCGCCACCAACATCTCCGCCAGCTCGTGGCCCCGCGGCTCCCCGGGGCCGCCCGCGTCGACGCGCCAGCGGGGGTCGTGGTCGTCGTCCCACACCTGTCGCGTGGCCGGGTGGTCCGCCACCTGGCCCCAGCCGAGGGCTTCCGGTCGCGGGTCCATGTCATGCGGCGGGAAGCAGCCGATCGCGAGGCGGTCGTCGCAGGATATTTCGAAGAGGAGCGGTGCGCCGGGGCCTGCCCCGCGGCCGTAAAGCGGCATGCCGACCGGTCTGCCCAGGGCCGTGGTCTCGGCCGGGAGGGTGGACAGGAAGTCCGCCAGCGAGCCCGTCACCGTCTCCCAGCTCTGCGCGCGCCAGCCGCCGGGGTGGCCCAGGCCCACGTTCGCCGGGTCGTTGCGGCTGCCGAAGAATCCGCTGATCGCGTGTTCCTCGCCGTGCCCCTGGCGCCAGAACCAGTTCTCCAGCGGATCGGTCGGCTGCAGCACGAGCTCGGGGCCATCCGCACCGGCCCGGAGTTCCAGTGTGTTCGGGCGGCCGCGCCAGCGCAGGTACGGCGTGCCCCAGACCGGCCCTGAGGCATAGAAGGGACCAAGGCCGCCGTACACGCCCATGATCGACGCTTCGCCGAGTTCCGCCGTCAGCTCCTCCCTCACCGCGCGAAAGGCGGCCGCCTGCGCCGCGGCACCCGTGCCTGCCGGCTTCAGCACCGGCACCGCGAGCTCCACGTACGCCTCGCCGTGCACGTACGCCTCCTCGAACCGCCCCACCGGGCGCGGGCGGCCCTCCCGGCCGAGGGCGGCGAGCAGGGCCCGCGCGCCTGTCTCCGTCCAGCCGTCCGCGTCGGCCGCGAGCAGGCGCCTTGCCAGGTGGGCGTTCGTCTCGTTCATACGGAGATCATGGCAGCCGGCACTGACAATCCTGGAAGTCGGCCACACCTGCCGGGCGTTGAGAAGGCTCGCGGTGATGCAGGAGGTCCGGCTCAGGAAGGGAGGACGCCCGGCCGGAACGGTTCGACTCCGACGATGTGGCGCACCCGCTCCGGCTCGACCAGCACGTGTACCCGCTGCTCGCCCTCGAGCAGCCAGGGATATCCGTTCAGGCCCAGGTACTTGCGGGCCAGCCGGTCCATGCCGCGCTCGGCCTCCTCACCCTCCACGAAACGCACCGCGCGGCCGGAGATCTGCACCCGGTCGTAGGGGTTCTCGGCGTCGGCGTGCGAGAGGTGGACCCGGGCGTCGTTGCGCAGGTTCTCCTCCTTGATCCGTCCGACCGAGGTGTTGAAGACGATCAGCCCGTCCTCCAGCCCCAGCCACATCGGCGTGACATGCGGTGCTCCGTCCGGCGTCACCGTGGCCACGTACCAGAAGTTCGGCCCCTCCAGCCGCTTCCGCACCAGTTCGTTCAACTCCGCCGCCATGACCGCTCTCCTCGCCCTGATCACCTCGTGCACAATCACTCTGTCACAGAGGCGCATTGACGGTCCGTCAGTCCTGGGCAGTGTCGTACTGCGGCGATGCCACGAGCGAGGCGAGGAGAGCCCGTGCCGGTCATCGATGTGTGGATGCAGCACCCCACGCTCCGTCACTCCAACCACGAGATGTTCGAGTCGTTGCGCCGCTGGACGGGGCAGGAGCTGCTGGAGGAGCCGCTGCCGGTCGAGGCCACCGTGGCGGCCATGGCCGCGGCAGATGTGGAGATCGGTCTTTCGGCCGCCTGGTACGGGCCTCAGGGGCCGCTGATCAGCAACGACGAGGTGGCCGAGTTCGTCGCGCAGTCCGACGGACGGCTGCGCGGGGTCGCAGGCGCCGACCTCACCCGGCCCGTCCAGGCCGTGCGCGAACTGCGCCGGGCCGTTGAGGAACTCGGCTTCATCGCCCTGCGGATCGTGCCCTGGCTGTGGCAACTGCCGCCCACCGACCGGCTGTACTATCCGCTGTACGCCACCTGCGTCGACCTCGGCATCCCCTTCTGCACCCAGGTCGGTCACACCGGCCCCCTGCGCCCCTCCGAAACCGGTCGCCCCATCCCCTATGTCGACCAGGTCGCGCTCGACTTCCCCGAACTGACCATCGTCTGCGGTCACATCGGCTACCCGTGGACCACGGAGATGATCGCGGTGGCCGACAAACACGCCAACGTCTACATCGACACCAGCGCCTACACCGCGCGCCGCTACCCGCGAGAACTCGTCGAGTATCTGCGCGGCCGGGGCCGCAGGAAGGTGCTGTTCGGCACGAACTACCCCATGATCACCCCTGCCCAGGCGCTGGAACACCTCGGTGACCTCGGCCTGGACGAAGAAGCCACCGAGTTGTTCCTGTCCGGGAACGCCCGCAGGGTTTTCGGCCTGTGATCGCCGAGTCGGCCCGGGTCGGGTTCACCTGCGGCGGCAGTAGTAGGTGATGTCGTCCGTGGTGGCGTAGTTGCCGTGGTCGACGTCGATGACGGTGACCACCGCGGTGTCGCCGCTCGTCGTGTCACGCAGGCAGAACACGGTGCCAGGCGGCGCCTGACGGAAGTGCAGCAACCCGTCGGCAGGGTGGCGAGTGGCCTCGGCGGCGCACTGCGCGGCAGTCGGCACGGCCTTTCCGGGTACGACGAAGACGTCGGTGAGCGGCTGGAGTTCGAAGGCGCCATTGCCGTCGCCACCGGGGTCCGTGCCGACGCTCCAGGCGGTCTCCGAGCCGCTGACCGCGCCCGCACGCAGGTCGAAGTAGTAGCGGTAGTTCTTCAAGGACAGGGTCCGGTGCCGGTAGACCGGGGTGTAGTCGTTCGGGGTGGCCGTTGCGGGGTCGGACGGTCGAGTACTGGAGGCCGCGGTGGTGGGTGTCGCGCCCCCGTGGCCGGCCTCCGGCCCCAGCACCCCGTAGATCACTCCGCCCACCGCAGCCGTGACGGCCGCCGACACCAGCGGCGGTCGTCACACGATCCCGGGTCAGCCACCGCCGTCCGGCGGGCGGCAATGGCGGTGGGCCGGACGGATCCGCGTTCGGGCCGTCGGACGGATCCGCGTTCGGGCCGTCGGGGGGGATCCGTGTTCGGGGCCGTCGTCGCGGCCGGCCGCCCGTTGTTCTGATCCGTGGAGGGCGCCGGCAGCGGCGGAGCCGTCCATGGCGTCAGCGCCTTGTCCGCGGCTCCGGAGGCCGCCACGGCGAAGGCGATGGCGACCGCCCACCGATTGGCAGCATCGTGCGTCACCCATAACCCGCTCAGCGCCTACAGCGCCGTCAGCGCGGCGGCAAATGTCCCCAGTGTCACAAGGAGCACGACCAATCGCCGGCGTCCCGCGCTCGCATCCGCTCCCCAGTGTCTGTGGCACAGCGACCCGTCAAGTCTGGTATGGGACGGACGTGTTGGGGAGGGCGCAAGCGACGGCGAGTCAGATCCCGTCCGTGCAGACCCATTAACCTTGATCGTCTACATCCATAGCCTCCATCTCCATATGTAGACGCTTGGGCCGCCGGGATCTCGGACTACATCAAGGACACCACCGCCGGCTGGCCGCCGTCGCCGATCGTCCTCGCCTGGCTCATCGCCGCCATCCTCCGCGTGGCCCTCGGCTCCGCGACGGTCGCCGTCGTCACCGCCTCGGGCGTGGCTCTGCCACTGCTCGCCGGCAGCGGAGTCCACCCGGAGGTCATGGTCCTCGCCATCTCCTGCGGATCGATCGCCTTCTCGCACGTCAACGACCCCGGGTTCTGGATGTTCAAGGAGTACTTCAACCTGTCCGTCATCGACGCGATCAAGGCGCGCACCACGTACACGACCGTGCTCTCCATCCTCGGCCTGGGCGGCGTCCTCGCCGTGGAGTCGATTCTGGATGCCTTGAACGTGTGACCGTACGGCCGGCTCCCCGCAAGCCCGGCACCGCCGTGCGACCGAAGCACACCGAGCACCTCGGTGTGGCAGACATACCAGGGCACAAGGGGCGGGACATGATGGAGGCACCGATGTGTTCCGCGAGGAGGAGTACGGCATGGCCGAGTCGGGCTCTGGCGACACCGAGGCCGTGGCGAGCGGCAAGTCTCGGTTCGACGACATCTACGACCGACCGGACCCCCGTATGTACTTCAGCCGACTGGCCCCGCTGGAGTACGAGATCCCGCACCACGCCCAGCCGGCCTTCCGGCAGGCCGCCGCCGAACGGGCCGCGCTCGACGACGGCATCCCCGACCGGCCTGCGGTGCTGGACGTGTGCTGCTCGTACGGGATCAACGCCGCGCTGCTCAACCACGACCTGACGCTGGCGGACCTGTACGAGCGGTACACCTCACCCGACTGCCTGAAGATGTCGACGGCACAACTCGCTGCGCGGGACAGGGAGTTCTACGCCGGGCGGCGCCGACCGGACGCGGTGCCGGTGTTCGGCCTGGACGTCGCGGCCCCCGCCGTGCGGTACGCGGTGGAGGTGGGTCTCCTGGACGCCGCCTTCACCGACGACCTGGAGCAGGGACCGCCGGGCCCCGGGCTGAGGCGCGCGCTCGCCGAGGTCGGCCTCATCACGCTGACCGGGGGTGGCAGCTATGTCACCGCCCGCACCTTCACCGCGCTGCTCGACGGTGCCCGCAGACCGGTATGGGTCAGCGCGTTCGTGCTGCGGACGGTGTCGTACCACCCGGTCGTGCGCGCATTGGCCGCGCGCGGTCTGCACACCACGCTCGATGTATCCCGCACCTATCCCCAGCGGCTCTTCACGGACGAGCGGGAGCGCCAGTATGCGATCGCGACGGTCCGGGCGCTGGGCCACGATCCTGCCGGGCGCGAGGAGAACGGTCGTTTTCACAGCCTGCACTACGAGTCCCGGCCCGGCACCCCCTGACATCCCGCCGCGGAGCGTGCTCGCTTTCCGCCATCGGCCAGGGCGCCGAGAATGGAGATGACGAGGAAGGAGAGTCCAGATGGCGCGTCCAGTCGGCATAGACCTGGGAACGACGAACTCCGTGGTCTCGGTCCTCGAGGGCGGCGAGCCCACCGTGGTCACCAACGCCGAAGGTGCCCGTACGACGCCTTCGGTCGTGGCATTCGCGAAGAACGGCGAGGTGCTGGTCGGGGAGGTCGCCAAGCGGCAGGCCGTCACCAACGTCGATCGCACCGCGCGTTCGGTGAAGCGGCACATGGGCGATCACGCCTGGCGGTTCCCCGAGCACGGTGACATCGACGGCAAGCGCTACACGGCGCAGGAGATCTCCGCACGCGTGCTGCAGAAGCTGAAGCGGGACGCGGAGGCGCACCTGGGCGAGGACGTCACCGACGCCGTTGTCACCGTCCCCGCCTACTTCGACGACGCCCAGCGGCAGGCGACCAAGGAGGCCGGGGAGATCGCCGGCCTGAACGTGCTGCGGATCATCAACGAGCCGACGGCGGCGGCGCTGGCGTACGGCCTGGACAAGGAGAACGACCAGACGGTCCTCGTCTTCGACCTGGGCGGCGGCACCTTCGACGTGTCCCTGCTGGAGATCGGCGAGGGCGTCATCGAGGTCAAGGCCACCAACGGCGACACGCACCTCGGCGGCGACGACTGGGACCAGCGGGTCGTCGACCACCTGGTCACGACCTTCAAGAACAACTACGGCATCGATCTCGCCAAGGACAAGATGGCCGTGCAGCGTCTGCGGGAGGCCGCCGAGCGGGCCAAGGTCGAACTGTCGAGCTCGACGGAGACCAACATCAACCTCCCCTACATCACGGCCTCCGCGGAGGGCCCGCTGCACCTGGACGAGAAACTCACCCGCGCCCAGTTCCAGCAGCTGACGTCCGACCTGCTGGAGCGTTGCAAGGGCCCGTTCCACAACGCGGTCAAGGACGCCGGGATCAAGGTGTCCGACATCAACCACGTCATCCTGGTGGGCGGCTCGACCCGGATGCCTGCGGTGACGGAGCTGGTGCGCGAGCTGACCGGCAAGGACCCGCACAAGGGCGTGAACCCGGACGAGGTGGTGGCGGTAGGCGCCTCGCTCCAGGCCGGTGTGCTCAAGGGCGAGGTCAAGGACGTCCTGCTGCTGGACGTCACCCCGCTGTCCCTGGGCATCGAGACCAAGGGCGGCATCATGACCAGGCTGATCGAGCGCAACACCACGATCCCGACCCGCCGTTCGGAGATCTTCACCACCGCCGAGGACAACCAGCCCTCGGTGACCGTGCAGGTCTACCAGGGCGAACGGGAGATCGCCGCGTACAACAAGAAGCTCGGCATGTTCGAGCTCACGGGCCTCGCACCCGCGCCGCGCGGAGTGCCGCAGATCGATGTCGCCTTCGACATCGACGCCAACGGGATCATGCACGTCTCGGCCAAGGACCTCGGCACCGGCAAGGAACAGAAGATGACCGTCACCGGCGGCTCGGCACTGCCCAAGGACGACATCGACCGCATGGTCCGTGAGGCGGAGCAGCACGCCGAGGAGGACCGCAGGCGCAAGGAGGCCGCGGAGACCCGTAACCAGGCCGAACAACTCGTCTACTCCACCGAGGGGCTCATCAGGGACAACCCCGACAAGATCCCGGCGGACGCGAAGAGCGAGACGGAGAGCGCGATCACCGAGCTGAAGGAGAAGCTGAAGGGCGAGGACACAGCGGCGATCCGGCAGGCCATGGAACGTGCGGCCGAGGCGGCGCAGAAGATCGGTACGGCGATGTACCAGGGCTCCCGCGCGGAGAGCCAGGCGTCCTCCGGTGCGGACACGTCCTCCGCCGCCGCCTCGGACGAGGGCGTGGTGGACGCCGAGATCGTCGACGACGACAAACCGGAGGCGGGCTGACGATGGACAAGGGCTGGCTGCACCACCCGGACCCCGCCAAGCTGCAGCGTCTGCTGGAGGAACGCACGGCCGACCTGCAGCGGGTGAAGGCCGAGTACGACAACTACCGCAAGCGGGTGCGCCGGGACCGCATGGCCGTGCGCGAGATCGCCGTGGCCAACGTCATGCGCGCCCTGCTGCCCGTCCTGGACGCCGTCGACCGCACGTGCGCGCACGAGCCCATGACGCCGGGCCTGAAGGACATCACCGACACCCTGGCCGGTCAGCTGGGATCCCTGGGACTCGAGGTCTTCGGGGACAAGGGCGACCCCTTCGACCCGGCGTGCCACGACGCCGTCACCCATCACGTCTCCTCCGACACCGACCAGCTGATCTGCACAAAGATCCTGCGCCCCGGCTACCGGCTCGGTCCCCGGCTGCTGCGCCCGGCCAACGTGGAGGTCACCGGGCCGGAGCCGGCCGCGAGAAACCCGCTCGTGCACGATCGAGCGGCGCCCCTGTTCACGATGATCGACGCGGGTGACGGTCCCCGCGGCTGCGGCGCGTAGACGGACGATGCCACACGGTGTCGGCCGACCGGCCGGAGAGGCTGCGTCGCGGCCGCGAAGGGGCTGATTTCGCGCCTTACTTCTGGTAGGGCTTGCGGCTTGGGTGTGTCTATATGATCAAATCTACCGATGCGTACCCCCCACCATCAGACGCATCATGCTGCCCAGTCGGACGGAGCTGCCGCCGAGTTGGTTCCGCCCCGCCGTAACCCGTACGAGGAACTGGCCTCGCTGGCAGACCATCCGCTGGACGACTTCCTCGCCGACGACGGCACGGCGACCCGGCAGGACGACGCCGAGGAGCCCTGGGCTCCGCCCAATCACCGGCGTGGCAGCCGCCGTCGCAACCGCGCAACGGGCCTGACCACCGTGGCCCGGTGCCTCGTCTGGGTTCTCACCCTCGCCTGTCTCGCCATCCTGGCCGACCGCTGGGCACTGCTCTACGCCGAGCACAAGGCCTCTCAACAGCTCAAGGACAAGCTGCATCTCGCCGCCGCCCCCGAGGTCCACATCGGCGGCTTCCCCTTCCTCACCCAACTGGCCGCACAGCGCCTGGACTCGGTCTCCGTCACCGTCCCCGACATCCCCGCCCACCGGGTGACCCTCACCCAGGTCACCGCCACCGCCGACGACATACGCCTCGACGGCGACGGACCCACCGCGGTGCGCGGAGCGCTCGTTCGGCAGGTGCACGGTCAGGTCCTGCTGTCCTTCGCCGACATGAACCGCGAACTGGGCGCCTCGCAGGTGGCGTTCACGGCACATGGCCCCGGCCGTGTCCTGGCCAGGGGCACCGTGCGTGTCGGGGGCCGCGCGCTGAGCGTACGGGCCGACACCCGCATCCGGCGCGACGGGGACCGCGGCATCGCCACCTCCGTGGACGGCATACGGCTCGACATCGACGACCTCGCCACGTACCGGCCCGGCACCGGGTCCACCGAGGGTCTCCACCTGACCCCCGCCTCGGCGCGCCGTCTCACCCGGGAGGCGGAGAAGATCAAGGCCCTGCTGTCGGTCCCGGCGATCGTGCACCGCCTGGGTGTCCCCGACAGCACGGTGCGCGCCGCCCTCCACGACGAGGACGAACTCCATCAGCTCACCGGCGCGCCGCGCTTCCTGCACGAGCTGACCCGCGTCAACCTCCTGGACGTGGCACTCGCCCACCCGAAGCTCCTGAAGCGGCTGGGCCTGGACCTGACCCTGCTCACCGCACTGACCAAACTCACCCGCCCCGACATCGCCGACCGCTTCTCCTTCGCCTTCCAGCTGCCGGCACCATCCGACGGCGCCGTGCGCCTGCAGCGCGTGACGGTGGACAGAGACGGCATCCGCGTGGACGTGTCGGGGACGGGACTGCTCCTGGGCCACTGAGCGCTCGGGTTCGGTCGCCGCCCGCTGCGAAAGATCGGGATCGGCTCGGTTCGTCCCCGGCTGCCGCAGCGGGGACAATGGGACTCCCACACCGGGCGAGGTGGTGGCGATGCCCGCTTGGCATCTGCGCGATTATCACGACGACGATCTCGACCAGGCCATCCAGATCTGGGACCAGAGCCGCCGGGCCGACGAGGACCGGGTGTTTCCCGTGTCGGAGGTGATGGCCGCGGCCAAGGCCGGCCAGACGGCGGTCGTCGCCGTGGTCGGCGACGAACTGGTGGGTATGGCAGTGGCGCAGGCCCAGGGCAAACGGGGTTGGATCCTGCTGGTCGCACTCGCCTCCCGATGGCGCGAGCGCGGGATCGGCAGCGCTCTGCTCGCCGAACTGGAACGGCGGCTGCGCGCACTGGGCGTGCGCCACATCAGCGCGCTGCTCCCCGCCGGCGCCGCTGGGACGAAGGCTCTGGAGAACTCCGGCTACCGGTTCCGCGACGACCTGACCTACTACGAGAAACTCGAACGACCGGGAACCGCCAACGCCGATGTCCTCGCCGCGCTGGGCGGCCGCATGCTCCCCGGGGGGCTCTGGGGCACCATGGCCGGCATGGAGCGCGAGAAGGAGGTCATCGAGCGCCGTGTCGTGCTCCCGCTGACCGAGCCCGTGCTGGCCGAGCGCTACGGTCTCACCCCGCCCAAGGCGATCATCCTGTTCGGCCCGCCCGGCACCGGCAAGACCAGTTTCGCCAAGGCGGTGGCCTCGCGGCTCGGCTGGCCGTTCGTGGAACTCTTCCCTTCCCGGCTCGCGGCCGACACGAGTGAGGGTCTGGCCGTGGCGCTGCGGGACACCTTCGCGGACCTGGCGGAACTGGACTCGGTACTGCTCTTCATCGACGAAGTCGAAGAGATCGCGGGGGTGCGATCCGGAAAGGCGGTCGATCCCGGCCATGGTGTGACCAACGAGCTGCTGAAACTCATCCCCGTCTTCCGCGAGCACGACTCTCGGTTGCTGGCCTGTGCCACCAATTCGGTGCGCTCGCTCGACCCGGCCTTCCTGCGGCCGGGCCGGTTCGACTACGTCATCCCCGTCGGCCCTCCGGACCCAACCGCCCGCGCGGCGATCTGGGACCGCTATCTGAGGGCATCCGCCGGCTCGGTCGACCTCAGCCAACTGGTCGAGGCCAGCGAACTGTTCACGCCGGCCGACATCGAATTCGCCGCCCGCAAGGGCGCGCAGGCCGCGTTCGAACGCGAGGTCACACAACGCCAGGGCCGGCCGGCCACCACCGAGGACTACATGACCGCCATCGCCGACACCCGGCCCACGCTCACCGCACGGGCCATCGAGGAGTTCTCCGAGGACATCGACACGTACAGCCGGCTCTGAGTCACGGCGTCGCCCAGTACCCGGCCGCCTGCCACGCGAGAAGGGCGAGGAAGCCGAGGACGACAGCGGGATCAGCTGTCGTCGCGCAGGCCCCACGGGGAGCCGTACTCGGTGAGCAGGTCCAGGAACGGGCGCGGGGGCAGGGCCTCCGGGCCGAGAACGCCCTTGCCGGACCAGGCGCCGGTGGACAGCAGTTCCAGCGCGACGACCGGGTTGAGCGCCGTCTGCCAGACGACGGCCTGCGAGCCGTACTCGCGCATCGACCACTGGTTGTCGACCACGTGGTACAGGTACACCTCCCGAGGCACCCCGTCCTTGCTGCCCTTGACCCATGTGCCGGCGCAGGTCTTGCCCGTCATCCGCTCCCCCAGGCCGGCCGGGTCGGGCAGGCACGCGGCGACCACGTCACGCGGCGAGACCTGCACGGATCCGTCGCCCCCGGGCACGCTCACGGGGGCCGTCGAGTCCAGGCCCAGTTCGTGGAGGGTCTTCAGCTTGGCGATGAAGTCGTCGCCCAGCCCGTACTTGAACGTGACCCGTCGCGCGTCCACCCAGCGCGGTATCAGCAGCACCTCTTCGTGCTCCACGTTGACGCACTCCACGGGGCCGATGCCCTCGGGAAAGTCGAAGACCTCGGGCTCGCTGAACGGAGGGGTGGTGAACCAGCCGCGGCCCTTTTCGTACACGACCGGCGGGTTGAGGCACTCCTCGATGGTCGTCCAGATACTGAAGGACGGCGCGAAGTCGTGGCCCTCGACCCTCAGATCGGCACCGTCCCGGACACCGATCTCCTCGATGTCGTCGAAGAGTTCGTCGGCCGCGTACCGGGCGAAGACGTCGGACAGGCCCGGCTCCACGCCCATGCCGACCAGCGCCAGCTGTCCGGCCTCTTCCCAGCGCCGGGCCAGTGCGAACTGTTCGTCCCCGAGCTTGACACCGCACTCCTCATGAGGGCGCGCGCCGTGCGGCGCGGACAGCGACATCGCCATGTCCAGATAGTGCGCACCGGCCTCCAGGGCGGCCTGGAACAGCGGCATCACGAACCGGGGGTCGGTGGCGTTGAGCAGCACGTCGCAGCGCTCCTCGACGAGCATCCGGCGGACCGCGTCCTGGTCCGAGGCGTCCAGCCGCCGCGCGCTGAACCGGGCGCCCCGCTCCCCTAGCGCCGCGACCGCGGCCTCGGCGCGGACGAGGTCGTAGTCGGCGACGACCATGTGGGCGAGGAACTCGCGACGAGCGGCGATCCGGGTGACGGCCGTCCCCACGCCGCCCGCGCCGACCAGAAGTACGCGCATGTCACACACCTTTCTCCCGGGAGGCGAGCGCCTCCGGACGGGCTCGATGCAACGCGACGCAGGGATATAAGGTCAACCCCGTTGGCATAAGGGTGGTCGCAGGGGCGGCTCGGATCCGGCGACGGAAGGACGACCGAGATGGCGAAGCAAGTGGTGCCGGAGGCGGCACGTCAGCGGCGGCGGCCCACACGCGGCGGCACCGTGCTGTCGGAGGAGATCATCGTGCGGACCGCCCTGCGCGTACTGCGGGAGCACGGCAGCACCGGGCTGACGGCACGCCGTCTCGGCGCGGCGCTGGGCGCCGATCCGAGCACCCTCTACCGTTACTTCGCCGGGATGGACGACCTGGCCCGGGCCATCGGGGACGAGCTGATGGGCAGGGCGCTCGACAGCTGGACGGCCACTGGGGACTGGCGCACCGACCTCCGCGCGCTGGGCCGGGCCATCCACGCCTCCTACCTCGACCACCCGCAGGCGGCCGTCCTCACTGCCAGCCGGGTCACCGGAAGGCCTCGCGAGATCGCCGTGGACGAGGCCATCCTCGGCATCCTGCGCGGCGCCGGGCTGACCGACCCGGTGGCGGTGCGCGTGTACCACGCGTTCATCGACCAGAGTCTCGCCTTCGCCGCGCTCGACGCCGGAGCCCTCGCGCTGGCGGACGAGGCCCGCGCGGGCGACGAGGAGATGTGGCACTCCACCTATGCCCGCCTGCCCGCCGAGTCGCATCCGAACATCGCCGCCACGGCACACCTGCTCGCCCGGCACATGCCGCACAGCGCCTATCCGGTCGCCCTGGAGATACTGCTGGAACACACCGCCGCGCACCTGTCACGACCGGGTGCGTGACGCGTGCGGCTCCCCCGCTGCGCCTTCCCGTGCGTGGGTCTCTCTGCCGGGCGGCCCTGAGCTTTGTGCGGAGAGGGCAGGATTCGAACCTGCGTGGACCCCGAGGGATCCGACCGTGAGGCGTGGCTCGCTGGTCCCCGATAAACCGCTCCGGGCACCTCTCCCGATGCTCCCGGCGGTCCGGTCTCCCGCACCGCCGTTCACGTGAACAACCATGGCAGAGGCGGCTGACAGGGCTCTGACGCGTCTCTGACGACTTGTCACCCTGCTGTGGACTGCGGCCACCTGGACGCGGGCGCGGACCAGACCGTCCAGCCAGGCCTGATGGCCGTTCAACATCGGGGTCGGGGCCTGCCGGGCCAGTTCCGCGGCCGGACGGCCGATCTGGGTCTCCTGGTCCAGGACGCGGATCCGGCCGCCGGGCAGGTCCTCGACCAGCCAGGCGTCCGCATGCCGGGGCGAGGCCACCAGGCGTGCCCCGTACCGCTCGGCGTCGTACAGCGGGCCGAACGCGGCGGCGATCTCGACCTCGCAGCCGTTGCAGGAGCCCGCGTCCACGCAGCGAACCCGCGCCGAACCGCCCAACTTCCGTGCCCTCGGGAGCACTTCGCCCTCCGGGCGCGGCGGTGCGGGCTCCGCGGGGCCGTGCGCCGGTCCGGATCATGCGCGGCCGGCGGGCGTCGCTACGACCGCGGCTCCCCCTGCGACTGGGCCGCCTTCAGGTCGGCGAGCAGTTCGGCCTGGCCGGCCAGCACGCCGGAGAGGATGGTGCGGGCGACCCGGAGCAGCTCGGCGACGTGGGGGCTGGTCAGGGAGTAGTACACGTTCGAGCCCTCCTTTCGCGTCTTGACCAGGTTCGCGCGCCGCAGCACGGCCAACTGCTGGGACAGGTGCGCGGGCTCGATGCCCACCTCTGGCAGCATCTCGGCGACCGCGTGCTCGCGCTCGCTCAGCAACTCCAGGACGCGGATGCGGGCCGGGTGGCCGAGGGTCTTGAAGAACTCGGCCTTCAGTTGGTACAGCGGCGTACTCATCGAGCCGTCTCCTTCTCGGCACAACAGAACGGCCCCGCCGGCCGGGCCCCGGCACATCCCATCCATCCACTCGTCAAGAACATGCGGCCATCCTCGCCTGCTGAACCGGCCTGGCCCAACCCGCATCGAGGAACCGGGCCGGTCGGGCGCTCGCGGGTATCACAGCGGCAGGGTGATCCATATGCTCTTGCCCCCGCCGTCGGCGTCCGTGCGGACGACCGCCGTGCCGCTCAGGCCGAGGACGAGCTCCATGACGGTGCCGAGACCGCCCGTGCCGCCGCTGGTCGCCGATCCGTACAACAGCGGCTGGTACGGGTGGCGGTCGTGGACGGCGAAGGCCAGGCAGTCCCGGCCGGCCGCGTAGATCACCGTGAGCTGGGGGGAGAGGGCCGCCGCATGCCGGACGCTGTTGGTGACGAGTTCGCTCAGGATCAGCAGGGCCGGGTCCACCGAGGGGTGCCGCAGTCCGATTCCCCACTCCACGAGCACCAGCTCCGCGGTCTCACGGGCCAGCCGGACGGCAGACGGTTCGCTGGGCAGGGTGAGCACATGCCGGTGCGGCAGAACCTCCAGCTGCGTCGACATCACACCTCCGCGCGGGTCAGACGAAACCCGGTGACCGTCTTGGGGTGGATCCGCAGGACGGTGTCGTGCGGACCGTGGGCCCAGCCGGCCATCGTGCGCCGGTAGTGGGCGATCTCGTCGCGATCCGTGATCACCTCGGCGGGGCCGGCCACGGTCACGGCCCAGCCCGTACCCGGCGCCTCCTGGATCTCGTCCACGAGGTACGTCGCGCTCGCGGGCACCGCCGCGGTCGGGGCAGGTGTGCGCACGACCAGCCGACCGTACTGGAACACGTGGCGGGCCGGGCGGATGACGGCCTGCTCCCGCAGCACGTACACCAGGCGGCCCAGGCTGCCGCCCGCCAGCAGCCACAACGCCTCGGCGCCGGACAGCTCGAGCATGCGCACAGGGGTGGGGGACGCTCTCATACGACGGCTTCCTCGGGCGTGGGGCCGGTCTTGGGGACAGGGACGGTCTTGGGGGCCGGGACGGTCTTGGGGGCCGGGACGGCCGGCAGGACTCCGGCGTTCTCCAGGTGGTCGCGGGCGGCGCTGATCGCCTCGGGTGTGGTGGCGTACTCCGCGCCCTCCCGGCTCAGCAGTTCCAGTGCGCCGACGGAGTCCAGGACCTGACGCTGGCCGGGGCGGATACCGGAGGCGAGGACGAGAATGCCGCGCCGGTTCAGCTTCTCGACCGCGTCCTTGAGGACCAGGGCACCGGTCGCGTCCATGGTGGACACGCGGGACATGCGCAGGATCACCACCCGGACGTCTGCCACTTCGCTCAGCTCCAGCAGGAAGCGGTGGGCGGCGGCGAAGAACAGGGGCCCGTCGATGCGGTAGGCGACGATGTGCTCGGCGAGCAGGGCGTGTTCCTCGGCACCGTGGTTGCCCTGGTCGAGCGGCACCTGGTCGAGACGGGCCTGTCTGGCCACCGCACGCAGGGCGAGCGCGCCCGCGACGACCAGACCGATGATCACGGCGTAGACGAGGTCCAGGGCGAGTGTCGCGACAGCGGTCAGGACGAGTATCACCGCGTCCGAGCGGGTCGCCC
The DNA here is from genome assembly GCF_053611725.1 of Streptomyces sp. NPDC054783. Taxonomy (NCBI): domain Bacteria; kingdom Bacillati; phylum Actinomycetota; class Actinomycetes; order Kitasatosporales; family Streptomycetaceae; genus Streptomyces; species Streptomyces sp. NPDC054783. The sequence goes on along the minus strand of NZ_JBSHAY010000001.1, from coordinate 745,045 downwards.
TCGCCATCGCCCGCAGTGAGCCGACCTCCACCATGCGGATCGCCGTGGCCAGCAGCACACCGGCGAGGGCGGCGAGCGGGATCTTCGAGACGAGGGGCGCGGCGGCGAACACGATCACCGCGAGGACGGCGGCATGCGTGAGCGCGGCGAGCCTGGAGCTCGCGCCGGTGCGGACGTTGACGGCGGTGCGGGCGATCGCGCCGGTCGCCGGGACGCCGCCGAACAGGGGGGCGGCGATGTTGGCCAGGCCCTGGCCGAACAGCTCTCGGTCCGCGTCGTGTTTCTGGCCCACGGTCATACCGTCGGCGACCGATGCCGACAGCAGCGACTCCAGCGCGGCCAGGGCCGCGACCGCGACGGCCGGTGCCAGCAGGGTGCCGAGGGAGCCCGGATCGAGGAAGGACAGCGAGGGCACGGGCAGCCCTGCGGGCAGGGCCCCGATCGGCCGCGCCGCGTCCAGCCCGGCCGCCTGGGCCACGATCGTCGCGGCGATCACCGCGACGATGGAGAAGGGGATCGTCGGCCGCCACCGGGCGCCGGCCAGCATGACCGCCGCCACGCCGACCGCGAAGGCGAGGGCGGTCCAGTTCGGGGCCTTCGCGAACTCCTCGACCGCCCGCCAGGTGACGACCAGGACGCGGTTGCCCTGGGGCTTGGGCACTCCCAGGGCGTTCGGGATCTGCTGGAGTCCGATCACGCAGGCGATGCCGAGCGTGAAGCCCTCGACGACGGGCGCGGGCACGTACTGCATGTACTTCCCGGCGTGCAGCGCGGCGAGCGCGACGAGCATCACGCCGGCCATCAGACCGACGGTGAGGACACCGCTCGGGCCGTACTTGGCGACGATCGGCACCAGTACGACGGTCATCGCGCCGGTCGGCCCCGACACCTGCAGATTCGAACCACCGAAGACGGCGGCGAGTGCACCGGCGACCACCGCGGTGGCCAGGCCCGCCTGCGCGCCCAGACCGGAGGAGACACCGAAACCGAGCGCGAGCGGCAGCGCCACGATCGCCACGGTCAGCCCGGCCAGCAGATCCCGGCGTGGGTCCCGCCGCATCCGGTCGAGGTCGGCACCGGAGGGCAGCAGTGAGACGATCCGGGCCCCGGCCCGGCTGATCTGCGAGGTCATCGCGCGGTGACCTCGGCGTCCCGCAGTTCGGCCAGCAGCTCGTTCCGTCCGGCCAGCATCTCGGTCAGGATCCGGCGCGCGGCCTTCATCAGGTCCGCGACATCGCCGCCGGCCAGCGCGTAGACGACCGTGGAGCCGTCCCGGGTGGAGGTGACGATCCCGGAGCGGCGCAGTACGGCGAGTTGCTGCGACAGGCTGGACGGCTCCACCTCGATCTCGGCGAGCAGGTCCCGCACCGGCTTCGGCCCGTCCTGCAGGAGTTCCAGCACCCGTATGCGCACGGGGTGACCGAGCATCCGGAAGAACTCGGCCTTGGCCTGGTACAGCGGAACGGACACGACGCCTCGGCTTCCCCTTGTGGACCCCCGGCCGGGGGCGGACGCGAACGGCTGTGCCCGCGGCTATCTGCAGGCCCAGCCAACATAGCATCTAAGCAATTGCGAAATTTTGCAATTGCGCATCAGAATGCACCCTGCGCCCCCTGCTCCGGCAGGCAGGGGCGATCAGGCCCTTCAGGCCTTCTTGACCACGCTGGACTTGAGCTGCATAGCCCCGAAGCCCTCGATCCTGCAGTCGATGTCGTGCCCGTCCACCCCGTCGACCAGCCGGATGTTGCGCACCTTCGTGCCGGCCTTGATCCCCGAAGGGCTCCCCTTCACCTTCAGCGCCTTCACCACGACCACCGAGTCGCCGTCCTGCAGCACATTGCCGACGGAGTCCCTGACGACCCGCTCCCCCACGGCGTCTGCGGGCCCACTCTCGGCGGGAACCCATTCGTGGCCGCACTCCGGGCACACGACAAGGGAGTTCATCTCGTAGGTGTACTCACAGGAGCACTTCGGACAGGGAGGAAGGTTCTCAGTCATCCGACCAGCGTATCCGGCCTCGGCATCCGCCCCGAGTCGGCGGCGAGCTCGTTGTCGAGCATCCCGGCCCCCGGGCCGTACCGGTGCACCCTCAGAGGTTCCGGCGCGGGCCGCTGCCGCGGGGACCGTCGACTGCGACGGCTGGGTGCACAACAACGATCCGGACGTCGGCATCGCGGGCTGCCAGAACAACACCGACCACGCCGTCACGTTCCGCGCCGAGATCGTCTGCGGCTGGGCCCCGGACGTCTCCGGCAACTGGGTGACGCTGAACCCGGGGCAGTACGGTGAGTCCACCGGCTCCTGCGCGTTCTACAGCACGGGTGTGGGCAGCGTGGGCTGGACCATCCAGTGACGCATGGGCAGTTCGGACGCTCGTGTGATCGCGTAGTGCCCGCTCTCAGGCCGCGGCCTCGGGTTGGGTCGGGCTGAGGTGGTGCACGGAGGTCTGGTCGGCGTGCGGGGCGAGCAGGCCCTGGAGCTCGTCGGCCGCGACCTTGAGGAGGTCGCCGTCCCGGTCCGCGTGGAGGGTTTCGAGGACGAAGGCGATGTGTGCGGAGTCCTCGGTGACGCGCGCGCGGTGGGCATCACGGTGGTTCCAGTGGCGGGTCAGGACGCCGGTGGTGTCCGCGTAGATGACCTCGCCCGGCTTGGGGTTCTCGACGGTGCCGGGTTCGCCGAGCGGCGTGAAGGACTCGGTGCCGTCCGCGTACCGGATGTCCACGTCGCCGGTGACGTGGTCCAGGTCGAAGGCGCCGGCGGGCAGACCGTGCCGTACGGAGACGGAGTTGTAGGAGTCGACGGCCGGGTTGATGCGCGGCAGGCTCCCCTTCTTGGCGAGGCGGCGGCCGAGCGCGTCGACGCTGGGGCGGATGCGGCGGGGGTTGGTGCCGAAGGAGCGGTAGGCGGTGTGCCAGGCCTCGATGCGGGGGTCGGTCTCGTCGGCGGGGTGCCAGCTTCCGTCGGCGAGCCGCTGCTCCAGTTCCTCCAGGGCGGCGGCGGTGTGGGGCCAGGACTCGTGGCCGCGCACGCCGGTGGCGGTGACCAGGGCGATGAGGGCGGAGGGGAAGGCTTCTGCGACGGCGGGGGCGAGACGGAAGTCGGTCATCGGCGGGTTTTCCGTTTCCTGGGACAGGGTGTGTGTGTGCGGGGAGGGGGCGGTGTGTGCGGGGTCCCCGGAGTCAGGGCTTCCAGGGACCCACACGGTCCAGTCGGCGCAGCTGCTGGCGCGCGGTGGGCACGTCCAGGCCCTGGCCGCGCGCGGTGCGGCGGTCGGCGACAACGGCGCGGTGCTCGACCGGTTTGTGGTCGTCGTACTTGAACTTGGCCCGCACATCGGTGACTTCCAGGCGCAGACCGCGGATGCCGGACAGCATCCGGCCGTACGGCGGCCGGCCCACGGCGACGGCGGCGTGGTCGCCCTCGGGCTGGAAGTGGGCCGGCTGACGGCGCAGCAGATCCGCCTTGGCCTCGGGATCGTCGACGATCCGGGCACGGCAGGTGAACTGGACGGCCGCGTAGTAGCTGGTCGGCACGCCGTCGGTGGGCGGGGTGCCGGGTCTGGCGCGCCAGGAGCCCGGGACGAAGGCGTAGTCGCCGATGACGGCGAAGGTGACGTTCGGGTCGTGTTCGATCGTCCGCCATACCGGGTTCGGCCGGGCGAGGTGGATCAGGAGGCGTGTGCCGTCGCTGGTGAAGTGGGTGGGGACGACGACGGGCGGGTGGCCGGGCAGGCCGTTGACGCTCAGCTGGCCGAAGTCGTGGCCTTCGGCGGGCCACGTCTGCCATTCGGCCGTGTCGAGGCCGGCGTCCCAGGGTTGGATGAACATCCGTTTCTCCTTGCGTGGCCGCGACTGCGGCGGGGTGTGGCACTGCGGCTCAGGTCAGTGCCAGAAGGCCGACAGCCACGGCGGCGCTGCCCAGACCGACCGGCCGGCCGCGGTGGATGCGTTCGGCGAGCACACCGCGGGCGAGCAGGACCGTGCCGGCCGGGTAGAGGGCGGTGATCACGGCGATGACGGTCAGGGCCCCGCTGCGGGCGGCGAGCAGGAACAGCAGGTTCGCCACCGAGTCCAGCACACCCGCGGCCGCCGACATGCCGTACGCCGGCCGCTCGGGTCCCAGCCTGCGGCGCAGCAGCCCCGCTGCGGCCAGCGTGACGGCCGAGGACACGGCCCGGCCGGTGATCAGCGGGGCCACGCCGCTGCCGGACGGCGCCTGGTGCAGGAAGATCAGTTGGAGGGCGATTGCGGCGCCCGCGCCGAAGGCCGGCAGGAGCGCCGTACGGGAGGGGCGGGCCGAGCCCGCGCCGTGGCCGGCGCTGACCAGCACCACCGCGAGCAGTGCGAGTGACAGCCCCACCAGTCCGGTGATGGTCAGGTGCTCGCCCTGCAGCAGGCCGACGGCGACGGGCAGCGCGGCGGAGACCAACGCGGTCACCGGCGACAGGACGTTCATCGGGCCGATCGCCAGAGTGCGGTAGAGCAGGACGAGCGCGGCGGCCGAGGCGACCCCGGACACGGCGCCCCAGACGAGGGCGCCGGCGCTGAACGAGGCACCGAGCACCGGCCACAGCAGCAGCTCGACCGCGAGACTGGCCGGGGCTGCGACCATCACCGTCCGCAGCACATGGGCCTTGCGGGCGCCGAGGCCGCCGAGGAAGTCGGCGCATCCGTACGCGAGGGAGCTGCCCAGGGCCAGCAGCAGAGCGATCACAGCACATCCCTTGAGTCAGTGGAACGACCGCACAGTACAACGAACCGACCACGCCGTGTCAATCAAACGACCGTGCAGTACATTCCAGTACTCAAGGCTTAGGTGAGGACGGTGATCAGGTGGCCGAGACAGCCGCCGCCCTGCGGTCGGTCGCGCACAACGTCCGGGCGGCCCGCACCCGCGCCGGGCTGTCCCTGGATGAACTCAGCAGGCGCGCCCAGGTCAGCAAGGGTGCCCTGGTGGGACTGGAGAAGGCCCAGGGCAACCCCAACCTGGCCACCCTGGTCCGGCTGGCCGACACCCTCGGCATCTCGGTGTCCGCGCTGATGCAGGGGTCGCCCGAAGGCCGCGTGCGTGTCGTGTCCGGTGACGCCGTGGCGCCCTTGTGGACCGGAGAACGCGGCAGCGAGGCCCGTCTCATGCTGACCACCTCCGGCCCCGCCCCGGTCGAGGTCTGGCGCTGGCGGCTGGAACCGGGCGAGGAATATCCCAGCCACCCCCACCAGGCCGGGGTCGTGGAGACCGTCAGCGTCACCTCGGGCCGCATGACCCTGATCGTCGACGGCGCGGAACACACGGTCGCGGCGGGCCAGACCGCCACGTTCGACGGCGACACCCCGCACACCTACCGCGGCGCGGGCACCGAGACCTGTCACCTGATCATGACGGTCCACCTGCCGCCCGGTCCCGCCACCCCCAAGTGAAGGACGCCACCCCCAGGTGACGTACGCGTCCCCACGCCAAGTACGCCCCCGGCCGACATCCGGGGGCGTACTCGTCTCCGGGTCCGGCCTCAGCGCGAGGTCAGCTTCCACAGGTGGTCGGCGGTGCCGTTTGCGTCCCAGATCAGGGCCGTGCCACCGTCGGCCGTGCTCATGTTCTGCATGCCGAGGAACAGGCCGGTCCCCTGGTTCGCGATCTTGTAGAGGCCCGAGCCCGCGGCCACCAGGGTCCAGTTCTGGTCCGTGCCGGTGGTCGAGGTCGCCTGGACGACCGGCGTGCCCTGCGCGGTGCCCGCGTTCCGGGTGTCCAGGGCCAGACCGCTGTTCTTGTTGGTGATCTGGTACCGCCCGGCCGGCGAGGTGGACGTGCCACTGGGGCTGATCGTCAGGTGGTAGCCGTCGGCGGCGTTCATGGTCACGGGGACGGTGACCGAGCCGTCGGAGACCGTGTAGTCGGTGTCGGAGACGGTGACCGGGCCGGACACCGCCGTCGTACGGCCCTTGGACGGGGTGTACTCCAGCTTCACGTGCACCGTGCTGCCGAACGCCGGCAGAGCGCCGAGGCCGTTGACGGTGACCGCGCACGAGCCGGTGCAACCGCCCGCTATGACACTGATCCGGTCGGCGGAGCCGTTGCGGGAGGCGATGCCGTCCATGCCCGTCTGGGCCGGGGGCGTGGCGACGAGCATGTCACCGGACATGTCGCCGTACCGCCCAGGCGGGTCCAGCACCGTCGACGCCTCGAACGGACATCTGTGCGGGTTCGGGAGGCATCTGGCCGCCGGGAGCGAGTCGAAACGTTCACCGGTTTCGACAGCGCCAGGGCGCTCGGCAGGGACGCCGAGCAGCCGCTGGCGACAGTGGCTGACGAGAGGTGGGAACGAACCAGCGGCCCGCGCGGGGACCCGGCCAGGCCCTAATCGCGGCTGCCGGCGGCTTCGATCCGGCGTCGGGGGGGCGCATGCCAGGCCGCTGCCGACGCGGTGACCCCGGTGACGTGGGCGCAGAGCGCGACGGTCCCCAGGCCCTGCGCCCACGGGATCACCGTCGGCGCGCCGGTCACGAGTTGGCTCAGCGAGACGTGCTGGGTCACCGCGGCGAGTCCGGTCGCCACGGCGGCGAGCACAGTGCCGACGACCACCGCCTCGGCAGCCTCGGCGGCGGCGACCTCCACGATCTGGTTGCGCGCCGTGCCGGCCAGCCCGAGCAGGGCGAACTCCCGCGCCGCCCTGCCATCGCCGTGATCAGCGCGTTGGCGACCGCGATCGGCGCATGGGCCAGTGCGATCACCAGGATGGCCACCGCGGCGCTGTTCGTCTGCGCTGTCCGTCTGCGTTGTTCGTCTGCGTCGGCCGGCCGATCGGCGCCCTCTTGGCGCGCGACCCGGGCGACGCCCTTCCCGGCCGCGCCCGGGTGCGGCCGGGTCGTCATCGTGAAGACCCGGCCGCGCTCCCTCGTGGAGGCGCTCGAGGCCTGCCTGTGTGCCGGCCGCCAGGTGCGGGACGGTCGCTAGTCGGAGCGACCCGTACCGTCCCCCAGCCAGCGTGTCAGGGCGGCTTCCAGGCCCACGGGGTCACTGGCGGCCGACGCCCACGCCACGAAGCCGTCGGGACGTACCAGCAGGCTGTTCGCCCCCGCGCCGTCCGAACCGCCCCGGACCAGCTCCAGACGCCCGGCGTACGGCTTGGCCAGAGCTGCCAGCCGGTCGTCCCCGGCGAGATCGACGAGCAGAGCCCGGCCCTCGTGGGTGCGGTCGGAGAGCCATGTGCCGTCGTCCAGCCGGAGGTTGGGCATCGTCATGCCGACCAGCGGATGGCCGTTCCCCAGGTCGTAGCGCTGCCACAGACCGGAGATCCGCTTCACGTAGTAGGTTGCCCCGTCCCGCGTACCGAGGAAATCGGTGGCCACATCCCTGAGGGCACGGCTGTAGGCGTCGCCGCGCATCACGGCCACCTGCGCACGGGTCCAGTCGAGCACCCAGGCGCCGATCGGGTGCCGTTCGCTGGTGTAGGTGTCGAGCAGGTCCTCGGGCGCCCACCCCTGCACGGTGGCGGCGAGCTTCCAGCCGAGATTGACGGCATCGCCGATTCCCAGGTTCAGGCCCTGGCCGCTGAACGGTGAGTGCACGTGGGCGGCGTCGCCGCAGAGCAGCACGCGACCGCGCCGGTAGGTCGTCGCCTGCCGGGCGTTGTCCGTGAAGCGTGTGCCGAAGGTGACCGTGGTCATGCGAACGTCGGCGCCGCTGACGCGCCGCAGGCTGGCCTGCATCTCGGCCGCGGTGACCGGCGCTTCGCGGTCCGCCGGGGGACCGTCCAGCTCGACGGTGCGCACCTGGCCCAGACCCGGTCCGTGGATGTAGACACCGGTGGGAGTGTGCTGCCAACCTCGCCCCAGGCGCTCCGCCCCCTCGATGGTGCCCATCGCGTGTCGGACCGTGATCTGCGGGTCCGTGCCGGGGAACTCGAAGTCCGCTCGGCGGCGAACCAGACTGCGGCCTCCGTCGCAGCCGACGAGCCACGCCACGCGCACGTCGTCCCCGCTGTGCAGGTGAACGGTGACACCGGCATCGTCCTCGTCGAAGCCACGGACCTCGACCCCGCGCCGGACCTCTACGCCCAGCTCCGCCGCACGCTCACCGAGGACCCGCTCCACCTCGGCCTGCGGGACCGGCACATACCAGTCCGGGCCACGTCCACGCAGGCTGGGTTCCTGCTCGTCGACGGGTCCGGACGAGACCTGGATCCCGCCGAAGTGCCCGACGAAAGGCGCCCGCTTCCCCTCGGCCTGCAGCGGCTGCCTCCCCGCCACGGCCTGCATCGCGGCAAGCAGGCCACGCCGCTCGAAGGCCTCGGCGGAGGCGGTGTTGAACGCGCCCGCCTTGGGCGCGGTGTCGAGCTCCGTCCGCCGCTCGACGACCACCACCCGGACCCCCACCAGCCGCAGTTCCGTGGCGAGCATCAAGCCGACCGGCCCGGCGCCTACCACGAGCACGTCGTAGTCCGTCGTTGTCGACATCTGGGTTTCCTCTCTCATGGCCATCTGGTTCTTCTTCTCTCCGTTGGAGCCCCTCCTGCGCAGGTCGGGCCTTCGGTGATGCAGTCGGCATCGCCCCGGGGCTGAAGTCAGGGGGCCGAGTTGATCGGTTCTCAGCGGGTCCGGTGGCAGGACGCCGACGATGACCGCGAAGGCCGGGCGCCGTGCGGCGGGATCGATGCGGTCGGGGTCCGCCGGCGCGGGCGCGGTTCCGTGGCGAAGGCTCACGGACAGGGATCCTTAAGATAGAGAGCCTTATCTTGCGGCTCTCAGGCTAGGATGCCGAGATAAGAAAGGCAACTCTTTCCAAAGGGGTCTGGATGGCTGAGCGACGCCGCGGAGCGGCACTGGAGAAGGCGCTTCTCGACGCGGCCTGGGAAGAACTTGCGGACCACGGCTACGCCGGATTCACCATGGACGCCGTCGTCCGGCGCGCCGGCACCAGCCCGCCCGTGCTCTACCGCCGCTGGTCGGGCCGCGACCAACTCGTCCGGGCGGCCATCACCCACGTCCTCGAGCAGTCCCGGGTCGACATCCCCGACACCGGCAGTCTGCGCGAGGACGTCCTCACCCTCATGCGGACGATCAACGCCACCCGCGTCCAGCTCGTCACCGTCATGAACGTGCACCTGGCCGGCTACTACCAGGAGACCGGCACCAGCCCCGGCGACCTCCTCGCCACAGCACGCGAGAAGACCGCCGACGTCCTCTTCGACCGCGCCGTCGCCCGCGGCGAGGTCGAACCGGCACGCCTCAGCGAACGCATCAAGTCCCTCCCCTTCGACCTGCTGCGCCACGAGATCCTCACGACCTTCGCCCCCGCGCCCGACCACGTCCTCGAAGAGATCGTCGATACGATCTTCCTCCCCCTCGTGCGCTGACCGCGGCACCTCTCACAGGCAGCCCTCTGCCCGAAGGGGACCACTCAGTGGCCGGAAAGACCCTCCGGACCCCGAATCGGTTCGCACAACTCGTTCTCGTCGAAGAGCGGGATACCCCCCTTCGAGCCGCGGCCGTGTCCGATGCGGGCGGCATCGGGCGCGGCCACCCGCCGGATCGCCCGGCCCTGCCGCCCGGGCAGGGCCGGGCGGCTTCCCGGTGCCGGGGACGGCTCTGCCGCGACGCCGCCGAGCTCACCGCGCTCGCGGACCGCCTGTCCGCCCGCGGCTCCAGAACTGCGGGGACAGCGCACGCCGGTCTGCCTCGGTGAGGCGGCCGGCCCGCTTCGGCTCGGCCAGGACCTGCCGCATCAGCAGCGTGTTGGCGTGGACCAGGGCGGACTGCAGCAGGTGCAGGGCCGGCATGCCGACCTCCTGGCTCTCCTCGTCCGCGCCGGTCAGGTCGCCGTCCTCGCCGTAGAACAGGTCGTGGTTGGCAAAGTTCCGGTTCTCCACCACCTGCAGGCCGTCGTCGATCCCCTGCCGCAGCTCGACGTCCGCCAGGTAGTCGCAGATGAACGCGAGCGGACCGCCCGGCCCAGCTCCTCGATCGCCTGGCAGGTCGCTCAACCCGGGACATCACCGATACCCCAGAAAGTGCAGTACGAGCAGGGCGACGTCGTCGGTGCGCCGCCGGTGGGCGCCGGTGGCCCCGACGAGGGTGTCGATGAGTGCGTCCAGGTCACTGTCGTCCGCCTGGGCCAAGTGGCCGGTGAGGGCGGCGATGGAGTCGTCCAGGTCGACTCCGGGTGTTTCGATGAGGCCGTCTGTGTAGCAGGTGAGCATGAACCCAGGGGTGAGCGGAATCTCGGTCACGGGGAAGTCGGCGCCCGCGTCGATGCCGAGGACGGGCCCGGGAGGCACCTCCAGGGGCCGCGTGCCGCTGTCGGGCAGCCGCATGATCGGTGGCGGATGGCCGGCACTGGCCAGGGTCACGCTGCCGGCGGCGAAGTCCAGGCGGGCGTACAGACAGCTGGTGAACAGGTCGGCGCCGAGATCCGTGAGGAGCCGGTTGGTGGCGGAGAGCACCCGGTCCGGGGCGCCGAGAGCCGTGTGGGCGTGGACGGCGGTGCGCACCTGGCCCATGAGAGCGGCCGCGGACGCGTCGTGCCCCTGGACGTCGCCGATGACGGCCGCGACGGCGGTGTCGCCCAGCGGGACGAGGTCGTAGAAGTCCCCGCCGATGTCCATGCCCCGGGTGGCGGGCAGATAGCGGGCGGCGATCCGCAGGCCGGGGACGGCGGGAAGAGCCGGCGGGAGCAGCGCCTGCTGGAGGCTGTGGGCGAGGTCGTGTTTGGTGTCGTAGAGGCGGGCGCGGTCCAGGGCCTGCGCGATGAGGCCGGCGAGCGAGGTCAGGACGGCGCGGTCCTCGGCCGTGAACTCATGAGGCCGGTCGTAGGACAGGATGCAGCAGCCGACGGGTCTGCCGGAGACGATCAGCGGCAGGAAGGCCCAGGCCTGTTTGCCGCTGATCTGCGAAGCGTCCGGATAGATGCGCCGCATCTCCTCAGGGTGGGAGAAGAAGGCGGGGATGCCGCTGCACATGGCCTGTCCGGCCGGGGTGAAGGTGGTGTCGAGAGGCAGGCCGTTCAGGCGTTCGATGCTGTGGGGATCGTAGTCGCGGTATCCGGTGATCCGCAGCCGCCCGGCGTCGGCGGTGGACAGCACCAGCCCCTGGGCGCCGAAGGCGGGCATGATCTGGTCGGCGACGAGGTTGATGACGTCCTGGACACCGACGACCTCGGTCAGCCCGGCGGCAAGGTGCATCAGCTGGTAGAGCCGGCCCGCCCGGGCCGGTGCGGCCGTGCGCGCCGAGAGGGGAAGCGCCCGGCCGGGCGGGGACTGCGTCCCGCTGGGCACGATGCGGACGCTGATGCCGCTGGCGTCCGGGTACAGATGGAAGTCCAGCCAGCGGTCCGGCGGGCGGCACGCCGTGAACGCGACCGGCTCGCGGCTGATGACCGCCGCGCGGTAGCGGTCTTCGTAGGTCGGGTCGTCCAGCCAGCGCAGGGACTGCCACGGCAGCGTGCCCAGCAGTTGTTCGGCCGTGCGGCCCAGCAGCTCGCAGGCGCCCGCGCTCAGGTACGTGATGTGCCCCTCCAGGTCGAGGGAACAGCTGCCGCCGGGCAGGCGCTCGACGAAGTCCGAGGCGGCCAGAGGGGGCCCCGCGGCCCGGCGGCCCGCTCCGGTGGGGAGCGTGCGCGGGACGTCGCGCGGGGCCGGAAACCGTCCGTGCGCGACAGCTTCCTCGAGCAGTCTGGCCAGCCGTCCGCAGCTGGACATGATGTGTCCGCGCTCCCGCTGGGTCACGTACGCCGGACGGGTCCCCGGCCACATCAGCAGCAGGGCTCCCCAACGGCGAACCCCGGTGACCGGCGCGGCGACGAGCGCGAGCGGGTACGGCAGCACCATCGCGGTGCGCGGATAGCGACGGGCCATCTCCTCCTGGGTGGCCACCCACACGATGCGATCCTCACGCACCGCGTCGGCCACCGGCGCCGGAGCGGTCACCGGAATCCTCACCCACGGCGCCGCGAACTCGGCCGGCGCCCCGTACAGCACGTCCAGGAAGAGCTGCTCCTCGTCGGGGGTGAGAAGGTAGAGACCGCCGATGGCCGCGCCCGTCCGGCGTACGGCGTCGGCGAACGCGGCATCCAGTGCCTCCGCGTCCGTTGCCCCAGCACCGACACTGGTCACAAGGCGCCTCCAGCCCGGCAGCCGCGACTCCTGGGACGTCACCCGGAGGGGCCTCCCGCCGGGCTGCGCGGGTCACCGGGGAGCCCGGCGGTACCGGCCCCACTCCTATGGGGACGCTACGCCCCCGGACGACGATCGGCACGCCGTCACCGACCCGGCGATCGCACTCTTCAGGGCGTTGATCCTCCGGCTCCCCTCCCTGCCACCGCCTGCCACCGCCTGCCACCGCTTGCAGCTCGCCTTCTCGCGTCCGGCGCGCGGAGGAGTCCTGATGTCCGCGAACACGAGGGCGGCGGCGAGGAGCAGCGCCGTGAGGGCGGTGAGGACGGTTCCCCGCCAGCCGAGGGTGGTGAGCAGGGGTGCGGCGAGGGCGGTGCGCAGACCGCCATCACGTTGTCCAATCTCTCCGGCGGACGCTTCCTGCTGGGCCTGGGAGCCTCGGGCCCGCAGGTCATGGAGGGACTGCACGGGGTGCCGTTCGCCCGGCCGCTGCGCCGGATGCGGGAAACCGTCGAGATCGTCCAGCGGCTGCTGGACGGCGGCAAACTCTCCTGCTCCGGGGCGGAGTTCACCATCCCGCTGCCCGGCGGCGAAGCGGTCCCCATGCGGTTGTCGATGCGGGCCGAGCACCCGGTGCCGCTGTACCTGGCCGCCTTGTCACCGGCCATGCTGCGGCTGACGGGGGAAGTCGCCGACGGCTGGCTGGGCACCAGCTTCGTACCCGAAGGCGCGGACGACGCCCACTTCACCCACCTCGACGACGGCCTCGCCCGCAGCGGCCGCACCCGCGGCGACCTGGACGTCTGCCAGGGTGCCGAGGTCGCCTTCGCGCCCGACGAGGAGTCCCTCGGCGCGATGACCGCCCAGCGCAAGAGGGAACTGGCCTTCAGCCTGGGCGGCATGGGGTCGGCGTCCACCAACTTCTACGACAGCGCCTACAGCCGTCAGGGCTGGGCCGAGGTCGCCGCCGCGGTGCGCGAGCGGTGGCAGGCCGGTGACCGGGACCGCGCGGCGACTCTGGTGACCGACGAGATGATCCTGGGTACGACGCTGATCGGCACCGAAGCCATGGTGCGCGACCGTCTCCGGGTCTGGCACGCCGCCGGGGTGAACACCGTGCGCCTGTACCCGGCCGGGGAGACGCTGCAAGCCCGGCTCGACACCTTGGGCAGGGCGATAGAGCTGGTGCGAGAGGTCGACGGCACCTCCTGAGCCCTGCCGTCGGCACGTCGCCGGTGGGCTTCCGGACGGACCTTCCGACGAACGCGGGGCAAGCACGGGAAAAGGCCGACATCACTCCCTGAAGCCGGGTCTCCGTCTACGGCGCCAGGCGGGCAGTGAGCAGCGAGCGTTCGGCAGGGTTGGTGGTGAGGCCGAGGGCCTTTCGGTCGGCCTCGGCGGCTTCCTGGTCGCGGCCGAGGTCACGCAGGAGCGCGGCACGGGTGGCGTGGAACAGGTGGTAGCGGCCCAACTGGTCAGCGAGGGCTTCGACTTGGGCGAGCGCCGCAGCCGGGCCGTCGGTGTGGCTGATCACGACGGCGCGGTTCAGGCGCACGACCGGCGAGGGGTCGACGGCCAGCAACATGTCGTACAGGTGCAGGAGTTGGGGCCAGTCGGTGTCTTTCCAGTCCGGTGCCTCGCAGTGTACGGCGGCGATGGCGGCCTCGATCTGGTACGGGCCCGGCCTGCCGAGCGCGGCGGCCCGCTCGATGAGGGCGGTGGCACTGCGGATGCGCCGGGTGTCCCATCGGGTGCGGTCCTGGTCGGCGAGCGGCACCAGCCGTCCCTCGGCGTCCAGGCGGGCGGGCCAGCGGGCCGCATACAGGCGGATGAGGGCGAGCAGGGCCAGGGGTTCCGGTTCGCGGGGCAGTGAGCCGGCGAGGAGGGCGACGAGCCATTCGGCGTCGTCGACCAGTTCGCGCCGTACTCCCAGGTCTCCCCCGGTGGTGAAGCAGCCCTCGTTGAAGACGAGGTAGACCACGCGCATGACCTGGGGCAGTCGTGCGGCGCGCTCCTCGGGCTCGGGCGCGCGGTAGGGGATGCCGGCGGTGGCGATCTTCCGCTTGGCCCGGGTGATCCGCTTGGCGAGGGTGGCTTCGGGCACCATGAACGCCCGCGCGATCTCGGCGGTCGTCAGGCCCACGACGGCGCGCAGGGTCAGCGCGACCTGGGCGTCCGGGTCCAGCGCCGGATGGCAGCAGGTGAAGATGAGCCGGAGGCGGTCGTCGGGCTCGCGCTCGGCCGTCTCGGGCAGGGCCTCGATGCGGGCGGCGAGTTGCGGGAGCCGGTCCTGGAAACGGACGTCGCGGCGGATGCGGTCCAGGGCCCTGTTGCGCGCGCAGGTCAGGAGCCAGGCTCCGGGCCGGCTGGGCGGGCCGGAACTCGGCCAGCGCCGCAGCGCCTCGACGACGGCTTCGCCGACCATCTCCTCGGCCAGGTCGAAGTCGCCCAGGAGGCGGACCAGGCTGGCGGTCAGCCGGCCCGCCTCCTCGCGGAAGACCCGCTCGATCAGCGACCGGGTGTCCCGGGCGCCCGCCGGGTCAGCGCTCGACAACCGGTCGCACCTCCACCTTGCCGTCGGGCACCGGGAAGCTCGCCGCCAGCTCCAGGGCGGCGTCCAGGTCCGGCACCTCGACGACCGCGTACCCGCCGATCGCCTCCTTGGCCTCCAGCAACGGGCGGTCGATCATGGTGGAGCGGCCCTGCTCGACCACCACCGTGGTCGCGGTGCCGGGCTCGCGGAGTTGCTGGGCGTCGACGACCGTCCCGTCGGCACGGTGCTTGGCGAACCACTCCACGAGCCGGCCGTAGACCTCGCCGCGCTCCTGGTCGGAGCCCTCTTCCTGCCAGGCTCCGCGGGTCAGCAGCAGTACGTACTTCATGGCGTCCTCCTCAGCCGTTTTTTCCTGTCCACCTTCACGACGAACAAGCAGACGCCGACAGGACAGGACCGTCCCGGCAATTTCGGTCGCGGCCATTTCAAGGGGACACCTCGGCGGCGCTGTCCGTCCCGCCGGGCGGCGCTGCGACGCCCGGCCGTGCCCGGCGGACGGCCGAGTGGGGTGGCCGTTCCTTGAGTGCGCCGTAGCCGATGAAGTACGCGGGCAGCCGGCGCAGCCACCGTGACCCGGCGAGCAGGCGTGCCGTGCGCCGGGCCCTCTTCTCACGTCCGAGGGGTGGCCGGCCCTGCAGGACGGGCGCGATGACGCGGGCGTGGGCCACCCGCTGGAGGGTCTGGGTGGCGACCGTGGTGGGACGGCGGCGTCGCTGCAGACGGCGTACGTCCCGCGGTCGCACCGTCCCGCGGCGCAGTGGCTCGGTGAGGTAGCGGGCGGCGGCCACGGCGTCCTGGACGGCGAGGTTGATGCCGATGCCGAAGATCGGTGACATCGCGTGCGCGGCGTCGCCGATGCACAGCAGGCCGGGGCGGTGCCAGCGGCGCAGGCGGTCGAGGCGTACGTCGAGGAGCTTGACCTCGTCCCACGAGCGCAGGGCGTGCACGCGGTCGGCGGTCCAGGGGACGGCCGCAGTGAAGTCGGCCAGGAAGCGGTCGAGGCCGGCGGCGCGGCGCCGGCCGTCGGTGCCCTTGGGGATGAGTCCGGCGCACTGCCAGTAGTCGCCGCGGTCGATCATCGCGGTCAGGAAGCGGTCACCGGCGCTGCCGTAGAGCCCCTGCGGGTCGCCGTCCCGGCGCGGCAGCCGGAACCACCAGGCGTCCATCGGGCAGGGGAAGCGGCGCAGGCGCAGTTCCGGGCGGGAACGGGCCAGTGATCCGCGGCCGTCGCAGGCGACGGTGAGCAGGGCGCGCAACTCGCCGGTGCGGCCGTCGGCGGTGCGGTACCGCACTCCGTTGACCCGTCCGGACTCGATCAGGAAGTCGGTCGCTTCGGTGTTCATGCGCAGCTCGAAGGACGGCTCACGCCGGGCCTCGTCGACAAGCAGGTCCAGCAGGTCCCACTGGGGCACCATCGCCACGTAGTTGTAGGGACCGGGCAGGACCGAGAGGTCCCCGACCATGACCGCCGAGCCGTCGGTTCCGATCGGCAACTGGACGGTCTGGACCCGGCGTTGCGGCAGCTCGGCGAAGCGCTCGGCCAGACCCAGGTCGTCCAGCAGCGCCAGGGTGGACGGGTGGACGGTGTCGCCGCGGAAGTCGCGCAGGAAGTCGCCATGCTTCTCCAGCACCGTCACCGGAACACCGGCCCGGGCCAGCAGCAGAGCGAGCACCATGCCCGCGGGGCCGCCTCCCACGACGCAGCACCTGGTCTGTTCCATGGCGGTCCTGCCCTTCAGAAGGCCATTAATTCACCATTCGATGAATATTCTACTCCTTCTGCCGGCGCCCAGCCCGCGACACGAGGATTGCGGCACGAGGATTGCCGGGCGTCTCGCAGACGTGGCTGTGGCCGAGTTCGGGGCCGAGTCCGAAGTAGTGCCGGAAGTTGTAGATCAGCGGGCTCCAGGCCGCGGGCTCGATGTGCTGGGTGCCGGGGACCACCAGGCGCGAGTCGGCGTGTACCCTCAGCACCCGCGCTTCGACGATCAGGAAGTCCCCCGCGGCGTCGGTGCCCACGTGGACGGCCCGTGCCTCCAGCTGGATCGGGCAGTCGGCCACCCGCGGCGGGCGGACCGCGTGCGAGGCCTGTGCCCGGAAGCCTGCGGCCGTGAACTTGTCCGGCTCGTAACGGGCCCGGCGGGGTCCGCACCCCGCCGCCTCGGGCCGTCCGGTGAGCTGACCCAAGTACTCGACGGCCGCCCACTGCCCGGGTTCGGGCAGGTTGATGACCAGCTCCGGCCGGGCCGCCAGGTTCGCACCGGTCTGGCCCTGCCTGCCGAGCCCCAGCACCACCTGCCCGAGCGCCCAGGCCGACGAGATCGGCGCCAGATTGAAGGTGCCGTCGGCGTTCTCGGTGGTCAGCAGTACGACGGGGGTGCCGAAGTAGAGGATGCTCGGTGTGACGGTCAGATGGCTGCCGTCGGTCCCGGCCCGGTGCGCGCGGTTTCCATGCGGCCGACCGTAGAACGCCGGCCCTTCGGCGGCAGCCGAACCGTGCACGCGCGATCATGGCCGGCTCACTTCTCCCGGTGCTGGCTCCGGATCCTCACGGCCACCTCGTTCTGTTCGGTCTCCCACCAGGGCCGTACCCGTTCGGAAACGACTGCCTGATCCTGCTCCGGGGCAGGGGCCGCGACAGGAACGAGTTCCGCGTCGAGCCGCCGGTCGAGGACCACGGTCTGGACCCGCTCCGCGCGCGCCCACTGGAACAGGAGCGCCAGCAGGAAGGGCAGCGCGACCAGCTCGGCGATGCTGAGCATCGCGCCGCCGCCGATCTGCTGGTCGCGCTGGACGTCCGGGGACCAGGTCGGGGCGTGGTGCAGGTACCAGGCGCCCGCGATCAGCGTGCTGTGCGTCATCACCACAATCCCCGGGACCGCGTCGACGATCCCGTCCAGGAACACCAGCGCCGCTCGCACCGGGTGGGTGCACCAGGCGGGCAGTGCCTCTTCGTGGGTCAGCACCGGTACGACGAACAGAGAACCGGCCGCGAGCAGGTGCAGATACATCAGCTCGTGCAGCCAGCCCACGCGCAGAGCGGTCTCGAAGTACGGGGTGAAGTACACCGCCAGCTCGGTGCCCAGCACCAGGGCCGTGCTGACCAGCGGAAACGTCAGCACGCGTACCAGGCGGCCGGTCATGGCCCGGCGCACTCGTGCGGCAGCGCCCTCCGGCAATGCCTCGACGGCGAGCCGCAGCGGATCACCGAGGGCCAGGCCCAGGGGTGCGACCAGGTCGAGGAGGATGTTCTGCACGGCGGCGGGCCAGAACAGCACATGGTCGTAGACGGCGAGGGCGGACATCGTGGCCACCACCAGCGCGCCGAGGCCGAGCAGCACGAAGGCCACGACCCGTGCGGGCGGCCAGGACGCGCCGCGCCTGCGCAGCCGCGCGACGCCCCAGCCGTACAGGGCGCCCAGGACGATGACCAGCAGCAGCGCGGGGACGTCCAGGTGCCACGCGGACAGCAGACGTCCCGTGGTCAGCTCGGGAAGCTGGCCCGCCGACAGTTCGGTCATCGCGTGACCATCCATGCAGATCGTCCTCCTTCGGCTCGACACGGAAGAACCGGCTCGGATCCGTGACGGGAAGACGCTAGTCCCCCGCGGATCCAAGACGGGCACGGGGGTGCTGCACGCCCGGGTGAAATCCGCGATCGAGCAGGACGGCGCTCGTACGGGCCGGGTCAGTACACGTCCCGCACGTACCGCTTCTCGGCGCCGAGCTGCTTGACGTACGCCGCCGCCTCGGCCTCGTCCATGCCGCCGTGGACGGTGGCGATCTCGCGGAGGGCCTGGTCGACGTCCTTGGCCATGCGGGAGGCGTCGCCGCAGACGTAGAAGTGGGCGCCGTCGCGGAGCCAGGACCACAGCAGGGGCCCGTGCTCGCGCATCCGGTCCTGGACGTAGACCTTGGCCCGCTGGTCGCGGGAGAAGGCGGTGTCCAGGCGGGTGAGCGTGCCCTCGGCCAGGAACGCGGTCAGCTCCTGCTCGTAGTAGAAGTCCGTCGCGCGGTGCTGTTCGCCGAAGAACAGCCAGTTCGGGGCGCGGTGGCCGCGGGCCCGGCGTTCCTCCAGGAAGCCGATGAAGGGCGCGATGCCCGTGCCGGGGCCCACCATCACCGCCGGTGTTGCAGGGTCGGCGGGCGGGCGGAAGTGCGGTGCCCGCTGGACCCGGACCGGCACCGGAGTGCCGGGCTCGGCGTCGGCGAGGAAGGGCGAGCAGACACCCTGGCGGGGCCGGCCGGCCAGGTTCTCGTACCGGACGACGGAGACGGTCAGCGACACCAGGTGGGGGTCCGTGAGAGGGCTGGAGGATATGGAGTACATGCGTGGTTGCAGGCGCCCCAGCAGGTCGGCCCACTCCTGTGCCCCGGCCCGGATGCCGAACCCGGCGACCACGTCGACGGCCTGGCGTCCCCAGGACCACTGCGCCAGCTCGCCCTTGTTGTCCGGGCGCAGGAGCTTGCGCAGCTCGCGCGGGTCGCGGACCCGGTCGGCGGTGAAGCGGAGCAGGTCGGAAGTGATGCGCGTGATGTCCAGGTGGCGCAGCAGGGCCTCGGCGAACGGCAGCTCTCCGACGCTCCCGATCCGAACGGCCGCGTCCGCGTCCAGACCGCTCACGGCGAGCCACTCCGTCACGAGGTCGGGCGAGTTGACCGGGTGAACGGCCAAGGCGTCCCCGGCCTCGTAGACCAGCGGGGTGTCGCTGTCGCGGGTGTCGAAGGTGAAGCGGCGCACTTCCTTGCCCGCGCCGGGCAGGCTGAGCAGGCGGTTGCCGGTGAGGCGGGCGGTTACGGGGGCGGGACGGCGGCTCGGCCGGGGGGCCATGGGAGTTGCCGAGACTGAGGCGGCCTCGGCGGGGACCGGCTGGTCGGTGGTCTTCAGTTCGGTGAGCACCTGGTCGAGCCAGGCTCCGGCCGCCGTCTCGTAGTCCGGTTCGCAGTCGGTACGTGGGGCCAGCCGTATCGCGTCGAGCTCTTCCAGGCGCCGGTCGAGGCGGCGGCCGTGGCCGCAGAAGTCGTCGTAGGAGGAGTCGCCGAAGGCCAGGACCGCATAGCGCCTGCCCTTCAGGCGCGGGGCGTCGGCTGCGGCGAGGGCGTCCCAGAACCCCGCGCCGTTGTCCGGGGCGTCGCCGTCACCGAAGGTGCTCGTTATCAGCAGCATGTCGGCGTCGGACGGCAGCGCGGCGGGGTCCGCCTCCGCCATGGGCAGGAGGGAGGCGGCATGGCCGTCCGCGGTCAGCCGCTCCGCCGCCGCGCCCGCGAAGTCCTCCGCGTTCCCGGTCTGCGACGCCCAGAGGATCACGACCTGACGGCGAAGGGAGTCGGTGGTCGGTTGCACGCTTCCGCCGGGGCGGTACGCGGCGGACGGCGGCGCCTCGGTCCTGGAGTACATCCCGGCCAGTACGCCGTTCACCCACAGCGCGTGCTCCGGGGTGAACGGGGCGTCCGGCGGGAGCACCGGCACGCCCGGGAAGCCGGACGGTATGCCGGCGAGGAAGCCGGTCAGATAGCGGCGTTCGTGTTCGGTCAGGACCGGCGGCGGCGCGGGGTCCAGCCCGAACACGGAGGGAGCGGACAGCGCGGCGGACGGTGCGGCGCCATCGGCCGGGGTCGGGGCCAGGGCGCCTGCCGGGGCCGGAGTCCGCACGGTCACCGGGGTGGCCGCCTTGCTCAGCGAGACCGCGCACACCTTGAACTCGGGCTGGAACGACAGCGGGTCCACGGCGTCGCTGGTCACCGCGTTGACACTGAGGTACTCGCCGAACAGGTCGTTCCAGTGGAACGGCGCGAAACAGCAGCCCGGCCGCACCCGGTCGGTGACGACCGCGGGCAGCACGGCCCGCCCGCGCCGCGAGGCGACCTCCACCGAGTCCCCCTCGGCGAGGCCCAGTCGGGCGGCGTC
Source organism: Streptomyces sp. NPDC054783 (assembly GCF_053611725.1). Classification (NCBI taxonomy): domain Bacteria; kingdom Bacillati; phylum Actinomycetota; class Actinomycetes; order Kitasatosporales; family Streptomycetaceae; genus Streptomyces; species Streptomyces sp. NPDC054783. Next base: position 724,480 of record NZ_JBSHAY010000001.1, on the reverse strand, counting down.
CCGCGGGTGGATCTCCACGAACGGTCCGGGGTTGAGCCTGTTCAGCTTGGCCACCTTGGCCGTCTTGGTCAGGGTGTGCCACTGGTGCTGGAGGCGGCCGGTGTTGAGGACGTAGGGGTAGTCGTCGTCGGGCATCTCCGCCGCCGGGATGTGCGGGCGGGCGTAGAAGACCGCGCGGCCGCTCGCGGTCGGGAAGGTGGGCGAGCCGGCCCTTCCGTCCTCGCCGACGTACCGGATCGGATTGCGGTCGGGCCCGTCCTCGTCGGCCGCCGGCCATTGCACCGGAGTGGTGCGCAGGCGCTCGTAGCTCACTCCGCGCAGGTCCCAGCCGCTCGCCGGGTTCCACGCGCGCTTGATCTCCTCGAAGACGTCCTCGGCGCTGTCGTACGCGAAACCCTTCTCGTAACCCATCTCACGGGCCACGGCGGCGATGATCCGCCAGTCCGCCGTCGCCTCGCCGGGCGGATCGGCGGCCGGCTGGGCCAGGGTGAGGTTGCGCTCACTGTTGATCAGCACGCCCTCGGTCTCGGTCCACAGCGCGCCGGGCAGGACCACGTCGGCGTACGCGTTCGTCTCCGTCTCGGCGAACACGTCCTGCGCGACGACGAACTCGGCGGCCTCCAGACCCTCGATGACCGTCTTGCGGTTCGCGACGGAGGCGACCGGGTTGGTGCAGATGATCCAGCACGCCTTGATGTCCCCGTCGGCCATCTTCCGGAACATCTCGACCGTGCCCTTGCCGACGCCGTCGGCCCGCAGGGTGCCCGGCTCCAGCTTCCACAGCTCCTCGACGAAGGCCCGGTCGGCGTCGACGAGGACCGAGCGCTGCCCGGGCAGCCCCGGCCCCATGTAGCCCATCTCCCGGCCGCCCATCGCGTTGGGCTGACCGGTGAGGGAGAAGGGGCCGGAGCCCGGGCGGCAGATGGCACCCGTGGCGAGGTGCAGGTTGACCAGGGCGTTGGTGTTCCAGGTGCCGTGCGTGGACTGGTTCAGGCCCATCGTCCAGCAGCTCGTCCACTCCCCCGCCTCGCCGATCAGCCGGGCGGCCGCGCGGATGTCGTCCTCCGGGATGCCGGTGATCTCGGCGACGGTGGCGGGCGGGTAGTCGGCGAGGAAGGCGGGCATCGCCTCCCAGCCCTCGGTGTGCGCGGCGATGAAGCCGGGGTCCGTGTGACCGCTCGCGTGCAGCAGGTGCAGCAGCCCGTTGAGCAGAGCGAGGTCGGTGCCGGGCCTGATCTGCAGGAAGAGATCGGCCTTGTCGGCGGTGGCGGTGCGCCGCGGGTCCACGACGATCAGCTTGGCGCCCGCCGACTTCACCCGCTCCATCATGCGCAGGAAGAGGATGGGGTGGCAGTCGGCCATGTTGGAGCCGATGACGAAGAAGACGTCGGCCTTGTCGAAGTCCTGGTACGAGCCGGGCGGTCCGTCCGCTCCCAGCGACAGCTTGTAACCCGTTCCGGCGCTCGCCATGCACAGCCGGGAGTTCGACTCGATCTGGTTGGTGCGTATGAAGCCCTTGGCCAGCTTGTTCGCCAGGTACTGCGCCTCCAGGCTCATCTGCCCGGAGACGTAGAGGGCGACCGCGTCGGGACCGTGCTCGTCGATGATCGCGCGCAGGCGGCGGGCGGTCTCGGCGACGGCGGCCGCCAGGGGCGCGGGCCGCGGTTCCTCGCCACGGTCCGGCCGGACGAGGGCGGTGGTGAGCCGGCCCGGCGCGGCGAGCATGTCGGCGGTGGTCGCGCCCTTGGTGCACAGCCGGCCCGAGTTCGCCGGGTGCTCCTTGTCGCCCGTCGCCTTCAGGACCGTACGCCGCCCGTCCGGTCCTCGGCCGACATCGAGGACCATGCCGCAGCCCACACCGCAGTACGAGCAGACCGTCCGCACCTTCGTCGTGCCCTCACTCCGCGAGCCCGGCGCGGCCACGGGCGCCTCCCTCTCCTGTGCTCCACCTGATCTCACTCTTCGTGACCGTACGAAGGGCTCATTACGGAGGTGTCTCCGTGTCCGATCAGCGGGAGTTACACCCGCCGCACAGGGCTCGGGAGCAGGGTGTGAGCACGGTGCCGCCGGTACCTGGCAGGGGACAGCCCCGGTCGGCGAGGAGGCCGTCCGGGGCTGGACCCGTGTGGATGTGCCGGCGGTGGTGCACCCGAGGCGCGAGCCGCGGGCGGGCGGGTCAGCGGCGGTGGCTGCCCGCGTGGTCGCCGTGGTGGTGCTCGCCGACGCTGTGGAGGTAGTGGACGCCGCCGTGGAGGTAGTGGTCGACGCCGTGGTGGCCGAGACCGGCACCGTGGTGGCGGAAGCCTGCGTGCTGCCATCCGGCCCCGTCGCGGCGGCCGATGTCCCCGGCGCGGTGGCTACGGCCCCAGGAGAGGGTGTCGACGAGGCGGCCGCGAGCGTCGCGCAGGGTCGCGGTGTCGGAGTTGACGTCCCACACGCGCGTACGGCGGTCCTGGTACAGGTCGGTCCTGGTGTCCCGGCCGACCCCGGTGTGGACACGGACGGTGGCCCGGCCCGCCAGCCACACGTGACGGAAGGTGTAGGAGTGGCCGTCCCGGTCGGACAGCGTCCAGCTGCCCAGGTTCATCGCGCGGCGGGAGTCGTTGGTGATGTCCACCCACTGCTTGTTCAGCGAGCGGTTGGCACGGTCGTCCCGTCCCTGCCAGGCGTGCTGTACGCCGCTGATGTGCACCACTGCCCGGTGCATACGGCCGGGCTGGTGGCCGGCGGCCGCGGCCGGGATCGCCATGGCCCCGACCATGGCGGCGACCACGGCCGCGGCGGCGGTGATACGGCGGACGGAAGAAGAAGCGGACACAGTGTCCCCCTTCGCGAGGATGCGCGGGTAGGCGGCCGGTCGGCCGCACGGCCACACCCTGCAGTCTTCGTCCCGTTCTAAGCCGGTAACACACATGGCATTACGGATCCAGCAACAATCCATGACTCTCGCATGCAATGGCCATTTACATCACGAATGCCGGACTTTACCGATGCATCAGCCTTGTGCCACTGGAATACGGGCCCGGAGTCGGCCCGCCGCCCATGCGGCCACCCGAAAGTGAGCAACGAACGCTACGCCGACCGGAGCAGCCGCATGAGTGACGTGGGGGCGAAGGTCAGCGCACGGGGAGGGCAGGGGTGTGTTCGATGCGGACGGCGTCCAGGTCCCGCGGGTCGAAGCCCAGCAGCCGCAGGATCGTCGGCGCGATCTGCGTGGTGTGCACGGGTCCGTCGACACGTACGCCGTGCGGGGTCGCGGCGCCGGAGACGACGAGCGGAACGTCGAGGTCGTCGGCGTGGGCGCCGCCGTGCTCGGCGATCTTGCCCTTGCCGCCGGTGTAGACGACGCCGTACTGGGCGACGCCGATCAGGTCGGGCACCCGGGAGTCGCCGGGCCGGACGTGGAAGTACCTGGCGGCGTCCGCACCCGCGTAGAGGGTCTGCAGACCGCTCGCGGTGAAGGGCCTGGCCTTGCCGTCGATGTCGTTGCCCGTGCCGGACCGGGCCAGCAGGTAGGCCTTGGCGAAGTCGGTGGCGGCCCGGGACCGGTCGGTGAGCCAGATCAGCATGGCGTCGTCGTCCACCGCGTGGGCGACGAGATCGCCGGAGCCCGGGTGGGCTGCCTTCCAGGCGGAGTTGAGGCCGTCGAGCAGCGGGCCGTCGTCGATGCGGGTCAGCGCCTTGGGATCGGTCGGCGACTGGCCGTGCTTGGAGGAGAGGATGACGGTGGTGCTGTCGGCGAGGTGCCGCTTGCGGAGTTCGGCGAGGAAGGCGCCGACCTGCTGGTCCACGAATTCGAGGTTCTTCACCACAAGGGGCCCGGGGACGCCCTTCTCCTGGTAACCACCCGCCAGGCCGTCCGAGTTGGGCAGCTTCTGGGCGGTCGAGACGGACTGGAAGTTCATGCCGAAGACCGCCGGGGTGCCGACCTCGTGGGTACGGCTGTGGTCGTAGCCGTCGATCTCGTTGAGCACGGCTTGCGCCTTGTACCCGTCGTACTGCTCGGTCGCGGCGTTGTCCTTCGTCCAGTCGCCGGCGTCGTAGCCGATGGCCTTGCTGTTGATCTCAGGCGTGAACAGGTCCTGAATGCCCTTGCCCGAGGGGCCGTTGAGGATGTCGTAGGCGGCGTGCTTGTCGGACCACGCGGTGCGCAGGCCGCCCGTGCGGACCACGTCGAAGACGGTGTTCACCCGCAGGTAGGAGTGCGGGTAGAGCGGTCTGCAGGTCTTCGGGTCGACCGGAAGCTTCGACGGGTCGACGAGGCGGGCGGGGTCGCCGGTCATCTGCAGGATGCTGCCGGGCAGACCGCTCAGGCCCTGGCCGGCGTCGAGGGAGTCCTTGTTCTTGTCGAGGTCCTCGGTCAGGTCCACCTCGGCGCCGGGCTTGGCGCCGGTGCACTGGGTCGTACCGGCCGGCAGGAGGGCGGAGCTGTAGGTGTCGTCGTAGAAGACGCCCGTGGTGCCCGGGGTGCCGCCGGTGAGCTGGCCGACCATGCCGGGAAAGGAGTCCGAGGGGTTGGTGGTCGCGGCGTGGGTGTACTGCACGCCGCCGGCGGTGAGCCGGGCCAGCGCCGACTGGGGGTGACGGGCGATGTACCAGGCCAGGTCGGACTGGTGCAGACCGTCGACGGACAGCAACAGGACATGGCGGGCGGCCGGGTGCGGGTGTACGGAGGCGTGCGCCGAGCCGGGCGCGGCGGCGCTGAGCGCGCCGACCGCGGCCAGCGCGGCCGCGGCAGCCGTGACGGAACGTGCGGGGTGGGCCGGGCGTCGGGACATGGCGTCTCCTCGGAGTGTGTGGAGCCAGCGAGCGGGTGCGAGTCGTGCACCGACATCCGAGGGGCGGAACATGTACACAAGCAGGCCGTCACATCCTGTTCAGCCCAAGAAACGCATCGGCACGGGCAAAGACTTCGGCCGCCTGACCGACGCTCAGGCGGCCGTCTTCGCGCGAGGGAACGGTCTCGCCGCATCCGTGTACGGCATTGCCTGAACGCGGCATCACCGACCCGGCCCGGAGGCCGGGACTACGAGCGACGCACACGGTCCCATGCGCAACCTCCTGCACGACGGTTCATCATGGCCGTCCGCCGAACTGCCAGTTGTGGACCTCGATGTCGGCATACCGGTCCGCGGTCAGCACGGCGCGCGCCGCCTCCGGGTCCGGTGCCCGGACCAGCGCTGCCGTACCCAGCCAGGTATTGCCGTCGTCGGACAGCAGTGGGCCGTATGCGATCAGCTCGTCACGGTCCTGAGGCACGGCCAGGTCGGCGGCCTGTCCCTGGCCGAGCCCGAGCACGAGGAATCGTCGGCCGCCGGTCCGCCCTCCGGAGAAGTCCCACATGGTGCGCCCCAGCACGTTGCGCCATCGGCGCAACAGCACGTCACGGTAGACACCGGCCTGGTAGCCGGGTTCGTCGAAGGCAAATGCGCGGGCGGCGGCGGGATCCGGCAGGTCGACGATGTGCACGCTGCCCGTGGGCACCTCGCCGTCGCCGGTGAGGGTCGGACCGCGGGCGATCATCTCTTTGTCGAACCGGTCCATGTAGGACCAGTGCGCCTCCAGCAGCTGCATGCGCAGCGCCAGGGAGTCTCGCCGATCGCGGTGGTAGCAGAAGAATTCCATGCCCGCAGTCTGTCGGTCCTGGCCACACCGGCACAGCGGTTATCCGTGATCTTCGTCGCGGCGACCGGGCCCAAGGCACCGTAGAGTCCCGGGACATGAGCAGTGACGCAACCAGCGAGCAGTTGCAGGGGATGGCCGGCACCGCCGGATACGGGGAGGCGGCCGAGGCGTTGGCCGAGCAGTACGAGAGCGTGACCTTCGCCGAAGTGCACCGCGAGGTGCTGCACCTGTTCCCCTCCCGGCCGAGCAGAGTGCTGGACGTCGGGGCGGGCAGCGGGCGCGACGCGGCGGCGCTGGCTGCCCGGGGTCATCGGGTCGTCGCCGCCGAACCCACCGTCGAACTGCGCTCGCTGGGCCGGCGCCTCCACGCCGGCCAACAGATCGAGTGGACCGATGACGCGCTGCCCGAGCTGCCCGGCCTGACCGCAGCGGGGAGCCGCTTCGACTTGATCCTGCTCACCGCGGTCTGGATGCATCTCGACGAAGAGCAACGAGCTTTCGCGATGGCAAGTCTGGCCGGGCTGCTCGCGACCGGCGGCCGGATCGTCCTCTCCCTGCGTCACGGCCCGGTGCCGACGGGCCGCCGCATGTTCCCCGTCACCGCGCAGGAGACGATCGACCTCGCCCGCAGACACGGCCTGGACCTCCTCCACCACGCCCAGCGGGAGGACCCGCATGGCCGTGCGGGAGTGTCCTGGACCTGTCTCGGCTTCCAGTTGGACGAGGTACGGGGCGTCGCGGACGGCATCCTCGGGCAGTGACCACGGTCATCCCTCGGTCCGATCACGATCACCGAGGACTCACTGCTGCCCGGCGATGAGCGCGGGCAGTTTGCGCATGTCGTGGAAGACGGTGGTGCCAGGGCCTTCGAGTCGTCCGGCCGGGGTGAGGCCGCCGGCGTACCCGAAGGCACGCATGCCGGCCGCCCTGGCGGCCAGGACACCGGGCCGGCTGTCCTCGACCACCACGCAGGCGGCGGGATCGACCCCCATGTGCCGGGCGGCGTGCAGGAACAGGTCGGGGGCAGGCTTGCCATGGGCGACTTCGGTGGCACTGTGGATGCGGCCCGCGAATCGGTCGTAGAGCCCGGTGCGACCGAGAGTGTGGCGCATCTTGTCATGGGAGCCGCTGGAGGCCACGCAGGTCGGCAGCGCAATCGCATCCAGCGCCTCGGGCAGTCCGTCAACGGGGGCGAGATCGGCGTCCACGGCCTCGCGGTGGAGCTGTTCGAACCGCTCCGCCCATATCGCCGCGGTCTCCTCGCCGAGCCGGGCGGCGACCTGCCGGCGAATGGCGGCATGGGAGCGGCCGATGAAGCGGTCGACGACCTCTTTCTCGGTGAGCGGCCAGCCCAACTCCGCACCGAGAGCGACCTGGACGCGTGCTGCGATGCGCTCACTGTCGACCAGCACACCGTCGCAGTCGAATATGACGAGCTCAATCGGCTTGATCATCCTGGCAGCATAGGGGCTTGTCGATCATGTCGCGACGACCTTTCCCCGGGGCGCTGCACGCTCCGCCCCACCCTGATGACTTCTGACGCCGGCCATGGGCACGCTCCCCGCAGGTCTCGGAGGCTGGGGCGTCCGACACCGGCCCGGCCGTGGTGCACGAGGGCGGCCCACCCGGCGTTGTTCGGAGTTCGCGGACACCCGGAGGGGTGCGTGGTCCAGGATGGCCCCATGGCAACCGTCCTGGCCTTTCACGCCCACCCTGACGACGAGGTGATCCTGACGGGAGGCACGCTCGCGCGTGCCGCGGCCGAGGGGCATCGTGTGGTGATCGTGGTCGCCACGGACGGGCTCATGGACGCCGTGCCGGAGGGCGGGGCGCCACGGCTGGACGAGCTTCGGGCGAGCGCTGCCGTGCTGGGCGTGCGGCGTGTGGCGCATCTGGGGTATGCGGACAGCGGCCACGGTGCGCTGCTCCATCCGGATCCGCCGGACCGGGCACGTTTCCTGCGGGCGGACGCGGAGGAGGCCGCCGCCCGGCTGGCCGCCGTCCTGCGCGAGGAAGAGGTGGACCTGCTCCTCAGCTACGACGCACAGGGCGGCTACGGCCACCGGGACCACGTCAGGGTGCACGAGGTCGGCAGGCGTGCCGCCGAGCTCGCCGGGGTACCCCGGGTGCTGGAGGCGACCATCCCGCGCGATCGGGTGGCGCGCCTGGTGAAGCTGGTGCGTGTGCTGAGAATCCCGTTGCGGTTCGACGCGGACGCGGTGCGGACCGCCTTCACCCCGCGCGCGGCCATCACCCACACCGTCGATGTCCGACGGTTCGCGGCACGGAAGCAGGCGGCTCTCGCCGCTCATCGTTCGCAGGTGTCCGGCAAGGGTCGGCTTGCTCCGGTGATGAGGGCGCTGGTCCGGATTCCGGCCCCTGTCTTCGGATGGCTGCTCGGCCGGGAGTGGTTCGTCGAGGCACATGCGACGGCGGCATCCGACGTCGTCGGCGACATCTTCCGATCGGCCTCGTAGCGTCTGCCGACCGGCCTCGCGGCGCCTCCAGCCGGCCTCACATCCGTTCCGGTGCCGAGACGCCGAGCAGGTGCAGGCCGTTGTGCAGCACGCGTTGGCCGGCCTCCGTCAGCCACAGCCGGGCCCGCGTGCGGTCGTCCGGGGCCTCGCCGGCCCGCGGCAGGCCCCGGCAGGCGTCGTAGAAGCGGTGGTACGTGCCGGCCAGCGCCTCCAGGTAGTGCGCCACCCGGTGTGGCTCGCGCAGCGTGGCCGCGGTGGCAACGACCTGCGGGAACTCGGCCGGCATGCCCAGCAGGTCCACCCTGTGACATCGGTTTTCCGCCGGCTGGAGTTCACCAGCCCGTGACGCGTTCCCAGAATGCGTCGATGGCCGGTGCCGGGCCGCCGATGGGGCGGGTGCCGTCGACGACGTGATAGCCGCGGTGCTGGGCTGCGGTGGCGCATGCGTGGTTGGGCAGGATGCGCAGGCGGGTGCCCACCGGCAGGTCGGGCAGGCCGGCGCCGTCGCGGGCCGTGAGCGTGCCGTGCTCCTGGCTCGCGGCCGTCATGACCAGGCCCGGGACGAGGTTGCCGGCGAGGTCGGTGACCAGGCCGTAGCCCTGGTCCTGGGCCTGCGCGGCCGTCCCGCGGTCGCGCGACATGGCCATCCAGCCGCCGTCGGTCATGATCCACCCGTACTCGGGGCGGCGACCGATGACGGTCACGACCACCGACAGGGCGATGTCCTCGACCCGGCAGACGCCCAGACCTGCCATGACCAGGTCGAAGAAGACGTAGTTCCCGGCGCGCAGTTCGGTGACGCCGGTGAGGTCCTCGGCGGCGTGCGCGGTGGGGGTGGAGCCCACGCTGACGACGTGCACGGGCAGGCCGGCCGCGCGCAGTCGCTCGGCGGCGGCGACGGCGGTGTCGCGTTCGTTCTTCGCCGCCAGGCGCTGTTCCTCGGCGGTGTGGGCGAAGTAGGACTCGCCGGCGTGGGTCAGGACGCCGTCCAGACAACCCTCGTCGTGCAGGATGCGGCCGATCTTGGTGAGCGCCGGGTCGTCGGGCTCGAGACCGCCTCGGTGGCCGTCGCAGTCGATCTCGATCTGGGTGGGCAGGGGGATGCCGGCCCGGCGGGAGGCTGCGGCGACGAACGACGCCTGTTCGACGCTGTCCAGCAGGATGCGCAGGGTGACGCCACGGCGCAACAGTGCGATGACGCGCGGGAGTTTGTGCGGGTCGATGCCGACCGCGTACGTGATGTCGGTGTAGCCGCCGTCGGCGAACGCCTCGGCCTCCGCGAGGGTGGAGACGGTGACGGGACACGGTGTGCCGGAGTGCAGGAGGGCGGCGGCGTCGAGGCTCTTGGCGGTCTTCACGTGCGGGCGCAGGGTGACCGCGAGACGGTCGGCCCTGGCCTTGAGGCGGGCGACGTTCCGCCTCATCGTGTCGGCGTCGACGACGGCGAACGGGGTGTCCGGATCGGCCAGGGTTGGTACGGGGGCCGAAGCGGTGGTGCTCTCCTGGGTGTTCACATGAGGGTTCACAGAACGGTGGACCGCTTTCTTCGGAAGGGCGGGGGTCCAGGTCTCCGGACGGGTATGCGACGCGGACTCGGGAGCCGCTGCCGCTACTTGGCGTAGTTGTAGACGGTCGCCCGGGAGACACCGAGCAGGTCCGCTATGGTCTGTGCCGCGTCGCGCGAGTCGAAGTAGCCGTCCCGCTGCAACTGTCGTACAAGCGCCTTCTTGTCCTCCCGGCTCAGCGACCGGGGAGTCGCCGCGCGCTCCGCGGCGTGTGCCTCCACCGCCTGACGCAGCTCGCGGGCGGTGCGGTCCCGCAGGGTCTCCAGGGACTGCTCGCGGTGTTCGGTGTCCGTGGCCAACAGGTTGGACAGGGTCAGGGTCACCGGCGACAGCACGGACACGTCCAGGTTCAGGCAGAGAGCCGCGATGTACTCCCCCGCGGCGTTCTTGATGCCGATGGACGTGCTCTTCGCGGGGCGGCCGTCCGGGAACCGATTGGGGTAATTCTGAATGATGCTGGGGTAGTCGGGATCTTCGATGCGGGCCAGGCCCAGCTCCGTGGCGGAGTCCCCGACCCGACGGCCGGAGAGGTTGTTCTCGATCGCCCGGATCGCATGCTCGGGCTCCCGCAGGTCGTGCAGCACCACCTCGCACAGCCCCGGGAACATGCGCCCCAACGCCATGGCGATCTTCTCGGCCTCACGGATGAGGTGTTCGTCAGCCTCAGCCTCTTCCACGGGAAGCCTCTCCACAGAGTGGTTAGATCAATTTTCCATCTCTGGATACCCAGTCTAGATCAGGCTTCGTGTTTGTCCAGCGGGTGGCGGTAGGTCTCTGCCAGGGCGCTGATCGTCCGTGCCATCAGCGCCCGCAGTCCGGCGGGCGCCACGACCTCCGCCTCGGCACCGAGACGCAGCAGCAGGCCGACCGCGTGTTCCTCGGACTCGATGGGGATGACGGCCTGGACCAGTCCGTCGGGACCCGGTGGCCCGGCGCTGTCCCGGGCGGCGCGTGCAACTGCCGGTTCCAGGAGGTCGGGCAGTTGCGCCAGGATCCGCGGTGTCAGTCGTACGACGGCTTCGCCCCGGAGCCTGCGGGCGTCGAAGTCGGCCAGGTAGGTCTGCCAGTGCGCTCCCAGGTCGAAGTCGCGGGGGCGCTCGAAGCGGTCCTCCAGCACCTGGATCCGGAGGATCTGGGAGACGCGGTAGGTACGGACGGCTTCCGGGCGGGCCGCCACCAGGTACCAGCGGCCGGACTTGAGGACCAGCCCGTAGGGGTCAAGCGTCCGGGTCACCTCCTGGGGAGCCTTCCACCGCCGGTAGCGGAGGCGGATTCGGCGCTGTCGCCACACCGCGTCGGTGACGGCGGCCAGGTGCGGGGTCGGGTCGGCTTCGGCGTACCAGCCGGAGGGGTCCAGGTGGAACCGCTGCCGTATCTCACCGGTACGGCCGCGCAGTTCCTCGGGCAGGGCGGCCATCAGCTTGAGCTGGGCGGTGGCGAGTACGGTGCCCAGGCCGAGGTCCGCGGCGGGTCCGGGCAGTCCGGCCAGGGAGAGTGCCTCCGCCTCCTCGCGGGTCAGCCCGGTCAGCCGGGTGCGGAAGCCGTCGACCAGCCGGTAGCCGCCGTCGTGACCGGGGTCGCCGTAGAGCGGGACGCCGGCCGCGGCGAGCGACTCCATGTCCCGGTAGACCGTGCGGACGGACACCTCGAGCGCGTCGGCGAGCTGCTGGGCGGTCATCCGGCCGCGGGTCTGGAGCAGCAACAGGACGGACAGCAGTCGGCTCGCACGCATGACGGAAGTCTGCCGCAGTCCACTGACAGAGGTTGTCAGGGAAGCCGGTCTACTTTTCCGGCGGGCGCCCGCCCAACGCACGGACAGCAAAGGACATCCGCAGATGAACGCTCCTCTTCCCGCCCTCCGCAAGCCCGGTATCGGTGACTTCGACTTCCTGGTGGGCACCTGGCACGTGACGAACCGGCGGCTCGTCGCACCGCTGACCGACTGCACCGAGTGGGACCGCTTCCCGGGCACGGTCGTGTGTCACAGCACGCTGTTCGGCGGAGCCGCGAACCTGGACGAGATCAGCTTCCCCACCAAGGGCTTCAGCGGCCTGACACTGCGCCTGTTCGACCCCGTTCGCGCGGAATGGTCGCTGAACTGGGTGAGCAGCCGTACCGGGCTGCTGCAACCGCCCGTCGTCGGCCGGTTCCACGACGACGGACACGGCGAGTTCTACGGCGCCGACACCCACGAAGGCACCCCGGTCCTGTGCCGCTTCGTCTGGTCGCAGATCACCTCGGTATCGGCCTGTTGGGAGCAGGCGTTCTCGACCGACGGCGGGCAGAGCTGGGAAACCAACTGGACCATGGACTTCCGCCGGACCGGGAAGGATGCCGCATGACCAGCGCGCCCGCCGCGCCGGAACTCTCGGCTCGGCCCGTCGGGAGTCTGACCGTCTGGCAGGGGGCCGCACTGTACGTCGGCGCGGTGCTCGGTACCGGGGTGATCGCCCTTCCCGGTCTGGCCACCCGGGCGGCCGGACCGGCCTCGCTGCTGGCCTGGCTCGGGCTGGTCCTGTTGTCGGTGCCGCTCGCGGCCACCTTCGCCGCGCTGGGCGCCCGCTACCCGGACGGCGGCGGCGTCTCCACCTACGTGCGGCACGCCTTCGGCGCGCGGGCGGCTGCCGTGGTCGGCTGGTGCTTCTACTTCGCCGTACCCGCCGGTGCTCCGGCGGCGGGCATGTTCGCCGGGGCGTACGTCGCGACCGCGCTCGGCGGCGGCCGGCGCACGGTACTGGTCACCGCTGCGGTGCTGCTGGTCCTGGTGGCCGTGGCCAACGGATTCGGTCTGACGGTCTCCGGCCGTCTGCAACTCGCCCTCGCCGTGCTGCTCGTCACGCTGTTGCTGACCGCCGTGCTGACCGCGCTGCCGCACGCCCGCCTGCAGAACCTGCATCCGTTCGCGCCGCACGGCTGGCCCGCGATCGGCTCGGCCGCGGCGCTGCTCGTGTGGAGCTTCGCGGGCTGGGAGGCCATCACCCACCTCGCCGCCGACTTCCGCCGACCGGCGCGCGACCTGCCCCGTGCCGCCGCCGTGGCGGTGGCCGTCGTAGGCGTGCTGTACCTCGCCGTAGCCGCCTCCGGCGTCCTGGTGCTCGGCCCGGCGGCCGGGACCTCCGACGCCCCGCTGGCCGAACTGCTCGCCCTCGGCATCGGCGGCACGGTCCACGTGCTGGCCGCGGCCGCCGCGCTGCTGCTCACCCTCGGCACGATGAACGCCTACTTCGCCGGCGCGGCCAGACTGGGCGCCGCGCTCGGCCGCGACGGCGCGCTGCCCGCCCGGCTCGACCGGGGCGGCGGCGCCGGCGAGGTGCCGCGCCGCAGCCTGGGCGTCGTGACGGGGCTCTCCGGCCTGGCTCTGGCCGCCACCGCGGTCGCCGGCGTGGGACCACAGCCTCTCGTGCTGCTCACCACCGGGTCGTTCGTGACCGTGTACACCCTGGGAACGGCCGCCGCTGTACGGCTCCTGCCCCGGGGCAGTCTGCCGTACCGCTGCGCGCTCCTCGCGCTCGTCGCGGTCGCCGCCCTCCTCGTCATGACGGGCTGGTACCTGCTGTGGCCCCTGGTCATCACGGCGAGCGCGCTGTGCTACCTGCGACGGCGCCGAGCGGCGGGTTCCGTGACGAGCTGAGCCGAGCCGAGTCTTTCGAGGCCTGGTCAGCTCGTGAAGACCAGGGTGACGTTGTGGCCGCCGAAGCCGAAGGAGTTGGCCAGTGCCGCCGTCCACCGCCCGGTACGGTTCGCGCCCTGTACGACGTCGATCTCGACCTGCGGGTCGATCTTCTCGAGGTTGCGGGTGGCCGGCACGGTGCCCTCCTTGAGTGCCATGACGGTGGCCAGGGCGCCGACGGCTCCGGAGGCGCCGAGCATGTGGCCGGTCATGGACTTCGTCGCCGTCACCACGGCGTGCGTGCCGACGGCGCGGCGGACGGCCTCCGCCTCCGCCAGGTCACCGGACTCGGTGGAGGTGGCGTGGGCATGGACGACGCCGATGTCCTCGCGGCCCAGCCCCGCGTCGCGCAGCGCCTGTTCGATGGCGAAGACCTGGCCGTCCGCGTCGGAGGCGGTGATGTGGTGCGCGCTGGAGGTCACGGCGCTGCCCGCGAGGGTTCCGTGAACCCGTGCGCCACGGGCCCGGGCGAACGCGGGGCGTTCCAGGACCATCATCCCCGCTCCCTCCCCCATCACGAACCCGGAGCGATCGCAGTCGAAGGGCCGGGACACCGACGCCGGGTCCTCGGACCTCGTCGACAGCGCCTTCATCTGGGCGAAGGCGGCGATGGTGAAGGGGTGCAGACAGGCTTCCACGCCGCCGGCGACGACCACGTCCACCCGGCCGCTGCGGATCAGGTCCTGGCCGAGGGCGAGTGCCTCCGCGCCCGAAGCGCACGCGCTGACCGGTGTCCGGGCGCCGCCCTTCGCGCCGAGGTCCATGCTCACGCAGGCCGCCGGCCCGTTGGGCATGAGCATGGGCACGGCGAACGGCGACAGCCGGCGTACGCCGCTGCGCTCGAAGATGTCGTCCTGGCCGAGTGTGGTGAGGACACCGCCGGTGCCGGTGCCGATGACCACGGCGAACCGCTCGGGCTCCACCTGCGGAACTCCGGCGTCCTGCCATGCCTCGCGTGCGCTGAGCACGGCGAGTTGCTCACCCCGGTCCAGCTTCCTCGCCTCGACCCGGGGAAGCATCGTGGCGGGATCCACCGGGAGGCCGGCCGCGACGTGCACCGGCAGGCCCGCGGCCCACTCCTCGTCGAGAAGAGAGACACCCGACACCCCGGACAGCAGTCCCGCCCAGGTCGAGGGCGCGTCGGCCCCCAACGGGGTCATCGCGCCGAAACCCGTCACCAGCACTTCGCCGCTGTCCGTCATCCGTACCTCTCCTGGGTCGAGGACTTATGGGATCTCTACAAGATCCCTTTCGCTTCCGCCACGATCATTTCAGCGAGTCGGGAGGCAGTCAGGACGGGCACGGAACAATTTCGCCGCCACGGTTTGTCGTGTGTCCATAAAACGCGACCGGCGGCCCGCCCCGCTTCCCGGGACGGGCCGCCGGCGTCGGGCGGTGCTGGGTCACAGCGCGCGTTGCAGGCGGTCCGCCATCAGCTTGACGAAGCGGGCGGGGTCCTTGGGCTGGCCGCCCTCGGCGAGTACCGCCAGCCCGTGCAGGAGTTCCGCGGTCTCGGTGAGCTCGGTGCGGTCCTCACGTTCCTTGTACACCTGGTTGAGGCCCTTCACCAGCTGGTGGTCCGGGTTGAGTTCCAGGATCCGCTTGGCGCGGGGCACCTCCTGGCCCATCGCCCGGTACATGTTCTCCAGGGCCGGGGTCAGGTCGTTCGCGTCGGAGACGACACAGGCCGGGGAGACGGTGAGACGGGAGGACAGTCGCACCTCCTTGATGTCCTCGTCCAGTTGCTCCCTCATCCAGCCGAGCAGGCCGGCGTAGTCCTCGGTCTGCTTCTCCCGCTCGCCCTCGGAGGCGTCGTCGTCCTTGGTGCCGAGGTCGATCTGCCCCTTGGCGACGGACCGCAGCTTCTTGCCGTCGTACTCGCCGACGGCGTCGGCCCACACCTCGTCGACGGGGTCGGTGAGCAGCAGCACCTCGATGCCCCGGTCCCGGAAGGCCTCCATGTGCGGGGAGTTCTCGATGCTCTGCCGGGACTCGCCGGTGAGGTAGTAGATGTCTTCCTGGCCGTCCTTCATCCGCTCGACGTAAGCCTTGAGCGTGGTCGGCTCCGTGTCGTCGTGCGTGCTCGCGAAGGACGCGACGGCGAGGACGGCGTCACGGTTCTCGGGGTCGGTGACCAGTCCCTCCTTCAGGACGGTGCCGAACTCCCGCCAGAACGTGGCGTATCGGTCCCGGTCCTTGGCCATCATGTCCTTGACCGTGGACAGGACCTTCTTGGTCAGCCGTCGCCGCATCATCTCGATGTGGCGGTCCTGCTGGAGGATCTCGCGGGACACGTTGAGCGAGAGGTCGGCCGCGTCGACGACACCCTTGACGAAGCGGAGGTACGGCGGCAGCAGCGCCTCGCAGTCGTCCATGATGAAGACGCGCCTGACGTACAGCTGTACACCGCGCCGGAAGTCACGGGTGAACAGGTCGTGCGGAGCGTGCGCGGGGAGGAACAGCAGGGCCTGGAACTCGAAGGTGCCCTCGGCCTGCAGCCGGATGGTCTCCAGCGGGTCGCGCCAGTCGTGCCCGATGTGCTTGTACAGCTCGTGGTACTCGTCGTCGGACACCTCGTCACGCGACCGCGCCCACAGCGCCTTCATCGAGTTCAGCGTCTCGGGTTCGCGCGACTCGCCGCCCTCGCCCTGGTCCGGGAGCATCCGGATGGGCCAGGTGATGAAGTCCGAGTAGCGCTTGACGATCTCCCTGATCTTCCACGGGGAGGTGTAGTCGTGGAGCTGGTTCTCCGGGTCGGCGGGCTTGAGGTGGAGGGTGACCGAGGTGCCCTGCGGCGCGTCGTCGACCCCTTCCAGCGTGTACGTGTCCTCGCCGCGGGAAGTCCAGCGGGTGCCCCGGCTCTCGCCGGCGCTGCGGGTGACCAGGGTGACCTCGTCCGCCACCATGAACCCGGAGTAGAACCCGACGCCGAACTGGCCGATGAGCCCTTCCGCCCCGGCGGCGTCCTTCGCCTCCCGCATCTCCTGGAGGAACTGTGCGGTGCCGGAGTTGGCGATGGTGCCGATGAGCTGCCCGACCTCGTCGTACGACATTCCGATGCCGTTGTCCCGCACCGTGAGGGTGCGGGCGTCGTTGTCGATGTCGATCTCGATGTGCAGATCGGACACGTCGGCGTCCAGCGAGTCGTCCCGCAGCTTCTCCAGGCGCAGCTTGTCCAGCGCGTCGGAAGCGTTGGAGACGAGCTCACGCAGGAAGACATCCTTGTTGGAGTAGACCGAGTGGATCATCAGCTGCAGGAGCTGACGGGCCTCCACCTGAAACTCGAGCGTTTCAGTCGGCATGGTCGCGCATTCCTCCCAGGTGTTATCGCGGAACTGCTGCCAGCCACTGTAAAACACCATGTCAGGGCGGTGGCCGGATATGCGGGTGGTGGCTGGATTCAGACCCCGTGGCCAGGTGCGGATCCGGTGCGCGCCTGGATTACCTGAAAGGTCATCGACCGCGGAACGCACCTGCGGCAGGATCGTGATCAGCACAGCAGCCGACCGACGGAGGGACACCATGACCGCCTACGCGATCGCTCACCTGCAGGAAGCGGCTCCGCACCCGGAGATCGCCGAGTACATCGCGCGCGTCACCGCCACCTTCGAACCGTACGGCGGCCGGTTCCTCGTCCACGGCAGCGCGCACGAGGTGAAGGAGGGCGCATGGCCCGGGCATGTCGTCGTGATCGGCTTCCCGTCGATCTCCCAGGCACGCGCCTGGTGGGACTCGGACGAGTATCAGGCCATCGCGCCCCTGCGCTCCCGGCACATCGAGGGCGACATCATCCTGGTTCCGGGTGTCAGCGAGGACTACGACGCGACCGTCACTGCACGGGCCATGCTGGAGGCTCTTTCGGCCCGCGACTGATGCCGTGAGGTCATTGAGTTCGCCCGCAGTCCTGCTCCGCTCCGGGAGTCAGCCGAAGACATCGCGGTTCCGGCGCACGAATGCGGCAAGACCGACGGCCGCACGGCCGGTGAGATCGGGCACGGTCGAAGTGACGGTCTCGGCGCCGCCGTCGCGGTAGGCGCGGGCAACTTCTATCAGAGCGTCGGCGTGGAACTCGGGTGTCCCCCGACTCACCATCGCCGCGCGCGCTTCGTCGTCGGGCAGGCCCACATAGCGCACCGGCCTTCCGAGGACTCGGGAGAACTCCTCCGCGACTTCGGTGTAGGTCAGTGCCTCGGGCCCGGTGAGGTCATGGACGCGACCGTCGTGGCCCGCCGTGGTGAGGACGCGCGCGGCGACACGGGCGATGTCGCCGACGTCGATGAAGCTGATGGGTGCGTTGATCAGTGGCAGGCTGAACTCGCCTGCCGTGTGGATCGACGGCTGGCGCAGGAAGTTCTGCAGGTAGAAGTTGGGGCGCAGGATCGTCCAGGGCAGTCCCGAGGTGACCAGCTCCTGTTCAACGGGCCGATGCAGCCGGGCAATCGGCGACAGCCCCTCGTCGGCCCGCCAGACCGACAGCTTGACCACGCGGGTCCCGGCCGCGCGGGCGGCTTCCACCATGTTGATTTCGTGCGTCGTCTGGGCGGGGCCCGTGGCACCGACGAGAAACACGGTGTCGATGCCATCGAGTGCGGGCGCGAGCGTGCCAGGGACCGCCAGATCAAGCGTCACCGCGTGACCGCCGGACTTGATCGCATGGGCGGTCGTCCGCGGATCACGGTACGCCGCCCGCGCGGGCACGCCGTCGGCGGCAAGGCGAGCGAGGACGGCGCTGCCGACGTTCCCGCTCGCGCCGGTCACCAGAATCATCGTCATGTCCTCCGGTCGGTTACCCAGATGGTAAGCGCGCTCTCGCAGGCAGCCGGCCGACTGCGATCGGTTGGCGGCCGGCGGAAATTCCCTACCGCGGTGGCCCGAGAGGGCGGAGACTCATCGCATGGCTGACATGAGGTCGTTCCGGGAAGCGGTCACCGCGTGGGCGGCCGGTGGACCCGGCGATCTCGCGCGCGAGCTGGCCGAGCGGCTGCCCGTCCGGGCCGCCGTTCTGCTCGAAGGGCTGAGCGACGTCGCGGCGGTCGAGGCGCTGGCCTCGCGCCGCGACCGGGACCTGGCTGCCGAAGGCGTCTGCGTCCTGTCGATCGGCGGTGCGATGAGTGTCGGGCGCTTCGCCCGCCTCCTCGGGCCAACCGGCCTGGGCCTGCGCCTGACCGGACTGTGCGACGAGGGGGAGCGTGGCTACTACGCCCGCGCCTTGGAGGGCGCCGGCTCAGCACAGCGCGGGTTCTTCGTCTGTGCGGCGGATCTGGAGGACGAGCTCATCCGCGCGCTGGGCGTGACCCGGGTGGAGGAACTCGTCCGAGCGGAGGGGGATCTGCGCGCCCTGCAGACCTTCCTGCGCCAGCCCGCGCAACGGGGCCGCACCTCGCACCAGCAGTTGCGGCGGTTCTTCGGCACGAAGAAGGGGCGCAAGATCCACTACGGCCGCGTCCTCGTCGAGGCCCTCACCCCCGACCGCGTACCCGCGCCCCTCAACGACCTGCTGACCAGCCTCTGACCGCTGGGGCGATGTTCATCCGCCCCCGGGGTCCGCTGGTGGCCTCCGTGTCCCCCGGGGCGTGGAAGGAGCCGTCGCTGCACCGCGTTTCCGCCGTTCGTGGAGGGGCCGGCCCGGACGGCGCTCTCCGCGTGCTCCCCCGCGGCGCAGCAGTTCGCGGTATGCCGCGGTAGTACGTCGAGGATCGCCCAGGCATGAGACGAGGGCTTCGCTGTCGGTCCTGACGAATCCGAGCACGGCCTCAGTGCCGGCTTGCGTGACGGGCCCGGGCAAAGGGATTTCCGCTTCCGTGAGGACGGCCAGGCGCAGCACAATGCCCGCATGATCGAAGGCATCCGCACCGACAACGCCCCCTTCGTCCGCTTCCCCGATGGCACCGAGCCGCCCCTGTCTCAGGCCATCAAGGTCGGCGACCTGGTGTTCACGTCCGGCCAGGGCCCGCTCCACCCCGTCACGCACGAGATACCGGACGACTTCTCCGCACAGGTCCGCCAGGTTCTGCACAACCTCGTTGCGGTCGTCACCGCCGCGGGCAGCAGGAAGGACCTGATCGTCCGGTGCACCTGCTACCTCGCGGACAGGGCCGACTTCGGGACCTTCAACAAGGTGTACCGCGAGTTCTTCGCGGACTGCCCGCGGTTTCCGGCCCGGACGACGGTCGTCACGCACCTCGTGCGCGACGGCGTGCGCGTCGAGATCGACGGTGTGGCCGCCGTGGTTCGGTAGTCCCGGTCACGGTCTGCGGGTGGAACGCTGGTTCGTTCACGAGACGACCCCCAGCTGGCGCATCTGTGAGAAGACGTCGACCACGCCCCAGATCTCAGCGATCCGGCCGCCCTCGAAACGGAAGATGAAGATCTCCCCGTAGGTGACGGACCTGCCGGTCGGCGGCATCCCCCGGTACTCGCCCCGGTGGGTCCCGGTCACCGTGTTCCTGGCCACGACCCTGTCCCCCTCGGCGATCACATCCTCGACCGTGACGTACAGGTCAGGGAACGCGCGGAAGAGCACCGTCCACACCTGCTTGAGCGCCTCCACCCCCGTCATGCCCATCGGCACCGGTGCGTGGAACAGAACGTCCGGCGCCACGAGTTCGTCGATCGCCTTCGAGACGATCTCCGGATCTCTGGTGGCCACAGCGTCATGAAGACGCGCTGCCGTCGCCTTGTTACGGGTTTCCTCATCGGTTGACATACGACTTCCCCTCAGGCCGGTACGGACGTGCGGGGCGGACATCCACACCGGGGCTCCTCCGCCGCCGCAACTGACTGCACACATATGACGAACCAGCCCGCCAGGATGTGACACGCCCGAGCGTGACCCGCCTACGCACGCGTGCTGGCCACACGGGCAGGCGACGGCGGCGTCGATCCATGCCCACCGCGGCCGGGACCGCCCTGTACGACGAAGTCACGTCCTGCGCATCGCCGACCTCGACGACCGCACATGGCTCCGGTTTCCCGACGGCACCGCCCCCCTCTGGCGCGCCTGTTGGAACGGCACCGAGCCCATCGAGCCGCTGTGCGAAGGCCTCGGCGGCATGTCGGTGAATCGGACGGCGCGGACGACGCGGACATCGACTGACACGGCGCGTAACCTCTGGGCGGTGACAGTCACTTACGTGCTGGACGGCACGCAGATCGGGTCCATGGAAGACTTCTGGCGAGTCATCGGCGAAGCCGTGAACGGTCCAGGCGGCTACTTCGGCAGCAACCTCGACGCCTTCGCCGACTGCCTCAGCGGTGGCTTCGGCACCCCGGACGACGATGACTTCGTGGTGGAGTGGCGAGACCATCAGGTGTCCAGGGAGCATCTCGGCCACGCGGAGACGGCCCGCCAGTTGGAGATCCGGTTGGCGCGCTGCCACCCCACCAACCGGGCACTTGTGAGTGCCGAACTGGCCGCGGCCCGTAGCGGGCACGGAGCGACCGTCTTCGACTGGCTGACCGAGATCTTCGAGGACCGGGCACCGGGCGCTCTGCGCCTGCGGTGAGGGCTTCGGGAACCCGCTGAGCGGATATTCCGTTGAGTGTCCCGGGAACGGACCATAGAGTCACCGGCATGTCTCTGCGCCTTCACATGCGTCAAGCCCTGCGAGAAGCGATGCGTGCCCGCGACAAGGTCGCGGTGAGCGCCCTGCGTTCCACGCTTGCGGCGGTGGACAACGCCGAGGCGGTACCGGTCGGCCCGGCCGAGCTGCGCGGCTCGGCCATCGAGCAGGTGCCGCTCGGTGTCGGCGCCACCGAGGCTGCCCGGCGTGAGCTGAGCGAACAGCACATCACCGACATCGTGCGCGCCGAGGCCGACGAACGGCTCGCGATCGCAGCGCAGTTCACGGCGCCCGCGCAGGCCGACCGGGCAGCGCAGCTCCGCGCGGAGGCCGCCGTACTGCTCCGGCTCCTCGGCTGACCTGGCACCACGAAGCGAGCACTCGGCGGCCCCGGTCCCGGGACCGCCGAGCATCGGCAAGCCGTTCAGGCGGTCGCCGCAGAAGCCGCCGCCCGCAGCGGGGCGAGTGCCCGCGCCCATGCCAGCAGCTCGTCGACCAGGCCGTGCACCTCGGGCACGTGCAGCTCCTGCGGACGGAAGTCGGTGAAGTTCACGAAGTCCTCGCGCAGCGACAGCGCCACCTGCGGTCCGATGTCCGCCATGCGCAGCACGCCCGCCTGGGCGCGCAGCTTCTGCACCGCCATGACCGCGCCGAAGATGCCGTAGCCCACGTAACCGACCGGCTTGCCGCCCCACTCCTCGTGGAGGTAGTCGATGGCGTTGGTCAGGGCGGCCGGAGGGACGGTGTTGTACTCGGGAGTGACGACGACGAAGGCGTCGTACGAACCGATCCGCTCGGCCCATCGCCTGGTGTGCGGTCGTCCGCCCGGCGCCATACGCGCCGGGACGGCCTCGTCGAGCAGCGGCAGCGCGTAGTCCTTCAGGTCGACGAGCTCGAAGTCGGCCGCGTCGCCCGCGTGTTCGGCGGCGAGGTCCCGTACCCACTCGGCCACCCGGTCGCCCCTGCGGCCGGGTCGGGTGCTGGCGATGATGATGCCGATCCTGGTCATGTCCGGTTCTCCCGCTCTGCTTCCAGTACGAACTTGCGTGTGGTGGCCGGGTCCGTCGGTTCCGGGCCGGCCATGTTCCGGCGGGCCAGCTGTGCTTCGCGCAGCAGGGCCCAGGCATCCGCGACGGGGCCCATGTGGCCGAGTTTGTCGGGATTGCTGACCGTGCGGATCGCCTGGATCCGCCCGTCGAGGATGTCGAGAGTCCAGATGTTGACCACCTTGCCGTCGCGGTCGCGGAAGACCGCCCCCGGCCGGCCGTTGACCTGGCGTGGCTCCAGGGTGCCGCCGATGCCGAGGAACGGCAAAAGGAGCTGGTCGAGCATCTGGCACATCTGGTCGATGCCGTGGATTCCCCCGGCCCACTGCGGGGCCTTGCCGCCGCTGTCCGCAGCCATCTGTACGTCGGCGGCGAGGAGTTGCCGCAGCCCGTCCACATCGCCGTCCTTCAAGGCGCCGAAGAACCGTTCCGCGAGCTCTTCGCGTTCCTTCCGGTCGGCCTCGAAGCGCGGCCTGCCCGCGTCCATGTGGCGGCGGGCGCGTACGGCGAGCTGGCGGCAGGCCGCCTCGGAGCGTCCCACGGCGGCGGCGATGTCGGGGAAGGCGAAGGCGAACACCTCCCGCAGTACGAACACGGCCCGTTCGAGCGGACTGAGCCGCTCCAGCAGGAGCAGGGACGCCATGGACAGCGAGTCGGCCAGTTCCGCCGCGTGCTCGGGGTCCTGGTAGGGGTCGGTGAGCAGCGGCTCGGGGAACCACGGTCCGACGTACTCCTCGCGCCGCACACGGGCCGAGCGCAGGACGTCGATCGAGATGTTCGTGACCGTGGCCGACAGAAAGGCCCTGGTCGACGTCGGCCGGGTCGCGGAGAGGTCGTAGCGCAGCCAGGTCTCCTGAACCGCGTCCTCGGCCTCGGCCACGCTGCCGAGGATGCGGTAGGCGATCGAGAACAGCAGGGGCCGCAGCTCCTCGAATTCCTCGACCCGGCTCATGTCAGGGCCTCCTTGAAGCCCTGGCGCCACGAGGGATAGCGCAGTTGCCAGCCGAGTTCGCGCTTGGCCTTGGCGTTGGAGAAGCCACGGCCCTCGGTCATCATCGTCACCACGACCTGCCCGGCCAGCAGCCGGGCCAGCCACTTCGGCACCCGCATCGGGGGCTTGGCACCCGCGCACGCCGCCAGATACGGCAACCAGGCGCTCTCCGGAGCGGGTTCGTCGTCGACGATGTTGAAGGCGCCCCTCGCCCGCTGCTCCACGGCGAGCACGGTGGCGCTCGCCGCGTCGTCGAGATGCACCCACGAGGCGTATCCGGTGCCGTCCCCGACCAGCGGGAACTGCCGTTTGCGGACGAGCACGAGCTGGTCGTCGGTGGCGCCGGGCCCGTAGAACCCGCCGTAGCGCAGGATCGCTCCGCCTGTTCTGCCGACCGCGTCCTCGACGTGACGCAGCGCGGCCATCGCCGCGTACGCGGGCGTCCCCTCGTGCAGGTCCAGCGGGTCCTCCTCGGTCTTCACCCACCCGCCCTCGCGGATTCCGTTCCAGTTGGCGTAGCCCTGGGCCACGAAGTGCGGTACGCCGGTCGCCTCGGCCGCCGCCAGCAGGTGGTCGGTTCCCTCGGTGCGCAGCCTGATGGTGGGCGCGGCCCACCGGTCGAAGTGCTTCAGGTCGGGTTTGCCGGCGTGCGCGGGGCCTATCCCGGTCATCTGGTGCACGATCACGTCCGGCCGGGCGGCCGCCACCGCCTCACCGACGGACACCGCGTCCAGTCCGTCCATGACGACGGCTTCCGCGCCCAGCTTCTCCACCAGGGCGAGCTTGGCCGCGCTCGTCGTCGTGGCCGTCACCTGGTGCCCCCTGGCCAGGAGCTGCGGCACCAGCCGCCGCCCGAGCACCCCGGTTCCGCCCGCCACGAACACCCGCATGACCATCACCTTCCTGATCCCAAGTCGTTCTCCGGGATCTGGGACGAGACAGCCCGGCCGTCTGTGACATGGGCGAGCCGATCTCCGGAGCCGAGTGCGTCGCCGGCCGGGGAGCGCGGATCCACCGGGTGTACGGCGCCGAGTCCGTGGTGGGTGGGCTCGGGAGAGTCGGGCAGCCACCGGCCTGCGAAGCGGTCGGCGCTGCCGAGGGCCGGATCGTCGGCGGCCAGGGCCAAGGCGCAGTGCCGGGACAGGGCCTGCCCCAGGGCGTGTTCGGCGTCTTCGGCGTCTTCGGCGTCTTCGATGTCGCCGAGGCAGACCGGTACGGTGGCCGGCGCGGCGGTCGGACGTGAGGTCTCCACGGCGAGGTCGCCCCAGCCCAGGGCGAGCAGCGCGGAGTACTGGTCGAGGGCGTCGCGCGCGGCATCCGCCGCTCGGCCGTCATGCCGTCCAGCGCCCGTGCGATGGCCACACGCTGAGTGCTCTGGTGCGAGCCGCCGACAGCGCGTACGTGCCCGGCGACCGGGCCAGGGCGGCGTGCGCCGCCTCCTGCGCGCGCAGGGCCCGCTCCTGGGCGCCCGGCGTACCCAGAGCGCGAGGGCCGCGCCGCGCGCTGCCGGCGCTTCCCGCGGCCGACCGGTGCGGCGCAGCCACACGGCTCGGGCGCGGTCAGGATCTCCAGCGCCTCGGTGCGGCAGCGCTCGCCCACCTGCGGGCGTCGGCGCGGGTCTCCCGCGTTCGGGCCGCCTGAGCGTTCCTCAGCCGCTTCTCTCTGTGGTGCCCCCAGGGTACGGCGCCCTGAACTGCACTGCGCCTTGCGGCTACTTCAGGATGTTGACCGCCCGGGCGACCACGAGGACGACGGTCACCAGGGACACCGACGACTGCAGCATCATCAGCATCTTGGACCAGCGGGACAGCGGCATGACGTCGGTCGGGCTGAAGGCGGTGGCGTTGGTGAAGGAGAGGTAGAGGTAGTCCAGGAACGCCGGTTCCCAGTCCGGCGGCGCCAGCTCCGGGCTCTGCATCTGGACGAAGAGGAAGTCGGGGAACTGGTGCTGTCCCCGGACCCGGGCCATGGGTCCGCCCCGGTCCCACTCCCAGTACCACAGGGCGAACACGATGACGTTCGTCACCCAGATGACGCCACCGGTCAGCAGGAGCGGGACGGCGTTCTCTCCCCCTTTGCCGCTCACCAGGTCCTCTACGAGCCGGACCGCCGCCCAGCCGTTGGCCAGGCTGATGACGCAGGTCAGGGCCAGGCCCAGGTACCGCAGCAGGCGGGTGTGGGGCTCCACGCGCCGGGGGTTGGCCGCGATCAGTCCGGCCAGCAGCAGCAACTCCAGCGCGGGCAGAGCCCACACCGTGCGGAGGAGGATGAGTCGGTGCGGCAGGATCAGCTGCAGGGCCACGGCCGCGAGGATCACCGCCGTCACCGTCCAGCGCGGCTCACCACGGGTCGCCCGGCGCCAGGCGGGGACCAGTTCCCGTTCGCCGCTCTCCAGCAACTGCTCGATCCTGGCCAGTCTGCTCCGGGCGTCAGCCATGTCGTCGTTCATGACGGGGATTGTCCCGGCCCGGTGTGTGTCGGCGGGAACCGGGACTCCTGTGAGGCGGTCGTGCGTGTTGTCGGACGGCAGCACTTCGACGGAGTCGCACGGTGGCGCGCCGAACCAGCCGCCGGCGGTATGCCGGTCGGCGCCGCCTCGGCCCGAGCGGGGGGCCGGCTGCCGAAGCGGACCGCTGCCGTCCCGCGGCGGCCTCAGACGATCCGCTCCTCCCCTGCCGGTCGGGCCACGCCGGGCCGGCGCGGGCCCGCGGGCAGCAGGGTGCGGCCGTGTGTGTCGTTGATGACGGTCGCCGCCGCGGCGTACCAGGCGGCGAGTCCCGTGAGGATGCCGAACCATCCGCCCACCTGCGTCATGGCGTGGGGCTGCGCGCCGGTCTGGAAGGCGCCGATGGCCAGGAAGAGGTAGGTGAGCGTGAGCAGTGCCAGCACCGCCAGCACGGCGAGGCTGACCCGCAGCGCGGCGACGGCCATGAACGCGGTGAAGATCATCCAGCCGAGCAGGAACAGACCGAGCGCGTTGTGCGTGTCACCGGCGAACGCCAGTCGCGGGACGATCCACCAGTAGGACAGCCAGAAGGCGGCGTACGAGCAGAACATCGTCGCACCGAACGTATTGCCGCGGCGGAACTCGAACAAGCCCGCGACGAACTGGGCGAGGCCGCCGTAGAACGCGGCAAGACCCAGCAACGGCACGATGGCGCCGGCCTCCTTCAGCAGGTTGGTGTTGATGATCGAGAGCATCAGCGTGGTCAGCGCGAAGCCGGCCAGGCCCAGCGCGGCAGGATCGCCCCATACCGCCGGGCGCGCGTTCTCCGCGGATGGCTGCTCGGGGTGGAGGCTCCTCGTGTCCTCGTTCATGACCGGCACATCCCTTCGACCAGAGCCGCCTGCGCCTACCTTACAGAAAGTACCCATTTGTCGTATTTGGTAGACGTACCAGAGCGGTCCAGCCCCGGCCGGCAGCAGCCGTCAGGGCTCGCGGTGCTCGTGGGCCGCCTGCTCCAGCGCCTCCGCCTCGGCCTGGGCGATGCGTGTCTCGGCAGCCACGTCGATCGAGCGGGTCAGCCACCGGTACAGCAGCGCGGCGACCGGAAGGCCGATGAACAACGAGATGTCGGCTCCGTCCAGCGCCTTGGCGGCGGGACCCACGTACAGGGTGCCGACGGAGAAGAACGGGATCATGACGGCGAAGCCGACCACGTAGGAGATGATGCCGTGCCAGCCCCAACGGCCGTAGATGCCACGCGGGTTGAAGATCTCCGCGATCGCGTAGTGACCGCGGCGCACCACGTAGTAGTCCATCAGGTTCACCGCGGTCCACGGGATGAACAGGTAGAGGACCAGCAGCAGGAAGTTGTTGAAGTTCTCGAGGAAGTTGGAGGTCGCGGCCAGTGCGCCGACCAGGGAGAGAGCCGCGGTCAGACCGATGGTCAGCAGGCGTACGCCCAGTGTCGGCCGCACCCGCTTGAACGAGTCGATGCCGCTGATGAGGGTCAGCGAACCGCCGTACATGTTCAGCGCGGTGACGGACACCAGGCCCAGCGCGGCGAAGAGCAGCACGACCGCGCCGAAGCCGTCGAACACCTTGTCTCCGGCGGCGTTGATCGACTTGATCGTCTCGAAGTCCTTGCCGGCCCAGGCGGCGAGCAGCGTGCCGAGGACCATCAGCCAGATGCCGCCGAGCGCGGAGCCGAAGTACGTCCAGTAGAAGGTCTTGCGGACCGTCACGTCCGGCGGGAGGTAGCGCGAGTAGTCGGACACGTAGATGGCCCAGCTGATCTGGTAGCCGGCGACCACGCCGAACTGCGCCAGGAACGGCGTCCACTTGAAGGCGCCGAGGTCGAAGGAGCCCGCCGGATAGTGCAGCGTGACGAGCACGCCCACGGTGAAGATCCCGAAGACGACCAGGAAGGTGTACGTCAGGACTCTCTCGGCCTTGTGGATGATGTCGTAGCCCACCAGCGCGATCACGAGCGCGACGACGGTGACCACGACCACCCACAGTTTGACGCTGCCGTGCAGGGTGGTGTGCAGGGAGTCGGCGGCGAGGATGCTGTTGAAGACGTTGAATCCCGCGTACTGCACATAGGCGAAGAGCCACACCAGGAGGGCGCCGACGTAACCGAACTGGGGCCGCGACTGGATCATCTGGGGCAGGCCCAGCTGGGGTCCCTGTGCCGAGTGGAAGGCCATGAAGAAGGTGCCGATGACGGTGCCGGCGACGATGGCCAGCAGGGACCAGATCAGGTTGCCGCCCTCGGTGATGCTGATGAGCCCCACGGCCAGGGTCGCGATCTGGGCGTTGGACATGAACCAGAGCGGGCCCAGGTGCCAGAGCTTGCCGTGCCGCTCGTCCAGGGGGACGTAGTCGATGGACCGGACCTCGAGGCCGGACACCCTTGGCTCAGCTGATGTGCTCACGACGCCTCCCCGGCGGCCGGTCTGCCTGTGGGACACATTGTGATCCGACGGGGACGCGGTGACGAGTGCTGCGACATGGCCAGTAAGGGCCGCGAGCGGCAGCGGAGCGAGCCCGGCACGCCGCGTTCGGCGCACTGCCGTCGGTGCGGTCACCCTGCGCGACGACTGGTCACGATCGGTACGTCCATCGTCCCGATCCGTGACACATGTCAGGTCCGGTGCAGGGCGTCCGAGAGGCGGACGAAGCGGTGGCCCCTGGCCAGCAGGTGCGGGACGGCGCTTGCGATGCCCCGTGCGGTGCCGCGCTCGGGGTGGTTCATGTGGCACAGGACGATGGAACCGGCCCGGGCCGAGGCGACGGTGGTGTGCACCTGCTCGGCGGTGAAGGTGGCGCCGCCGTCACCGTTGACGGAGAAGCTGACGAAGCGTTCTGCGAGGTCGGTCACGATGCGGGCCGCGATGTCGTCGCAGTACGCGGTGCCGGACCGGAAGAAGCGCGGCGGGGCGCCCAGCAGGCGGGCCAGCTTGGCCCGGTTGCCGGCGATCTCGTCGTACACCTCGCCCGCTCCTTCGGTACCGGGAATGCCGTAGGCGGAGCGACCGGTGACGGACAGCGGGCGGTGCCGGGTGCCGTGGTTGGCGATCTCGAACAGCGGGTCGCCGGCCAACCGGTGGAACACCGCCGGGTTGGCGTCGATCCAGCGGGAATTGATGAACAGCGTCGCGGGGATGTGCCGTGCGCGGAGAAAGTCGATGAGCGCCCGGTCATAGCCGCTGCCGCCCGGACCGCCGCACGCGTCGAAGGTCAGCGCGATGTCGCGGGTCGTGCGCGGCAGGGAGTGCACCACGCCCGGGGCGTCGAAGCCCCAGGTGTGCGGCTTGCTGCGCCCGTAGCGGGCCACGATCTCCGCGCGGGTGACGGGCGGCCGCGTGGTGGCGGCCGTGGCCGAGGGGGTCGTGCCGGGGGTGGGCGGGGGTGCCGCGCCCGAGTCCGCTCCGGCCGGGCCGGAGGAGGGGGTGACGGAGGCGCCGCCGCCGTTCTCCGGGCCCGCGCAACCGGCGAGCAGCCCTCCCGCCATGGCGGCCAGCACCGCACGGCGACCAGCCGCCATCCGTTCCCCCACACCTGATCGAAGGCTGCCGCGGTCGACAGCCGCCCACGTCGGCAACCGTACGCAGCGGACCGTCCGCGGCCGTGAAGACGGCGGTAAGAGATCATCCAGAATCGGGCGCGAGCCGAGGCACGGTGGCACCGCCTGCCGTTCCCGGCTGGGACCGGTACGGCGTGGAGCGGCGTGCAGGCGGGGGCGCAGACGGTTCGCGGCGCCGCACGGCGGAGGACGCCCCGTCGGAGGGGGACACCCGGTGCGGGCCGGCCCTGCGCGGGGCAGGACCGGGCACATGTCCTCCCGTCGACGCCGGTCAGCCCTGGCGTGCCTTGAAGCGGGGGTTCTTCTTGTTCACGACGAAGACCACCCCGCGGCGGCGCACCAGCTGGGCGCCCGGCTTGGACTTCAGTGAGCGCAGGGACTTGCGCACCTTCATGGCTGGATTCTCCTCGTACTCAGGAACACAGGGCGGTCAGCCGCGGGACGTGGCAGGACGGCCGTAGCGGCGGTGGAAGCGTTCGATGCGGCCGGCGGCGTCGACGACCCGCGCCTTGCCGGTGTAGAAGGGGTGGCTCGCCGACGAGATCTCCACGTCGACCAGCGGGTAGGTGGTGCCGTCCTCCCAGACGACGGTCTTCGACGCGGTGGCGGTCGAACGGGTCAGGAAGAGGGCGTCGGCGGCCCGGTCGCGGAAGACGACGGGCCGGGATGCGGGATGGATGCCTGGCCTCATGGGTGTGCCTCCTGGTGGCCGTCGGCCCGAGAGGGCGGCGGCGTGGTTCAGCGTTCCTCGCGGAAGGTGACGTGCCGGCCGGCGACCGGGTCGTACTTGCGCAGGACGAGCCGGTCGGGGTCGCTCAGACGGTTCTTGCGCGTCACGTAGGTGACGCCGGTACCCGCCGTCGACTTCAGCCTGACGACGGGACGCACGGTGCTGCGTGCCATGAGAATCTCCCTTCACCCGCACCCCGGGATTGGCCAGGGCATGTCAGCGGACTCGATGAGGTGAACCGCGCAGGGGCCGCAGGCATTCCCGCCGCTCACGGTGTGCGGTGGCGGGCCCTCTCGCGGGACTCCGCGAGCATGTCGTCGGAGCCGGCTGTCACACGTCCCGCCCTCTGACGACGAGCACGGCGACGACGACCGCGATCAACGGCCACAGCCCGTACACCGTCCAGGAACCGGGGACCGTGGCGCTGAACATGCGGGAGCCGGGCTCCGGTGCCCAGTTCTGGACCAGGCGCTGCCAGGCGGCGACGACCATGGAGTGGTTGACGTCGGCGGACCACCGCTTGCTCTGCGAGAAGACGGTGGGCAGCATCAGCAGCGTGAAGGCGCAGGTGGCCATGGTGGCGGCGCTGTGCCGGATCAGCACGCCCAGGCCGAGCCCGATCAGTGCGCAGACGGGGGCCAGCAGCGCGGAGGCCACGAGTGCCCGCGGCACTCCGGGATGCGTGATCGACACGCCCGCGTGACGTGCGTCCAGGATGGCCTGGGAGACGAGGAAGGAGCCGGTGGCGACGACTGTGCCGACGGCCGTCCACAGCGCGGCCACGACGGTCGCCTTGGCCAGGATCACCGAGCCGCGGGCGGGGACGGCCACGGTGGTGGTGCGGATCAGGCCGCTGCTGTACTCGCTGACGACCGTGATGGCGCCGACGCTGCCGGCGACGAGCATCAGCGTCATGTAGCCGGGCTGTGGACAGGCGTCGAAGGGCCGGAAGTCGGCGGGGCCGCGCGGGGTCGTACGGGCGGCCGCCAGGTTGTGGGAGTCCGCGAGCGCCGCCACGACGGCGGAACCGACCACGAACAGGCCGGCGAGTGCGATCGTCCACCAAGTGGAGCGCAGGGACCGCGTCTTGATCCACTCGGCGGCGATCAGGTCACGGAAACGGGCGGGCGAGGGGCTGGTGAGGGTGGTCATCGGTGCTGTCCTGCCAGGTATTCGACGCTGTCGGCGGTGAGTTCCATGAACGCCTCCTCCAGTGAGGCCGTTCGCGTGGTCAGCTCGGTCAGCGGGATCCGCTGTTCCAGGGCGAGCGCTCCGATCCGGTCCGCCGGCAAGCCGGTCACGGCGAGTCTCCCGGCGCCCGCCGGGCCCTGCGGCGCGATCGACGCTCCGGCGGCGGTCAGGACGGCCGCCAGTTCCGTGGCCCGCGGGCTGCCCACCACCACGCCGCGGTGGGTGCCGCGGGCCGCGAACTCCTCCAGCGACTCGGCGGCGATCAGCCGGCCCCGGCCGATGACGACGAGCTGGTCGGCGGTGTTCTCCATCTCCGACATCAGGTGGCTGGAGAGGAAGACCGTACGTCCCTCGGCGGCCAGTCGGCGGAAGAGGCGCCGCACCCAGAGAACGCCTTCGGGGTCCATGCCGTTGATCGGCTCGTCGAACATCAGCACCGGTGGATCGCCGAGCAAGGCGGCGGCGATACCGAGCCGTTGCTTCATGCCGAGCGAGAAACCGCCGATTCGCCGTCTCGCGGCCTCGGCCAGCCCGACCTCCTGGAGCACCTCCTCGACCCGCCGCGGCGCGATGCCGTTGCTTCGGGCCAGTGCGGACAGGTGGGCTGCCGCGCTGCGTCCGCCGTGCACCTGGCCGGCGTCCAGGAGTGCGCCGACGTGCCGCAGGCCACGCGGGTGGCTGCGGAAGTCGGACTCGCCGACCGTGGCGGAGCCGCCGGTGGGTTCGTCGAGGCCGAGGATCATCCTCAGGGTGGTGGTCTTGCCGGCTCCGTTGGGGCCGAGGAAGCCGGTGACCTGTCCCGGCCGCACGGTGAAGGTCAGGCGCTCCACAGCCGTCTTGTCGCCGTAGCGCTTGGTGAGTTCGTTGACTTCGATCACGGCGACAACGGTGCCCGGAGGCGCCCTGTGCGGGCATGGGGCCGTGGGCGGCAGACGCGCGCACCGGATTGGCCCGCGGGTGTACGTCCCGGGGCCGATGCCGTGGCCGGGGCCGACTGGTTAGTCTCGCGGCATGACCACCACCGACGACCCGGCCACCCTCGCGTCCTTCGGAGCGCGACGCAATCGCCGGAAGGGCCCGACCGTGGTGACGAGAGCGACGGTCACGGCCTGGGCGGGGGGCGTGCTGTACGTCTTCCTGTCGCTGGTCCTGGTGTCAGGCGCGCCACCGGACTCGGGCCCGCTTCTCGCGGTCGGGGCACTGCCGGCGCTTGCCCTGCTCGTCGGGGTGCTGCGGCGGACGCCGCTGACGGCCCTGGCGCTGACGCTTTTCGGCGCCACCGCCGTGGTGGTCGTCCCTCTTCGCACCACCACTGCGAGCCTGACGCTGTCCTATCAGGGCCAGTTCCTGGCGTACCTGGCGGCGGACCTCGTCCTGGGGTACATCGTCGCCACGTGCAGGCGCCGGGTCTCCGTCGTCGCCGTGGCTCTGGCATTCGGTGTGCAGTTGATGGCGATCGGCTTGTTCGCACACCGTCCGGAGTTCCTGATCTTGGACGGTGTGGTCGGCCTGCTGGCGATGGCCGCGTCGTGCATGCTCGGACTGCTGAGCCGCGAGCGCCGCGAGCACGCGGTGGCGCTGCGCGCACAGGAGGTCGCCGAGGCGGTCACCGCCGAACGGCTGCGGATCGCAAGGGAGTTGCACGACATGATCGCGCACTCCGTCGGCATCATCGCGATCCAGGCGGGGGTGGGCAGCCGGGTCATCCACACACAACCCGATGCGGCCCGCGACGCTCTGCGAGCCATCGAGAACACCAGCAGACAGACCCTGTCCGGCCTGCGCCGCACCCTGGTGGCACTCCGTCAGGCCGAGCCGGGCGCCGCGACGGCGGAACAGACGCGGCCCGCGCCCTCACCGGGTCTGGCGGACGTCGAACGGCTGGTTGCGGCGACGGCGGAGGCCGGGGTACGAGTCGAGGTGCGCGTCAGCGGGGAGCGGCGGCCGCTGCCGGCCGACGTCGATCTGTCGGCCTACCGTATCGTGCAGGAGGCGCTGACCAACGTGGTCCGCCACGCGGGCACCGGGCACTGCACGGTTGCCGTCGACTACGGCGACGAGGAGTTGTGCGTGGAGGTCGTCGACGACGGGCGCGGTGCCGCCGGGGACGGCTCGGGCCACGGCTTCGGCATCGTCGGCATGCGGGAGCGGGCCGCACTGCTGCACGGCCGGTTCAGCGCCGGACCGCGTCCCGAGGGCGGCTTCCGCGTGGTGGCCCGGCTGCCGCTGCCCGAACCCGTCGGCCTCGCGGTGGGGACCCGATGAGCGTCCGGATCGTCCTCGCCGACGACCAGCCGCTGGTACGGTCCGGACTGCGGGTCCTCATGGCCGATCACCCCGACCTGGAGGTCGTCGGCGAGGCCGCCACCGGCGAGGAGGCGGTCCGGCAGGTCCGGGAGACCGGCCCCGACGTCGTGGTCATGGACATCCGGATGCCCGGCACGGACGGCATCGAGGCCACACGCCTGATCACGGCCGGCCACGCGTCGACCCGCGTGCTGATCCTCACCACCTTCGACGAGGACGACCATGTCTACGGCGCACTGCGGGCCGGTGCCAGTGGCTTCGCCGTCAAGGACATGGCACTGGACGACATCCTCGCCGCGATCCGCGTGGTCGCCGCCGGCGACGCACTGATCGCGCCGAGTGTGACACGCCGTCTGATCGCGGACTTCGTCGAACGCCGGACGGCCGTTCCGGAGCGCTCCGGGCGACTGCTCGAGGGCATCACCGAGCGGGAACGGGAGGTGCTGACCCTGGTCGGACGCGGGCGGTCCAACACCGAGATCGCGCAGGACCTCTTCATCACGGTGGCCACCGCCAAGTCACATGTGTCCCGGCTGCTCACCAAACTCGGTGCCCGCGACCGGGTTCAGCTCGTGATCACCGCGTACGAG
This sequence comes from Streptomyces sp. NPDC054783, assembly GCF_053611725.1. Classification (NCBI taxonomy): domain Bacteria; kingdom Bacillati; phylum Actinomycetota; class Actinomycetes; order Kitasatosporales; family Streptomycetaceae; genus Streptomyces; species Streptomyces sp. NPDC054783. Next base: position 690,694 of record NZ_JBSHAY010000001.1, on the reverse strand, counting down.
GCGGGGCTGGTCACGCCGTGGAACTGAGCACCGTACGACGATGAGCCGCGCCCCGGAATGGCACGGCCGGACCGTCAGCCTCGGGTGAGCGCCCCCGGACGCCCGCTTCCACGGCCGCCGTCCGGTCCACGCGCGATGCTGCTCGCGGGCTCAGGCGGGCGCAGGCCTTCCGGGCCGCTGTCGTCAGGCTCCGTCACAATCCCCTGCGCCTGTCGTCAGGATGCCCTCCGCTGCCGCCTGATCGGTTCTCCCACCCGGTGCATGTGGGTGAGGGCCTCGCGGTAGGACCGGATCAGGCCGGTCTCGTGGTACGGCACGCCGATCTCCGCACAGTACGCGCGGACGATGACCTGGGCCCGCCGCAGATGGGGTGTGGGCATGCTCGGGAACAGGTGGTGCTCGATCTGGTAGTTGAGCCCGCCGAGCAGCACATCGGTGAGCCGGCCGCCGCGTACGTTGCGGGAGGTGAGGACCTGGCGGCGCAGGAAGTCGGGGCGTTCGTCGCCGCTGAACGTGGGCATGCCCTTGTGGTTCGGTGCGAAGGTGCAGCCGAGGTAGACACCGAAGAGGCACTGGTGCACGAAGAGGAACGCGACCGCCTTGCCGGGCGAGAGCACCAGGAACAGCGCGGACACATAGGCCGTGAGGTGAAGCAGGAGCAGGCCGGCTTCCAGGAACCGGTGCTTCATGGCGGACGAGCGCAACGCCCGCAGGCTCGCGACATGCAGGTTGAAGCCCTCCAGGGTCAGCAGCGGGAAGAACAGCCACGCCTGGTGCCCCCCGATGAGACGGGCGAGGCCACGGCTGTCGCGGGCCTGGGCGGTGGACCACACCAGGATGTCCGGGGCGACATCCGGGTCGAGTTCCTCGTGGTTGGGGTTGGCGTGGTGGCGGGTGTGCTTGTTCATCCACCAGCCGTAACTCATGCCGATTCCGAGATTGCCGAAGAGCCGGCCCCAGTTCTCGCTCGGACGCCCCCGCCGGAACACCTGACGGTGAGCCAGGTCATGTGCCACCAGGGCGACTTGACCGAAGGCCAAGGCCAGGAAGGCCGCCACCGCGAGCTGCCACCAGGTGTCGCCGAGCACGAGGAAGGCGCCCCAGCCCGCCGCCAGCAGCGCGGTCACCAGAGCGAGCCGTGCCGTGTAGTAGCCGGGGCGCCGCCTCATCAGGCCCGCCTCGGTGATACGCCGGGACAGCCGCGCGAAGTCGCTGCCGCCTCCGGGGCCGGACGTACGGGCACGGGCGGCGGACGCCTCGGCGGCGGCCGAGGCATGCGTGGAGATCGTCATGCGTCGAGTCTCGGCGCGCCCGTCCGACCGGAACATCCGGTCAGGCCCCGACCCGATGGGGGGCTTTCCCTACGCCACCCCAGGGTGTTGCCCCCCGGCCGAGCCGCTGACCTCAGGCTTCTCGGGAGGGCGACCCGGCGAGGAGTTCGAGCGTGTCGATCACGCGGTTGGAGAAGCCCCACTCGTTGTCGTACCAGGCGACCACCTTGATGTGCCGGCCGTCGACTCGGGTGAGGGCCGAGTCGAAGATCGACGAGGCCGGATTGCCGGTGATGTCGGAGGACACGAGAGGGTCGTCGGAGTATTCGAGGACGCCGGCGAGCGGTCCCTGTGCCGCGGCGCGGTACGCGGCCAGGACGTCGTCGCGGGTCACGTCACGCGCGACGGTCGTGTTGAGCTCCACGATCGAGCCCACCGGAACGGGCACACGGATCGAGTCGCCCGACAGCTTGCCGTCGAGGCCCGGCAGCACCAGGCCGATCGCCTTGGCCGCGCCCGTCGTTGTCGGCACGATGTTGACCGCGGCGGCACGGGCACGGCGGGCGTCGCGGTGCGGACCGTCCTGCAGGTTCTGCTCCTGCGTGTAGGCGTGCACGGTCGTCATGAAGCCGTGCTCGATCCCGGCGAGTTCGTCCAGCACGGCAGCCAGCGGCGCGAGGGCGTTGGTGGTGCAGGAGGCGTTCGAGACGATCGTGTGCAGGTCCGGGTCGTAGGCGTCGGTGTTGACCCCGTACGCGAGCGTGACGTCGGCTCCGTCGGACGGCGCGCTCACGAGCACCTTTTTCGCGCCGGCGTCGAGGTGTGCCCGGGCGGCCTTCGCCGAGGTGAAGCGGCCGGTCGCCTCCAGGACGATGTCCACGCCGAGGTCGGCCCACGGCAGCTGCGACGGCTCGCGCTCGGCGAGGACGGTGATGCGACGGCCGTCGACGACGAGGGCGTCTCCGTCGGCGGTCACGGGACGGCCGAGCCGGCCGGCCGTGCTGTCGTAGGCGAGCAGCCGTGCGAGGGTCGCGGGTTCCGTCAGGTCGTTCACGGCGACGACTTCGAGGGCGCTGCCGCGTTCGAGCAGAGCGCGCAGCACGTTGCGTCCGATACGGCCAAATCCGTTGATGGCAATGCGAGTCATGGGCGGTGTCCCTTCGGTTCCCGTCGGCTCCCTCGGTTCCCCACCAGCGTCGCGTGCCGCCTTCGCGCATGACCGTGTCGAGAGCGCCATGGTTCGCAAGGATCGCGCCAGGGGGCTATTCGCCCTGGGTGAAGGTGCGCCGGTATTCGCTCGGGGTGGTGCCGAGGATCTGCTGGAAGTGGGTCCGCAGATTGGTGCCGGTGCCCAGGCCGACGTCGGCGGCGATCTGCTCGATGCTGCGCTCGGAACGTTCGAGCAGCTCGCGGGCCAGGTCGACGCGGGCGCGCATCACCCACTGCATGGGCGTGTATCCGGTGTCCTCGACGAAGCGCCGGGAGAGGGTGCGCGGCGAGACCGCGGCGTGCCGTGCGAGCACCGTGAGGGTGAGGGGCTCGCCGAGGCGGTGCAGCGCCCACTCGCGGGTGGCGGCGAACCGTTCGCCGAGCGGCTCGGGCACACTGCGCGGCACGTACTGGGCCTGTCCGCCACTGCGGTAGGGGGCGGCGACCAGGCGCCGTGCCGCGTGGTTGGACACGGCGACCCCGAGGTCCTTGCGCAGGATGTGCAGGCACAGGTCGATGCCGGAGGCGGCGCCGGCCGATGTCAGCACGCTGCCCTCGTCGACGAAGAGCACGTTCTCGTCCACCCGGATCAGCGGGTGCTTCGCGGCGAGGGCCCGCGAGTAGTGCCAGTGCGTCGTCGCACGCTTGCCGTCGAGCAGTCCCGTGGCCGCGAGCGCGAAGGCCCCCGTCGAGATGGCGGCGAGCCGCGTGCCCCGGGCGTGGGCGGCGAGCAGCGCGTCGACGACGGACCGCGGCGGATCCTCGCGGTCCGGAAACCGGTATCCGGGGATGAAGACGATGTCCGCCCACGCGAGCGCGTCGAGCCCGTGGGCGACGTGGTACGACAGCCCGTCTCCGCCCGCGACGAGCCCGGGCTGCGCCCCGCACACCCGTACCTCGTACGGCATGCTCGCCCGCGTCGTGAACACCTGGGCGGGGATCCCGACATCGAGCGGTTTGGCGCCTTCGAGCACCAGGACGGCGACGCGTCGCAGACGGGGGGACGGCACGGAACACAGGGTACGAGAAGCTCACGAGGTGTTCGCAGCCCTCCCCGTCCCTGCGGGTAGGTCTTCTCGGACGACGGGCGTACGACGACGGGCCCCGTCGGAGGTGAACCGACGGGGCCCGCTGCCCAAGGTGTGCGGCGGTGCGACGGGTCAGTCCGTGCCGGACTCCATCGCGGCGCGGTCCAGGGCCGCGTCCTCCTCCGTGACTTCGCCACGGGAGGCGATCGCCTCGGCGCCACCCTGCGGCATGGCACCGATCAGGCCGGTGGAGGCGGCCTGGGCGGCGCCGATCAGGGCCGGGTGCTCGGTGCCGACCATGCCCAGCCCTGCGTACTGCTCCAGGCGCGCTCGGGAGTCGGCGATGTCCAGGTTGCGCATGGTGAGCTGGCCGATCCGGTCCGCCGGGCCGAACGCGGAGTCCTCGGTGCGCTCCATCGACAGTTTGTCCGGGTGGTAGCTGAACGCCGGGCCCGTGGTGTCGAGGATCGAGTAGTCCTCACCGCGCCGCAGCCGCAGGGTCACCTCGCCGGTGACCGCGGCACCGACCCAGCGCTGCAGTGACTCGCGGATCATCAGCGCCTGCGGGTCCAGCCAGCGGCCCTCGTACATGAGGCGGCCGAGCTTGCGGCCCTCGTTGTGGTACTGGGCGAGGGTGTCCTCGTTGTGGATCGCGTTGACCAGGCGCTCGTAGGCCGCGTGCAGCAGGGCCATGCCGGGCGCCTCGTAGATGCCGCGGCTCTTGGCCTCGATGATCCGGTTCTCGATCTGGTCCGACATGCCGAGCCCGTGCCGGCCGCCGATGGCGTTGGCCTCCATGACCAGCTCGACCGGCGAGGCGAACTCCTTGCCGTTGACCGTCACCGGACGGCCCTGGTCGAAGCCGATCGTCACGTCCTCGGGGGCGATCTCGACCGAGGGGTCCCAGAACCGCACGCCCATGATCGGCTCGACGGTCTCGACCCCGGTGTCCAGGTGCTCCAGGGTCTTCGCCTCGTGGGTCGCGCCCCAGATGTTGGCGTCGGTCGAGTACGCCTTCTCCGTGCTGTCGCGGTACGGCAGGCCGTGCGCGAGCAGCCACTCGGACATCTCCTTGCGGCCGCCCAGCTCGGTCACGAAGTCGGAGTCCAGCCAGGGCTTGTAGATCCGCAGGTGCGGGTTGGCGAGCAGGCCGTAGCGGTAGAACCGCTCGATGTCGTTGCCCTTGAAGGTGGAGCCGTCGCCCCAGATCTGTACGTCGTCCTCGAGCATCGCCCGGACCAGGAGGGTGCCGGTGACGGCACGGCCGAGGGGCGTGGTGTTGAAGTAGGCACGCCCGCCCGAGCGGATGTGGAACGCGCCGCACGCGAGCGCGGCCAGCCCCTCCTCGACCAGGGCGGCACGGCAGTCGACCAGGCGCGCGATCTCGGCACCGTAGGTCGTCGCACGGCCGGGTACCGAGGCGATGTCGGGCTCGTCGTACTGGCCGATGTCGGCGGTGTAGGTGCACGGGACGGCGCCCTTGTCGCGCATCCACGCGACGGCGACCGAGGTGTCGAGGCCGCCGGAGAAGGCGATTCCGACGCGCTCGCCGACCGGAAGGGAAGTGAGGACCTTGGACATAGGAAGAGTATGCATCATTACGCATGCCCATGCATAGCCCGGATCCAACTTCTCGTTCCGGGGTGGCGGCCGAAGGCGGAGATCGCGACGCCGCCCGCCCGGAGGCCGGGCCGCGCCACCGGCGTGGCGCGCGGTGGCGTCGGGCTCACTCAGCAGGCGCATGCCCGCCGGCGGCGACGGCGAGGGTGAAGGCCTGCTCCACCGCGGCGGGGATGTCGGTGACCGGGAACAGCGTGTGCCGTACGGTCCGGTCGGGACCGACGACGAGGATCAGCCGCTTGATGCGCAGGTCCTGTCCGGCCCGGAAGGCCGGCAGCCGCAGGCCCGCGGTGAGCTGGAGCTGGGCGTCGGACAGCAGGAGGAAGGGCAGGTCCTCGGCCCGCGCGAAGGCGGCCTGTTCCTCGGGGGTCTGAGTGCTCACACCGTGGACGGCGATGCCCGCCGCCTCGAACTGCGGCCAGACGGCGCGGAATTGGCGGTTCTCCAGGGTGCAGCCCGCGCTGCCGGGGATCGGCGGCCCGGCGAGACCGGCCGGGACACCGGGGATGCCGGCCGCAGGGTAGGCGAACAGCACCGTGGGGCGGGGCGCGGCGGCCACGGGGTCGTGCGAGCGGCCGTCGGTTCCCGGCAGCCGGAGACCGAGGGGTACGGTCTCGCCGACGAGCGAGGCGACCCGCTGGGCCTCGGCCCCGTGGTCGGGGGCCTCGCCGGTGAGCGTGCCGTCACCGAGCAGCCACCGGTCGGCCCAGTCCTGCAGCGCCACCAGGACCGGCACCAGGCCGCGGCCCTGTTCGGTGAGTACGTACTCGTAGCGGGGCGGCCGCTCCTGGTACGGGCGTCGCTCCAGCACGTGGTGATCGGTCAGGGTGCGCAGGCGCTCGCTGAGGATCTTGCGGGAGACGCCCAGTTCGCCCGCGAGCCGGTCGAAGCGCACATGGCCGCGCGCGATCTCCCGCAGGACGAGCAGGCTCCACCAGTCCCCCACCACCGCCGCGGCCTGCGCGATGCCGCAGGCGTCGTCCGCGACCCGCCGTGAACTCATCGTCGCGCTCCTCAGGCAAAGCCGTTGACAGGCTGTCGGACCTCCATAGTAGGTTCCCATTCGGAACTTAATAAGTATCGAAAGGGAACCCACAATGTCCCAGCAGATGTGGACCGCCGTCGACGACTACTTCAACGGGTTGCTCGTGAAGGAGGACGACGCCCTGCTCTCGGCCGCCGGGGACAGCGATGCCGCGGGGCTCCCGGCGATACAGGTGGCCCCCAACCAGGGCAAGCTGCTGAACCTGCTCGCCCGGATCCGGGGCGCCCGCCGCATCCTGGAGATCGGCACCCTGGGCGGCTACAGCACCATCTGGCTCGCCCGTGCTCTGCCGGACGACGGCCGCCTGGTCACCCTGGAGAGCGATCCGCACTACGCCGCCGTGGCCACCGCCAACATCGCCCGTGCCGGGCTGGACCACATCGTCGACATCCGCGTCGGCAAGGCCCAGGACACGCTGCCGCTGCTCGCGGCCGGAGAAACCGGCCCGTTCGACCTGGTCTTCATCGACGCCGACAAACCCGCCAACCCGGAGTACCTGGAGTGGTCCCTCGAGCTCACCCGGCCCGGGAGCATCATCGTCGGCGACAACGTGGTCCGCGAGGGCGCGGTCACCGACGCGGTCAGCGACGACCCGCGCGTCCAGGGCGTGCGCCGCTTCACCGAACTCATCGCCGAGCACCCGCGGTTGACCGCCACCACCCTGCAGACGGTCGGTTCCAAGGGCTACGACGGCTTCACCCTCGCCCTGGTCACCGAGTGAGCGACCGTCCGGCCGCCCTCCGATCGCCATCGGGAACGCCGCCCCCGGCAGGAAGGATCCCCAGCCTGCCGAGGGCGTCGAGGTTCAGCTTCCGGCCAGCAGCCGGCGTACGACATATCCCGCGGAGTCCACGCCCGAGCTGCCGCCCTCGACGAGCGCGGCGACCGAGATGCGGGAGTCGTAGGCGGTCAGCCAGCCGTTGGTGTGGTCGCCTTCCTCCGCGGTGCCGGTCTTGGCGCCGACGCCCACCAGCCCGCCCAGACGCGGCGCCGCCGTACCGCTGGTGGCCACGTTGCGCATCATCGACTGCAGATAGCCGGCCGTGCGGGCGGAGATGGGCCGGGACACCGTCTCCTGGTGCTGTCCCGGCAGGATGACCGGCTGCTCGAAGCCGGCGCCCCGGACGGTGGCCGCCACGGACGCCATGAACAGAGGCGTGGCGGTGACCTTGCCCTGGCCGATGAACTGGGCCGCCTGGTCGCCGCCCTGGACGTCCGCCGGAATGCTCGGGTCGGTGGTGGCGACTCCCCCGCCGATGGACCAGTTGCCCATGCCGAAGACGTTCACGGCCTCGTCGTTCAGCGCCGAGGCGTCGCCGCCGTGCACGAGGTAGTGGAATCCGTCCTTGATGAAGGAGGTGTTGCACGACACCGTGAACGCCTGGGCCAGGGAGGAGCCGGGGTTGGCCCGCACGCCGGAGTCGTTGTGGAACAGCTGACTGTTGGCCATCAGCGAGTCCTTGCACGGCGCCGGGCTGCTCGGCGTGAGACCTGCCTTGTCGAAAAGGGCCGCCGAGGTGATGATCTTCATCGTGGAGCCGGGGGACTTGATCCCGTTGATGGCGATGTCGCCGTCGTCGCCCGAGTGCGCGATCGCCAGGATGTGGCCGTTGCGCCAGTCCAGTGCCACGGTACCGGCGGGCTTCTGCTGAAGGTGGGCGTCCTTCACCGCACGCTCGGCCACCGTCTGGAGGCCGGCGTCGATGGTCGTCCTGACGACCGCGGGGCGGCCCTTGGAGAAGACTTTCAGCGTCTTCACGCCCGCGCCGCCGGCGTCGACGACGGCCACGCCCGTTCCGGGGGTCCCGCCCGCGGGCTTCGCGTTCTTGCCGATCGTGGCCGCGATGTCCCGCAGTGACGCGAAGCCGGACAGGTCGGTCTTGCCGTCGCTCGCCACGACCTTCGTACCGCCCGCGCCGGCCGGCAGCTTGCCCGCGGTCAGCGACTGGCCGTCCCCCAGGCCCGGATAGAGCACCGAGTTGTTCCAGTGAACGGCCGAGCGACCGTTCGTGCTCTTGAGCACGGCCACCGCGCTCGGGTAGCTCCAGGTACCGCCCGCGACCTCGGCGGTCACGTCGAAGGTGACCTTGGTGGCACCCGGCGTCACCGACGAGGGGCCCTCCGACAGGATGTGACCGAACGACAGCTTCTTCAGGTGCAGGCCGTCGGCGTAGTCCCGCAGCGCCTGCGAGGCCGTACCCGGTACGTCGGTGTCGCCTGCCGCGCCGTCGAGGCTCTGCCGGGACCAGCCGTCCAGGAAGGCTCGGGCCCGCTTCACCGCCTCGGCGTCCGACGGGGGCGTACTCGACAGCGCCGACGGGTCGAAAGCGCGCGCATCCCGGGAGTCCGCGTCACCCGCCGAGCCCGAGGCCAGGCCGTGCAGGACGTTGTAGGTACCGATCCCCCCGAGGGCGAGCAGCGCGGTGCAGGTACCGGCGAGGCCGATCTTCACAGCTCTGTTCATACGCAGGATCGTATGTATGTTGCACGAACAAGTGTGCCGATTTCCGGTAGATCGTTATCGGAACGTCAAGGTGCCCGGGGCGGCGCCCCACTGCTGGTGCCCGGGGCGGCGCCCCACTGCTGGTGGCCGGGGCCGTGGTCAACCGCCCGGCCGCGGGCATGCCGCTGCCCCGCTGCTCACCGAGCGCCGTGTCCCGGCCGGTGTCCGAGGACCAACGCCGGGCCGCTGCCCAGGCGGGCGGCCTGACGACAACTGCCCCCATACATCGGATGTGTTCACTAGCAGCAGTTGCCCAACTCATTGACACGCGCGACGGCCATCTCTACGTTCCCGGATACACCCGATGTTTCGATGAACCGTCAGGTTTGGAGGGCACCGATGACCTCGCAGCCGGAGAAACGCTCGCCGGTTCCCCGCAGATCCGTACTCGGTACCGCGCTGGGCGGGGCGGCGGTGGCGGCGCTGCCGGGGACGGCCCGGGCGGCGCAGTCCGAAGGGACGGGGCCGTCCGACGGCGCCGGGTCGACCGGCCAAGGAGCCGGGCGGCCCTGGAGACTCCGCGACACCATGACCTCCGACAGCGCGTGGGAAGACTTCCTGCGCGGCCAGGACCTGCTGTGGACCAGGCTGCCGACGCTCTGGTACGAGGGCCCGTTCCTCGGGGACGGGCTGCTCGGCAGCATGGTCTACCAGGAGCCGGGGGCCAACCGGATCCGTTTCACCGTGCAGCACGGTCGCGTCCAGGACCACCGGCCCGAGTTCGGCAGCGGCTGGGGCACCTGCCGGCTCCCGGTCGGACATCTCACGCTCGATCCGGCCGGCACCATCACCGCCGTCGACTGGCGGCTGAGCCTGTGGAACGCCGAACTCACCGGCACCGTCACCACCACCGCCGGCACCCTCACCCTCTCCGCGCTCATCCACGACGAGGTCTTCGCCGCCCGCGTGACGGCGGCCGGCGGCGAGAAGGTCACCTGGACGTTCCACCCCGAGGACGCCATCAGCCCCCGCAGGATCCAGGAGGCCCCGCCCGCCGGATACACCGCCAACCCTCCCTGGACCACCCGGACCACCGCCGACGGCACCGCCCAGGTGCTCCAGCCGCTGACCGGCGGCGGCCGGACCGCGACCTCCTACCGCCGCTCCGGCGACGACCTCCTGCTGAGCGTCGGCCACAGCTTCCCCTCGTCCTCCGCCGCCGAGGCCGACTCGCTGCGCAACCTGCGGCGCGCGCCGTCGTACGACGTCCTGCGTCGCCGGCACACCGGCTGGTGGCACGCGTTCTACCGGAAGAGCTTCGTGTCGTTCCCCGACCAGCGGCTGCAGAGCTTCCACTGGATCCAGCTCTACAAGGTCGCCTCCGCCAGCCGCACGGGCGGCCCCGTGATGGCCACCTCCGGGCCGTGGCTGGAGCCCACCCCCTGGCCGGCGGTCTGGTGGAACCTCAACGTCCAGCTGGAGTACTGGCTCATCCAGGGCTTCAACCACCCCGAACTCGACTCGCTGGCCGGCACGTTGCGCCAGAACCAGGAGCAGCTCACCGCCAACGTGCCCGCCGCCTACCGCTCGGACAGCTCCGGCATCGGACGCAGCTCCGACATGTTCTGCAACCGCGAGGTGGGCCAACCGGGCACCGGAGCCGAGACCGGCGACCTCACCTGGGCGCTGCACAACGTGTGGCTGTCGTACCGGCACTCCATGGACAAGTCCCTGCTGCGCGACACGATCTACCCCCTACTGCGCCGGACCATCAACTACTACCTGCACTTCCTCGCCCCGGGCAGCGACGGCAGGCTTCATCTGCCGAGCACGCTCTCACCCGAATATCCCGTGGTGCCGCCTCAGGACACCAACTACGACCTGGCCCTGATCCGCTGGGGCTGTCAGACGCTCCTCGAGTCGGCACAACTGCTGGCAATCGACGACGAGTTGAAACCCCGCTGGCAGGAGGTGCTGGCCCGGCTCACGCCGTACCCGGTCGACGACAACGGCTTCATGATCGGCGCCGACACCCCGTACGCCCAGTCCCACCGGCACTACTCGCACCTGCTGATGGTGTACCCGCTCCACCTCGTCACCTGGGACCAGCCCGAGAACCGCGATCTGATCACCAAGTCGGTGGTCCACTGGCACGCGCTGACCGGAGCCCACCGGGGCTACAGCTACACCGGCGCCGCCTCGATCTACGCGATGACGGGGGACGGCGACACCGCGATCGGCTACCTGCGGAAGTTCTTCGACCCCAGCACCCGTTACCCGTGCCGCGCCAACACGCACTACACCGAGGCCGGTCCGGTGATCGAGACGCCGCTGTCCGCCTCGCAGTCCCTGCACGACATGTTCTGGCAGAGCTGGGGCGGCGTCGTCCGGGTCTTCCCGGCCGTTCCGTCCGCCTGGAAGGACGTGACCCTGCACAACTTCCGTACCCAGGGCGCCTTCCTGATCAGTGCCGTGCGCAAGTCGGGTGCCACCCGGTTCATCCGGGTCAGGAGCCTTGCGGGCGAGCCACTGCGGCTCCGGCACGGCCTGAGCGGGCCCCTCACCGCGGTGCTGGACGACGGCACCCCGGCCCACACCCGGGACCTGGGCGACGGCACACTCGCCATCGACCTGCCCAGGGGCCGCGAGGTGCTCGTGCACTCCGGTTCCCGGCCCGACCTCGTCATCGCCCCCGTCGCCGTGAGCGAGCCGGGCGCGGCGTGGGGCCTGCCGTAACCGCCGTCCGGAAGGGGAGGGTTCCATGGCTGTTCCGCTGAACGGAGCAAGATCCGTGGTCGCCGCGCTCTGCGCCGGGCTTGCGGCCACGCTCCTCGCGAGCGTGCCCGCCCGGGCCGAGCAGCACGAGCGCACCTGGGCCGTGTCCGAGGCGACGCACGCACCCCGCGCCCGAATATCCCTGGACGACACCGCCGGCACGCTGACCCTGTCGGTGTCCCGCGAGGGCCGTACGGTCGTCGAGCCGTCGCCCCTCGGCATCGTCACCGAACAGGCCGACCTGTCACGGGGGTTGCGCTTCGTGCGGCGCAAGGACCGTACGATCGAGGGGCGTTACCGGACGAAGTCCGGAAAGCGGCTCGACCGCTGGGTCCACATGCACGAGACCCGGCTGTCCTTCGCCTCCGGCGCCGGCGCCCGCCTCGACCTCGTGGTCCGCGTCTCCGCCGACGGCGTCGCGTACCGGTACGTCCTGCCCACCGGATACGGCGACGTCGTCGGCGAGACCTCCGCGTTCAACCTGCCGCCGGACGCGAGCGCCTGGCTCGGCACCTACCGGGTGGACAACGAGGGCCGGTTCAACGAGTACTCCGCCGCGACCGCCCCCACCGACGAGTACTCCGACCAGGCCCTCTTCGCCACCGACGGCGGCTACACCCTGCTCGCCGAGTCCGACCTCACCGGCACCTACTCCGGCGCCCGGCTCGCCCACACCCAGGGCACCGGCACCTACCGCATCAAGCTCGCCGACGACCGCGTCCGCACCGACGGGCCCCTCACCACCCCCTGGCGGGCCTTGATCACCGGTGACCTCGCCACCGTCACCCGGTCCACGTTCACCGACGACCTGGCCCCCGCGTCCCAGGTCTCCGACACCTCCTGGATCCGCCCCGGAACCGTGCTGTGGACCTGGCTCGCCGGCGGCCGCGCGGCCGGCCAGAGCCTCGCCGCGCAGGAGGCGTACGTCGACTACGCCGCCGAGCGGCACTGGCCGTACGAAGCCGTCGACGCCGGCTGGTACTTCAAGTCCGACGCGTGGGACACCACCGATCCCGACTGGCAGACGGACAGCTGGCTTCCCCAGCTCGTCGGCTACGCACGCGCCAAGGGCGTCGGGATCGTCGTCTGGATCCATCAGCGCGACCTCGACACACCCGAGGAACGCGCCCAGTGGCTGCCCACGCTGGAGCGGTGGGGCGTCAAGGGAGTCAAGATCGACTTCATGAACTCGGAGTCGCAGTCGATGCTCCAGTGGTACGACACGATCCTCCGGGAGACGGCCGCCCACCACCTCGTGATCGACTTCCATGGCTCCACGATCCCCAAGGGCATCCAGCGCACCTGGCCGCAGGTGATGACCATGAAGGGCGTCGACGGCGAGGAGAAACGCACCAACACCGCCGTCCACCTCACCACCCTGCCCTTCACCCGGAACGTCATCGGCTCCATGGACTTCACGCCGGGCGGCTTCCAGCGCGCCGGCCGGCGCCCTGATTCCGACGCGGCCGAGGTCGGACTCACCGTCGCCTACGAGTCGGGGCTCCAGATGTTCGCGGGCACACCCGAGTCGTACGACGCCCGGCCGCTCGCCCGAGGCTTCCTCGGACAGGTCCCGGCGGCCTGGGACGACACCCGGCTGCTCGCCGGCCGCCCGGGGCAGGAGGCCGTCCTCGCCCGGCGCAGCGGCGACCGCTGGTTCCTCGGCGGGGTGTACGCGGGCGCCGCCCGCACGGCCGAGATACCGCTGTCGATCGGACCTGGACGCTGGCTGGTCGAGACGATCCGGGACGGCGCCGACGGACTCGTCCGGGACCGGCAGGTACTGCGCGGCGGTGACGCGTTCAGCGTGGACATCACCGCGAACGGCGGTTTCGCGGGCATCGCCTGCCCCTGGCACCCCGGCATCACCACTTGTTACCGCTGACCCCTCGCGCCCGAGCGGCCGAACTGCCCTGCGCCGACAGGGCGGTTCGGCCGCACGCACGACCGGGACCAGCATCGGCTGCCGTGCGGCGCCTAGACGCCCGAGGTCACGGCCTTGAGCTCGGTCAGTGACTCCCGGATCAGCTGCCGCATCGCGCGTTCCTCGCCCGGTGCGATCCAGCGTTCGAAGGCGACCTTGAAGACGGCGACCGCGGCCTCGGCGGCGAGGCTCGCGGCAGGCTCCGCGAGGCCACGGCCGCGCAGGGTGTCGACGAGCGCGGCCGCCAACGACGCGAGCTTGATCAGCTCGCGCTCCTGGAGTTCCGCGTTCGCCGTGATCACGGCGTGCCGCCGGCGCGCGAACTCGCGTCGGTCGGCGAACATCTCGGCGACGGCGTCGAGCCCCACCGTCAGGGCGTCCAGCGGGACCGCGGTCTGCGGAGCGCCCGCGACCGCCCGGACGAACAGATCCTCCAGCTCGCCGGAACCGGCGAAGAGCACCTCGCGCTTGTCGGCGTAGTGCCGGAAGAAGGTCCGCTCGGTGAGCCCGGCCCGCTTGGCGATCTCCGCCACAGTGGTCTGCTCGTACCCGTACTCGGCGTAGAGCTCCAGTGCGGCCTTCGCCAGGCGTCCGCGCGCGTCCGGCTCCCATCTACCCATGCCGAGATCTTACGTGATGACAGAGGCTGACATCAGGTGTAGCGTCTATGACAGTCACTGACATCGAAATGTCTGGGGTCTCCTCATGCGCATCTTCATCACCGGCGCTTCCGGCTGGATCGGATCCGCCGTCGTACCCGAGCTCCTCGAAGCCGGTCACCAGGTCGTCGGGCTCGCCCGCTCCGACGCGTCCGCCGACGCGCTCGTCACGGCGGGCGCGGAGGTCGTCCGCGGCACCGTCGACGATCTCGACCTGCTGCGGGACGCGGCCGCCGCGTCGGACGGGGTGATCCACCTCGCCTTCAAGCACGACATCGCCTTCAGCGGCGACTTCCAGGGCGCCGCCGAGGCCGACCGCCGCGCCGTCGACGTCTTCGGCGAGGCGCTCGCGGGCAGCGACCGGCCCTTCGTCCTCGCCTCCGGCCTGGCCGGTCTCGCACCTGCGCGGGTGGCGACCGAACAGGACATGGCCGCGTTCGACGGCTCGCCGGTCTCGATCCGCGCCGCCACCGCACAGGAGGTGCTGGCGTTCGCCTCGCGCGGCATCCGCTCCTCCGTCGTACGGCTCTCGCCGACCTGTCACGGCGAGGGGGACAACGGATTCATGGCGACACTGGTCGCCATCGCCCACGAGAAGGGCGTCTCCGGCCACATCGGCGACGGCGCCAACCGCTGGCCGGCCGTCCACCGCCTCGACGCCGCGCATCTGTTCCGCCTGGCGGTCGAGCAGGCCCCGGCCGGATCGGTGCTGCACGGGGTCGCGGAGGAGGGCGTCGCGATCCGTGACGTCGCCGAGGTGATCGGCCGGCACCTCGACGTGCCGGTGGTCTCCGTGGCACCCGAGGCGGCGGCCGGGCACTTCGGCTGGCTGGCCGGCTTCATCGGCCTCGACCTTCCGGCGTCGAGCACGCTGACCCGCGAACTGCTGGGCTGGAAGCCGACCCAGCCGGGTCTCCTCGAAGACCTGGCGAAGGGATACTCCCGCTCCCCTGCCGTCGGCGCCTGACGGCACTCCGCCGACCGGGGGACTCCGGTACTCGGCCGCCCCGGGGGGGGCCTCCGGTCCCGGGCCGAAGGGCGGAACGCCGGGCCCCCAACGGCAGGGGCCGGGCGATCGGCACATCGCCGGGCTCGGCGGCCCGGGCGTACACGCCGATCGCCACCGGGGCCGGTGCCTCCGACGACCGCCCACGCGTCCCCTGCCGACAGGAACGCGTCGGCGTCGGCACACCACTCGGTGCGGAACAGCCGCCGGGCCTCGTGGCGTTCGGATGCCTGACGGTGAGACATCGGTCTCGGACGCACGGAGGGGCGGGCAGACGGACGGGAGGAAGGGCGGAGTCAGAAGTCACGGGGCTTAAGGCCGGCCAGGCCCGTGTCCCGCATGATGCGCTCGATCGTCTCCGGCAGGGAGCTGTCGGCGCCGATGACCGTCTCCGCTCCCCCGGGCAGCAGGTCGCGCTGCCGGTACCACTCCCGCAGGTCGGCCTCGCTCACGTGGCCGGCGATCGGCTTGGTCGCGTGGCGGGCGAGGGTCTCGTCGAACGGCACGTCGAGGTAGTAGCCGCAGGTGGGCCCCCGGTGGTCGGCGCTCAGCCGGGCCAGCATGTCCCCGTAGCGGTCGGCGTACAGGATGCCCTCGACGATCACGTGATAGCCGGCGTCCAGGGCATAGCGGGCCACCATGTCGATCAGGCCGATGTTCGCCGCTCCCGGCCGGTCCCGCTCACGCAGCACGACACGGCGCAGGTTGTCCTGTTCCACGAGGGCCAGCCCACGGCCGAACCGGTCGCGGACACCCGCCGCGACGGAGGACTTGCCCGAGGCGCTGTTGCCGCGCAGCACCACGAGTCGGGTCTGTTCGGTACCGACTCCCATCTGGTGCAGGGTACCGGCAGCGCCGTCCGAGTCCGGGGGTCACCAGTCGACGTGTGCGGTGATCCATGCGGCCAAGCCGTCTTCGTCGCCCGCCGGGGGCAGTTCCGGACCGCAGCTGAGTGGGGTGCAGGACAGTTGCAGATGGGTGAGGTAACCGTACGGGCCGTTGTCGGCCGACGGCCCGACCACGAGGACGTGAGTGGGCGTGCGCCAGATGCGATGTGTCAGCGCGGGCCCGGTGACGACGGTGGCGGACGACACGACCGTCCGTGCGGCGGCTGCGCCCAGGCACTCGGTCACCGCCTGTGCCGCCTGGGCGAGGACGGCCTCGCAGTCCTGGTCCGTGCACGGTTCCTGGGTGGTCCAGCCGGGCAGTTGCCGCCAGCCGTCCAGATAGCCGGACAGCCACGGGCCGTTGGCCATGGACTCATCGTCCGGGTCGACGGGGTACATCTCGCCGAAGACGAGGAAGTACCGTGCGTCGAGGCTTCCGAACGGGCTGAGGCCGTCACTGCACAACACATGCTGGTCAGCGGTACGGAAGGAGTCGCAGACCAGTTCGTGCTCCCAGTTCCAGCCGCGACGCGCTGTCTCCTCGTCAACGGCATCCACGTCTTCGGGAACGTACGGCACGAAGGGCAGCGCGACGAACTCGGCAACGGCCTCGACGGTCAAGGGGCGGTGTGCGAGGACGTGTACGGGTATCGGCATGTGGATCACTCTAGAAGCGGCGGCGGACGACCTCCCCGTGCCCCGTCAGAGGAGCCGGGCCAACTCCTGTGCCAAGGGCTCCAGTATGTGTGGTGAGTAGGGCAACGGCAGGTAGACAATCGCGAGTTCGGCGCCCTCGGCGGCGAAGGCGGCAGCGCCGGCGGCGGCTTCGGCCGGATCGTCGGTGAAGCGGACCTGGGCCGAGAGGCGGATCTCCGCGGGATCGCGCCCGACACGGTCACAGTGTTCGAACAGCACCTCGCGTGCCCTGCGGAACTGTGCCGGGGTCCCGGTGTCGAAGTTCCAGTGCTGGGCGAACCTGGCCACCGTGCGCAGCGTGCGTTTCTCCCCGCTGCCGCCGATGCACAGCGGTGGATGAGGGCGCTGAACGGGCTTGGGGTTGCAGCGCGCGTCCGACAGCTCGTAGTAGGCGCCCTTGAAGGTGGTGGTCCGCTTGGGCCCGAGAAGACCGGTGAGCACCTCGCAGGCCTCTTCGAAGCGGTCGCTCCGCTGTCGCGGCGTGCCGAGCTCGATGCCGTACGCGCGCGACTCCTCCTCGTTCCACCCCGTCCCGATGCCGAGTTCCAGCCGTCCGTGGGAGATGACATCGAGTGTGGCGGCCATGTTGGCGAGGATCGCCGGGTGACGGTAGTGGATACCGGTCACCAGGGTGCCCAGCCGCAGCCTCCGGGTGGCCTGGGCCAGTGCCGCCAGGCTGATCCAGCCCTCCAGTCGGGGTGTCGCCGCGTTCGTGCCGTGCATGGCCTGGAAGTGGTCGGAGGTCCATCCGGACTCGAAGATCTCGATCTCGTCGGCCGCACGCCATACATCGAGCATGGCCTCCCACGAGGTGCCCTGCGGCGATGTCTTGAAAGCGAAGCGCATCGCGTCAACTTAGCTCAGGGGTAAGGCCGTCGAGGTGTGTTGAGTAGGCGTGGCCGCCTGCGGCATGGCCGTCCTGGACGCCGCCATGTCGCCGGACGCCACCGTCGGGGCGGACCGGAACTAGGCCACCGCTTCCCGGTCCGCCCGGACGCGGACGCACGCACACACCTGGCCGCGACCGGGAGGCCGAGCGCCATGCCGCCGGTGGCGACGCCGTGACCGTCACCGCTCGCCTCCCCGGCGAGCGGCCGGTCGCCCCGTAGGGTGGGTCCGTGACCGGCGAGACTGATCTGCAGACACTGCTCAGCGGCATGCGTCCGGAACTGAATCCGGGACGCTATGTCTTCACCATGGCGGAGGGCGGCGTGCCATCCGGTGTCACCCCGGTGGTGACGGTGGCCGAACAGGAGGGCCTGACCCTCGTCGTGCCCCAGGCGGAGGCGGACGCGGCGGGGATGGCGTACGACTATGTGGCCGGATGGATCACTTTGCGGGTGCACTCCGCGCTGGCCGCGGTCGGGCTGACCGCCGCTGTCTCCCGCGCCCTCGCCGACGCCGAGCTGAGCTGCAACGTCGTCGCCGGCTTCCACCACGACCACCTCTTCGTGCCCTACGAGCAGGCCGAGGAGGCCATGGACGTCCTGCGGCAGCTGGCCCGCGACTCTTCCTGACTCCCTCGAGGACGGCGTCGAAGCGGCCCAGGCAGGGCAGCCACGCCGGTGCGTGGCGGCACTGTCCTCGACGCCCGGCCACCGCGGTCGTACCCCTTCGCGTAGCCGGGGCGCGGCGCCATCGTGCGGCGAAGGGCGAACATCTGGTACCGGGGCGCGGTGTACGAGGTCGAGGCCGACAACCGTCCGCGCCGGAAACCGGAGCGGCTGCGGATCGTCGAACGGCGGGCGGGAAGCGAACCGGCGGTACGGCTGGAGCACGTCCTCGGAGACGAAGGTACGGTCACGGTCGTGGCGGGCGTGCTCCACGGCGCGGCGCGCCCTGTCACCGCCGAACTGCAGGGATCCGTACGGGTACCTGGCCGCTGGGCGTCTCTGCGGCAGGCGCACGGTGACGGCCGTGCGATCTGCGGGCGTGGTGGGAGGCGGCCGCGGGACGGCGCCTCTCCGGCACGCCGTTCGAGGCACGCCTGGGGCACCGACTCCGCGAGGCCACGCTGTGGGCGGTGCCCCGGCCGCGCGGCGAAGGCCGCTGGGAGGTACGGCTCGTCGTGCTGCTCCGTGGTCGTTCCCTCCTCCACCCCGTCGCCGCGGTCGGTCTCCTGCTGTTCCGAAGCCGCGTCCACGGCCAACGACAGCTCGATGCCGGCTCCTCTGTGCGAGGACGGGGCCGAGCATCTGCGGCACACGGAACCGTACGGGGCCGCGTACGCAACTGAGGCGCACCGTGGGGATCATGCTTCTCGACGTCGTCCGCTGAGGCGGGCACCCGATCACCGGCCGCCTTGACCTTGCCCCCAGGGGCAGGGTTTAGCGTCTGGGTGAGGTGAACGGCATGAGGATCAGTGAGCTGGCGGGTCGGGCCGGGGTGACGGCGAAAGCGGTGCGGTACTACGAGTCGCTGGGGCTGATCGCACCCGAGCGCCTGCCCAATGGCTACCGGGACTACGGCGAGGACGACGTACGCCTCGTGCGGGAGATCAGGACGCTCCACCGGCTCGGTATCCCCGTGGAGCGCACGCGGCCGTTCCTCGAGTGCCTGGCGGCCGGACGGGCACACGCGGACGACTGTCCCGCCTCCCTCGCCGGGTACCGCGAGGCCATCGACGAGCTCACCGAGCGCATCGAGTCCCTGAGCGCCCGCCGCGCGAGGCTGATCGCCAACCTGAACGCCGCCGCCCAGCGGGGCAGCCGCGCCGTACCGCCCGGGGAAAGAGGCACCGGACGCATGGACTACCTCACGCTGCCGGCGGACCTGCCCGTCCCCGAGGACGACGGCGCGGCGGACCACCTCCCGGGCATGGAGGTACCGGGCCTCGAGCTGCTCGACACAGCGGGCCGAACGGTCCGCCTGGACGCGCTCGGGCCCCGGCGCACGGTCGTCTACGTCTACCCCCTCACCGGCCGCCCCGGCACCGACCTGCCGGAGGGCTGGAACTCGATTCCCGGAGCCCGTGGCTGCACGCCCGAGTCATGCGGCTTCCGCGACCACTTCCACGACCTGCTCGAAGCCGGCGCGGGCCGTGTCCACGGGCTGTCCAGTCAGGACACCGACTACCAGCGCGAGGTGGTGGAGCGGCTGGGACTGCCCTTCGACATGCTCTCGGACCCCGCCCTCGGCCTTGCCGACACGCTCGGTCTGCCCACGTTCGAGGTCGAGGGGATGCGCTTGTTCAGGCGCCTGACGCTCGTCCTCCGCGCCGGTGTGATCGAGCATGTCTTCTACCCGGTCTTCCCGCCGAACGGGCACGCCCAGCAGGTGCTGACCTGGCTGCGCGGGAACCCTCTGTAGGCACCGGCACCGGCACCGGCACCGGCCCTCGTGCCCGTCCCGGGCCGTAAAACGGGTGGAATGCCGGGTCCGGCGGCGCGACACTCCGTAGGTCGTGCGTGGACGCCGTACAGGGAGGACCGAACGGATGAGGACGACCCGGCTGGGGCGCAGCGCGGTGGAGGTCACGGAACTGGGCTTCGGTGGCGGTCCCCTGGGCGGCCTCTTCGCACCGCTCGACGACGACACCGCCACCCACACGCTGGCGGCGGCCTGGAGTTGCGGCATCCGCTCCTTCGACACGTCACCGCACTACGGCATCGGGCACTCCGAGCGCCGCACCGGCGAGTTCCTCAAGGGCGTGCCCCGGGACGAGTTCACCCTCTCGACCAAGGTCGGGCGGCTGCTCGTGGAGCAGGACCCGGCCGGGCGCGAGGACCTGCCCTTCCACGTGCCCGCCACCCACCGCCGTGTGTGGGACTTCTCCCGCGACGGTGTCCTGCGCAGTGTCGAGGACTCCCTCGCGCGCATGGGCGTGGACCGCATCGACCTGCTGTTCCTCCACGACGCCGAGGAGCACTTCGAGGACGCGCTGCGCGACGGGTACCCGGCGCTGGCGGAGCTGCGTTCGCAGGGTGTCGTGGGCGCCGTCGGCGCGGGCATGTACCACCCGGGCATGCTGACCAGGCTGGTCGAGGAGACCGATGTCGATGTGGTGATGCTGTCCGGCCGTTACACACTGCTGGACCACAGCGCGCTCGACGACCTGCTGCCCGCCTGCACCGAACGCGGGGTGTCCGTCCTCGCCGCCTCGGTCTTCAACTCCGGCCTGCTCGCCACGCCCCGTCCGGCCGAGGGAGCGTCCTTCGACTACGCCCCGGCCTCACCGGAGATCCTCCGGCGGGCACGGGCGATCGCGGCCGTGTGCGAGGCACACGGTGTGACGCTCCCGCAGGCGGCGATGGCGTTCCCGCTGCTGCATCCCGCGGTCGCCGGCATCGTGGTCGGGATGCGTTCGCCGGAGGAGGTGCGGGACAACATCGCCGCGTTCCGGTCGGACGTCCCGGGTCAGGTGTGGTCCGACCTGGTCGCGGCCGGTCTCCTGGACGAGCGGGCACCGGTGGGCGCCTGAGCGCCGAGGGATGCGTCGTGCGCCTCCAGCGGCTGCTGCTCCTCGTTCGCGCTTTCGGCGTGGGGTGCGGGCACATGGGCGGACACGGGGTCGCGGACCATGACCACATCCACCGGATCCCCGCTCTCGACAGCGAAGCCGTGCCGCTCGTAGAGCCGTTGTGCCCGGCTGCCCCGGAGCACGATCAGCCGGACCCGGGTGCCCTCGCGGTCGCACCGCTCCAGCAGCAGCCGCAGCACGGCCGATCCGACGCCTCTGCCCTGCAGGCTCGTGTCCAGGTAGAAATGCTCCAGCCAGTGGGTGTCCACGCCCAGCCGCAGCGCCACGCAACCGGCCAGAGCACCGCCCGCCTCGATCACCCAGGTGTGCTCCGGTGCGAACCCGTCCCGCAGCCGCTGCCGCACCCGGTGTTCGTCGTACCGCCCGAGACGCTCCAGATCCGCTCTGAGCACCACGGCCCTCAGCTCGGCCACCGCCTCGACGTCCGCCGCCGACGCGGGACGTATCTCCCAGTCCGCCATGATCGTGATGCTACGCGGCGGGATTCGCCCGGCTCCGGGGCCCGACGGTTTCACGGTCCGTGGGTGGCCGTTTCGCGCAGGAACGTGGCGGTGGTTGCCACGAACCGGTCGGCGTCGTCCAGCCATGGGAAGTGTCCCGCTCCGGGCTGTACGACGAGTTCGGCCTTCGGGAAGAGGGCCGCGAACTCGGCTGTCGCGGGCGGCGGGGCACCCGGGTCGACCTCTCCGGCGAGCAGCAGAACCGGTGCCTCGAACCGGGCGAGCGCGGCGCGGGTGGCATCCGGATCGAACGCGCCCTCGGCGCCGAACGCGGCCACCACGTCCCGGTTCAGCTGTTCGTCCTCCGCTGCCTTGTGCGCCTGGGCCACCTGGTTCCAACGGCCGTAGGAGAACGGCGCGATGGCCCGGAAGTTCTCGGCCGTGGCCGCGCCCGTCCCGATCGCTTCCAGGGCCGCGAACGCCGCCGGGAACCACGGCTCGTCCCGGCGGGGCCGTACGGTCTCGCGCCGGAGCCGGTCGGTGATGGTCAGGCCGACTGCCCGGACGCTCGGTGTGATGAGCGCGAGCTTGCCGATGCGTTCGGGGTGCCGACTCAGGTACTGCACGGCCAGATTGGCTCCGGCGCTGTGTGCGAGCAGGTCCATCCGCTCCAGGCCAAGATGCCGGCGCAGGGCCTCCACGTCGTCTACGAGCCGGTCACAGCGGCAGGCCGCGAGGTCCCGGGGTACGGCCGACCGCCCGGTGCCCCGCAGGTCCAGCCTGATCAGCTTCCGGTGCGCGGACAGTCCTCCCAGGTCGCCCAGGTACGTCGACTGCTGCGGGCCGCCGGGCAGGCACACCACGGGTGCGCCGTCCCCGGAGACACGGTAGGCGAGTTCGGCGCCGTCGTACGCAGTGAAGGATCCCATCACGGCATGATGCCGGGGGAATGTCCGCTCCCGCATCCCGATCTGCTCCGGCAGGAGACATCGGAAGAGTGACATGGAGGGAGAACGGCACACCACCGGGCAACGCACAGGGTTCACTCGGTGGAAACCCGCCGGTCCATCCGTATCATCCATGTGTCGGGGGACCCGCAGGACAACTCCCGTTCCCCGCCTGCCGCGACCGGAGGCGATGGGAGCGCACCAGAGTCACGATAGGAGCCACAGATGCCTGAGCCCACCGCCCCCGTCACCGAGTTGACCTCGCAGTACGTCAGCCAGGTGACCAACGACCTCGAGCACAACGTCAAGGAACAGGAACGCATCACCGTCGAAATCGCGGCGCTTCAGGAGCAGTTGGCCGCTCTGCAGCACGACCAGACGATCCTGGTGAACATGCGGCAGGCGCTCGGTGTCGCGACGTCGGTCAGCACCCCCGCCCCGACCGAGGGCGCCGTGGTGCCCGCCCCGCGCAAGAAGACCACCACCGCCTCCGAGACGCGCCGGACGCCGAAGAAGGCGGCCCCGGAGCAGTCCGGGCGCGGGAAGCAGCAGCCCGCCAAGAAGCCCGAAGCGACGAAGTCCCCGGCGGCGAAGGTCTCCCCGCCGAAGGCCCCGGCGAAGAAGGCGACGGGTCAGGCCGCCCAGCCCACGCTCATCGAACTGGTCCGCCGCCATCTCGCCGAGCAGCAGGAGCCCCGCTCCGCGGCGGAGGTCTCCGAGGCGCTCGGCAAGGCACATCCGGACCGGGAGATCCAGACCAAGGTCATCCGCACCACCCTGGAGAACCTCGTCGCCCGCAACGCCGCCCAGCGCACCAAGCAGGGCTCGTCCGTCTTCTACACCCTCGCCACCGCAGCCGAGTCGGCGGCGGCGAACGCGGAGGAGTCCCGGCCCGACGCTGCCGAATGAGCCCTGGCGACCTCGCCCCGTCCTGCACCGACAAGAGTCGGCGCGTTCCGGACGGGGCGACCCGGCACAGCTGACGTGCGGTGGGTTCCACGGCTCACAAACCGGCCATGGACCTCTGTCGCGTCTGGTCGAACTCGGCCACCGGGTTGCCCCCGGCCTGCCAGGGCCACGCGGTGACGACGCCGCCGATCTGCTCGAAGACGGCACGCGCCTCGGCGCGCCGGTCCGCGGCGACCAGCGAGTAGGCGAGGACGTTGAGGTCTGCGAGCGCCTTGGCGTGACGGAGGAACCCCGGCTGGATCCAGGTGTGTACCGCGCGGTCGAGGGCCTGCGTGGCCATGGCATGGGACCAGTGGTTCCGTGCCACCAGCGCCTCGAGCCCGCCGCGGTTGAGGATGGCGTGGTACTGGTGGACCTGAGCGGTGAGTTCGGTCCCCACACACGCCGCGTTGGCGGGCATGCGGGCGCGCAGGGTGTCCACGAACTCCAGGACCTGGATGCGCGACCCCGCCTCGTCCGGGCTGAGGTAGGCCAGCATGTTCAGGTAGGCCTCGCGGTTCCAGCGATCGCGTGCGAGCACCTCGTTCCACACCCCGAAGACCTGCGACTGCTCCCGGCGTTCCAGGCGTGCCACCGCGAGGAGGGCCACCCAGGGCGTGGGGTCCTCGGGGGCGAGTTCGGCGGCGCGCAGACAGGTCTGGACGGTGCCGGCGGGGTCTTCCAGGCGCCCCTGTGCGCGGCCCTGCGCGACCTGGGTCCAGGCGTGCAGGACGAGTGCGTCCACGCTGCGGGGCTCGCGCGTGGCCCAGGACCGGGACAGATGCGAGCCGGAGAGGTATCCCGCCAGGACGTCGATGCGATGCCCCCGGCGGTCCCAGTCGCCGGACTCCTGCTCCAGGAGGCGGGACATCTGCGCCACACACAGGTCGCTGGTCGCGATGGTGCCGGTCCTGGTGGTCGCCACGAGTGACTTCAGCAGCTTGCCCAGGTCCTGGTCGTCGAGCTCGGGAGCAAGACGGACCCTTCTGCGGCGACTGGAGAGAAATGCCATGCCCGGAGGCTAGGGCGGATCGGTGGGCGCGCAAGGGTTGGGACCGAGATCGTTATGGTTTACACGTACAACTTGCTTATACAACTTGCCTATATTGCGGTCCATGCCCGAGATACAGCCGGTCCGTCCGGCTCACGCCCCCGCGCTGTTCGCGTTCGAGCAGGAGAGCCCGGGATACTTCGCCGCGTCCGTCCCCGACCCGGGGCGATGACCATTTCGCCCGGTTCGACGAGCGGCTGCGTGCCCTGCTCGCCGAGGGGGCCGGCCTCTGCTACGTCCACGTGCTGATGGGCGCCGGAGACGAGGTGCTGGGCCGGATGAATGCCGGTGGATGTCGCGGACGGCGCCGCCGAACTCGGGTATCGCATCGCAGAACGTGCCGCGGGCCGGGGCCCGCCACCTGGGCCGTGCGGGAGATCTGCGGCCTGGCCGCCCACCGCTGCGGACCGACGGCGCTGCGTGCCGCGACGACCCTGGACGATGCGGCATCGCGGGCCGTCCTGGCCCGTTCGGGGTGCGCCGTCGTCGGCGAGACCCGGCTCTCCGGGCGCCCCGGTCTGTCGTACCTGCGCAGTCCCGCGGATCCCACCGCTCCGCCGGGTGCCACGACCGGCCAGTCGCGGAGCGGGCAAAGGATCAGTCCGGTCGCAGGGATCCCTCGGCGGCTTCGCCGGTGTGCAGCGGTACGGCGAAGAAGGCCGGCGCCGCGCAGGCCGCCACGCCCGCTGCCGTGGCCAGTGTGCCGGGAACCGACCAGGTCGCCAGCGGGCCTGCGACCGCCGCGCCCGATGCGAAGGCGGTGATCTTCAGGCTGGCGCCCGTGGTGAAGATCTGGCCGCGCAGACGGGGCGGAGCCTCCCGGTGGCGTATCGCGAACAAGGCGGTGAGCTGCGGCCCGTCACCGATGCCGGTCAGCAGCAGGGCCAGGACGAGCACCGCCGGGCGGCCTGTCGCCGCCAGGGCGAACGCGCCGGCCTGGACCAGGGCGCCGGCCCAGATGATCGAGTCGGGGGCGACGCGCCGCGGGAACCGTGCCAGTACGGCGTTTGCCGCCAGGGCCGAGACGGCCGCACAGGACAGCAGCAGCGCGCCGCGCCCCGCTCCGCCGAGGACACGCTGCCCCAGCATCGGGACGCAGGCCGTCAGCATGCCCTGCGCGGCACAGCACACGACCGAGGCGAGGGTCGCCCGGGCCAGCCGGGGTTTCCCCACGATGATCCGCGTTCCGGCGACGAGGTCACCGATGAGCGCAGCGGGCCGTGGTTCCGGCACCCGCGCGGAGCGCGCCGGCAGCATCCACGCCGCGGGTGCCGCGGAACCGATGAGCGCCGCCGCCACCACGACGGCCGTCGACGCCCCCAGCACCTCGGCCAGGGCACCGGCGAGGACCGGACCGGACAGGCTCGCCATGCCGAAGGTCATGGCGTCGAGCGCGTTGGCCCGTGACAGCCGCCCCCCGACGGCCACCCTCGGCAACTGGCCCGTCCAGCCGCCCGACAGTGCCGGTCCCAACAGCCCGGTCAAGACTGCGATCAGCACGGTGACGCCGAGCGGAAGCCGGCCGAGTCCCACGAGGATCACCGCAAGGCCGGTCGCGTACAGGACGAGCGCGGCGGCCAGCAGCCGTCCCGGCCGCTGTTGTCTGTCGAGCACCGCCCCGAGCACGGGGCCGCCTGCCGCCGCCGCGGCCGTGATGCCCGCGAGCAGCGCCGAGGCTTCGGCGGCCGAGCCGGCGACCGCGTATCCGCACAGCATCAGCGCCGGTCCCGACATCTCGTCCCCGACGCGGGCCACGACCGCGCCCGCGAAATAGCGGGCCATCACATAACGCCTTATCACCGGAATGACGTTACGGAGGTAACTCAAAACTCCGCAATATGCGTTACAGTGCACCGGTGTCCCCCAGCATCGATGCCGACGGCGACTGGTCCACCCGGCACTCCGTCCTGACCATGGCCCGCCGCACCGCCGCTCTCGTCAACGCCCTCGCTGAGGACCGCCCCGACCCGGGCCGGGTGGCGGAGGTGCTCCTCGCCCATGGCGAGAGGGGTCCGGTGGACCTCACCTCCCGGGATGTCTCGGAGATGCGCGAGGCCGCGGGCCGCGTGCGGGAGGTCTTCGCCGCCGAGCACGCCGGCGAGGCCGCCGTCGTCCTCAACCGCCTGTTGGGCGAGCACACCGGGCCGCTCCGCCTCACCTCACACGGTGGGGCCACACCCTGGCATCCCCACCTCGACCGAGACGACGACGCTCCCTGGGGTGAGTGGCTCCTCGCCTCGTCCTGCCTGGCCCTGACCGTTCTGGTCTGGGACCGCCAACTCCCGCCCGGCAGGATCTGTGCGTCGGCAGCCTGCCGGAACGTCTTCATCACCCAGGGGCCCGGCCCCGAACGCCGCTACTGCTCCCGGCGCTGCGCGACCCGCGAACGCGTCGCGGCCCATCGGCGCGCCCGCTCCACGGCATCGCCCGGGTGACCGATCTGCCCGTGCACGTCGCACCTGTTCGTCACGGCAGCACGCGGGTGAGCCGCACCGACTCGGTGCCGTCGTCGGTGCCGACCCGAACACGCTCGAAGCCGGGCTTCTCCAGCCCCTGGAACGCCGTTCCAGGCCCGCACCGTCGCCCGCAGCCGTTTCCGCCCGGTCGCGACAGCGGCGTCCAGCACGTCGGAGACCGCCTCGATCGCGCAGCAGCATCGATACCACGGCGGAACAACTCGTAAGCGATCTCGGGCTCGTCGGGGGGCGCGGACCCCGGCGAGCCCGCAGCGGCGACGAGCGCCCGATACGCCTCGGCATCCGCATCCGCATCCGTCGACGGCCTCGGGATCAGAGGAGACGTTTCGTGTGGAGCAACGTGGGCTTGTACGCGCCCAGATCACCGCCTCCCCCCTGCGCGCCACCACCGAGCAGCTGACCGGACTTCCCCCCGGCGCTGGTCATCACCGGCGAGGCCGACGTGCTGCGCACCGAGGGCGAGGCCTACGCCAACAAGCTGCGCGAGGCCGCAGTGCCGGTCACCGCCCTACACTTCCAGGGCATCATCCACGACTTCGTCATGCTCGACGCCCTGTGCAAGACGCATGCGGCCCAGGCCGCGATCGACCCGGCCGCCCGCACCCTCCGCTCGGCCCTGCACACCGCCTGAGGGCACGGTCACCACGGTCCGGCTGCTACGTGCGCCTGCCCCCGCACACCGACCAGACCTCCCGTAGCAGGGCCGGGTAGTCCTCGCCGTACGTGGCGACGCCCGCGTACACCGCGTCGAGAGCCGCCCGCAGCGGGTCGGGCTCGGCGACGGCGAGCAACGCGGGAACGGCCATGTGCGGCTGCGAGACGGGCAGGGAGGGTCCCGGCTCGCCGATCGTGACCCACACGGTGTACTGCGTCGCTCCCGTGGGCTCGGGCAGCGGCGGTGCCGGCGACGTCGGCGCCGTTGCCCAGTCGGCCGCGGGACCGCACGCTGTCGCCTCGGCCACGGGAATCGGCAGGGACACCTCGTCCCAGGCCGGCGCCGGAGCTTCGAAGGGCGGGCGCTCGGGCGGCACGGCCCGGCCGACGGTCCGGTCCGGGACCCGCGGGTCGGCGTCGAGGGCCCGCCACACGTGGTCCTCGTCGTCGAGCGGCGGTGGCAGCGGCCGGCCCTCGGCGACGGCCGCGAGGCCAGCGGCGATCCAGTCCAGCTGTGCGAGACCCGCCGCCTCGCACGCGCGGCGCGCGGCCAGCAGGGCCACGGCACGCTGTGTGACAGGGCCCGCCGCATCTACGGCGTGCACGAGCGCCGCGTCGAAGTCGAGCAGACCGCGCACGTTTCCGTCGACGTCGCGCAGCGCCTGGCTCGGCGCCCGGCCGCCCCACTCCCAGCGTTCGTAGGCCAGTTCGCGTTCTCTCTCCTGCTGTTCCTGCGCGAGGCGGGCCTGGCGCAGGGTCTCGGCGCGTTCGGCCGGTGTGGGAGGCGGTGGCAGCCGACGGGCGTAGTCGTGCCAGTACACAGCCGTCCTCGAGCTCTGTCTCACGACACGGTCCGGCACGGGCGGCGCGGGCCAGAACTGCAGCAGATAGCAGTCCAGTTGTGGCTCACCGTCGAGACGGGTGTCCTCGTCGCTCGCCGCGTCCATGCCCTTGGCGCAGTAGCGGACCCGGTAGTCGGTCTTCTCCAGGTCCAGCTCCCAGGAGCCTTCGCCTCCCCACAGCACGAGCGCGGTGCTGTCCGAGACCGGCCGGAAGGACACCTCCACGACATCCTCCCAGTCCGGGTCCAACGGCGGTGCCTCGTCGTGCACTTCGGCGGTGAAGCCGACGTCACCCGTATGAAGTCCCGTCGTCAGCCACAGGGTCCCGGGGATCGCCGCGCCGCACAGCCCTGAGCACTGGCCGGCGAACGCCTCCGCGAGGTCCGGGCCGTAGCTGTCCGGATCGCTCTCGACGTAGAGCTGGCCGTAGTGGACATGGACTTCTCCTTCGACCGGCCTGCGCACCACCATTACCCCCATCGCATCCGGAAACGGGCCGTGTTCCGCACACTACGGCCCGCCACTGACAACGCCGTCCTCCGGGACGTCAGCTCGAGGTCCGTTCGCCGCCAGCCTCCAGCGCGCCTCGCCGGTGAGATGGACACATGACTTCACAGGCAACCCTTGACGGTAGGAAGGCCCTGGTCACCGGCGGCAGCCGGGGCATCGGCGCGGCGACGGCGCTGCGCCTGGCGCGGCAGGGCGCGGATGTGGCCGTGACCTATGTGCACGGGAAGGAGGCGGCGCAGGACGTGGTGCGGGCCGTCGAGGCGCAGGGTCGGCGGGCGGTGGCCCTGCGCGCCGACGCCGCGGACGCGGAGGAGGCGGCGGGCGCGGTGGGACGAGCGGCCGAGGCGCTCGGCGGCCTGGACATCCTCGTGAACAACGCGGCCCTCGGGCTGATGCAGCCGCTGGAGAGTCTCTCGCTCGCCGACGTGGACCGCCTGATCGCCGTGAACATCCGCGGGATGTTCCTGGCCGCCCAGGCCGCTGCCGTACTCATGGCGCCGGGCGGCCGGATCATCACCGTCGGCAGCTGCATCACCCACCACACGCCGGGTCCCGGCGCCACCCTGTACGCGATGAGCAAGTCGGCGGTGGTCGGGCTGACGAAGGCGCTGGCCCGTGAGCTGGGCGGGCGCGGGATCACGGCGAACGTCGTGCATCCGGGCCCGACCGACACCGACATGAATCCCGCGGACGGTCCCTTCGCGTCCGCCCAGGCGGCGATGACCGCCCTCGGCCGCTTCGGCACGGCCGAGGAGGTGGCCTCCGCGGTGGCCTGCCTGGCGGGGCCGGAGGCGGCGTACGTGACGGGAGCGGAGCTCTCCGTGGACGGCGGGTACGCGGCGTGAGCGAGCGGGGCGTACCGTGTTCTCGGGCCCGGTTCGCCCCGCCCCGCACGGCCCGGGTCATGTCCCGTGCAGTCGGCGTACGTCGTCCTCGTCCCACTTCCTGGTGTCGCGCGGCTGGGTGTAGGGCTCGGCCCCGGGCGGAAGTCCGCCGGCGATGGCCCGCTGGCGCACGGTCTCCGCGTCGAACTCCAGGCCGAGCAGGATCGCCAGATTGCTGATCCAGAGCCAGACCAGAAAGACGATCACGCCCGCCATGGTGCCGTAGGTCTTGTTGTAGGAGGCGAAGTTCGCGACGTAGAAGGCGAACCCGGCGGAGGCGATCATCCAGATCGTCAGGGCGAGGACGCTGCCCGGGGTGATCCACCTGAAGCCCTTGACCCTGGCTTTCGGCGTCGCCCAGTAAAGGATCGCGATCATCACCGTGACCAGCAGGACCAGCACCGGCCACTTCGCGATCGACCACACCGTCAGGGCCGTGTCGCCGACGCCCAGCGCCCGGCCCGCGTGCCGGGCCAGGCTGCCGGTGAAGACGACGATGAGGGCGCCGGTCACGGCGAGCAGCATCAGCACGACGGTGAGGGCGATCCGCACCGGCAGGACCTTCCACACCGGGCGGCCCTCCGGCATGTCGTAGACGGCGTTGGCGGCGCGGATGAAGGCGGCCACGTACCCGGAGGCCGACCACACCGCCAGTACGATGCCGACGACAGCCATCACCGAGCCGGTGCCGGCGTGGTGCTGCAGCTGCTCCACGGCCCTGGTGAGGATGTCCCGGGCGGAGCCGGGCGCGAGGTGCCTGAGGTCGGTCAGCACCTTGTCGGTGACCGACCTGCCGACGATGCCCAGCAGCGAGACCAGTACCAGCAGCGCCGGGAACAGGGCGAGGACCCCGTAATAGGTCAGGGCGGCGGCCCGGTCGGTCAGCTCGTCGTCCTGGAACTCGCGCAGCGAGCCCTTCAGCACGGCGCCCCAGGCCCGCTCGGGCAGCTGCGCGGGGGTGTCGGGCGCGGCCCGCTCGACCCTCTGGTCGGGCCCGGCCTCCTCCGGCGCCGGCACACGCGGCCGCGGGGCGTCGTCGCGGTGGCGGTGGTCGCGGCCGGGGAGACGCAGTTTCGGCATACCGGGCTTCGGCATACCGGCCGGGTAACCCGGGCCCGCGGTCTCACGCAGGCGGGTCCACCGGATTCGGACGCGCGTCCCCCGGCGGGCTGGGTACTGCGACCGAGAGGTCCGGCGTATGCCCCGCACACCTTCGAGACGACTCGGGTGCCGTGGACACGACACAGGGGTGGACGGCACCGAAGTGGAGGTGACGATGGGGTACGACGAGTTCCTCGCCCGGGTACGCGAGCGCGGCGAGTACGACAGCCGGCTCGCAGCGGCGGAGGTCACGCAGGCCGTGCTGAGTGTGCTGGCGCAGCGGATCAGCCCTGGGGAGATCGACGACCTCGCCTCCCAGTTGCCCGGCCCCCTGGGTCCCGGTCCGGCCGACGCCGAGCAGGGGCAGCCGGAGGGCTTCGGGATCGAGGAGTTCCACCGCCGGGTCGCCGAGCGGATCGGCGGCAGGCCGGGCACGGCCCGGTGGGACACCGGCGCGGTCCTGACCACGGTTGCCGACAGCGTCAGCGGCGGAGAGCTGAACCATGTCCTCAGCCGGCTCCCGTCGGGCTGTGCCACCCTGTTCGGCAAGACGGAACTGGCGGACTGAGAGCGGCACCCTGCACCGTCGTCGGGGCATGTCCCCCCTGTGATTGACCGCGCCCCCGGGGTGGGTTTTGATGTGGCGCATGCCGGGTGCAGCGCAGACGGGTGCAGCAGGGAACGGGGCCGATCCGGTCCTGGCCTTCGCCACGCAGGAGGCCTGGGAGAAGTGGCTGGAGGAGCATCACGCCGGCGTGCGGGGCATCTGGCTGAAGATCCCGAAGGCAGGCTCCGGGCAGGAGGGCGTCGACTACGCGCGAGCGCTGGAGTCGGCGCTCTGCTTCGGCTGGATCGACGGGCAGAAGAAGAAGCTGGACGAGCGGCACTGGCTGCAGCGCTTCACCCCTCGCCGGCCGGGCAGCAAGTGGTCGAAGGTGAACCGGGAGAAGGCCACCGAGCTCATCGAGCGGGGCCGGATGCGACCGGCCGGCCTGCGGGAAGTGGAGAAGGCCACGGCGGACGGCCGCTGGGAGGCGGCGTACGAGGGTCAGCGCACGGCGACGGTACCCGATGACCTCCAGGCGGCCCTGGATGCCTGTCCCCAGGCGCGGGACTTCTTCGCGACGCTGGACGGCCGCAACCGGTACGCGATCCTCTACCGCGTCCAGGACGCCAAGAGGCCGCAGACGCGGGCGGCGCGCATCGAGAAGTTCGTCGCCATGCTCGCCGCGCAGCAGAAGCTCCACCCCTGATATCCGGGCCTGGGCCCCCACCGCTTCCGGTCCCGGGCGGTGCCGAAGAGGCGATGTGTGGAACGCACTTGCTTCAAGCGCACTTGAACGTCCTAGCGTGTCCTGCATGACGGTGATCGACAGCACCCCCGTGACATCCTCGTCCGTGGACGCCTGCGCGCCCGCGGTGCCGGAGCCGCCTCGGCCCGATGGCCTGGACCGCTACACCATCAGGGAGGTCGCGGCGCTCACCGGGCTTCGCCCGCACACGCTGCGCTGGTACGAGCAGATCGGCCTGCTGCCCCAGGTGGAGCGGTCGCACGCCGGCCAGCGCCGGTTCGACAACCGCGACCTGGAGTGGCTCGCGTGTGTGAGCAAGCTGCGGCTGACCGGGATGCCGGTCGCCGAGATGGTGCGCTACGCCGAGTTGGTCCGCCAGGGAGCGGAGACCTACGAGGAACGGCAGCGGATGCTGGAGCGGACCCGGCACGAAGTCCTCGCGCGCATCGCCGAGTTGCACGACACACTCACCGTACTCGACACCAAGATCGACTTTTACGCGGACGCCCGCCGGGCGTCGGAAAGGGCCTGAGCGCCATCATGGGCAACACCATCGAACAGATCCGCAAGGTCGAACTGGGCACCGGCGGCCCCCTCGTCGGCGTCCAGGGCTTCGGCGCCATGGGCATCAGTGCCGCCTACGGGCAGACCGACGACGCCGCGGCCCGGGACACCCTGGAGGCCACCGTCGAGGCGGGTGTCACCCTGATCGACACCGCCGACATGTACGGCGTCGGCGCCAACGAGGAGTTTCTCGCGCCGTTCGTGGCAGCGCACCGCGACGAGATCACCCTGGCCACGAAGTTCGGCATCGAATACCGCGCGGACGACCCGGGTTACCGTGCGGTCCGCAACGATCCCGGCTACATCAAGAAGGCCGTCGAGGCGAGTCTGCGCCGCCTGGACGTCGAGGTCATCGACCTCTACTACATGCACCGCCGCGATCCCGGGGTCCCGCTGTCCGAGTCGGTCGGAGCCATGGCCGAGCTGGTCCGGGAGGGCAAGGTCAAGCACCTCGGGCTGAGCGAGGTCACCGGTGCGGAACTGCGCGAGGCGCATGCCGTGCACCCCATCGCGGCCGTGCAGACGGAGTGGTCGCTGTTCAGCCGGGACGTGGAGCGCGGTGTGGTGGGCACTGCCGCCGAGCTGGGGGTCGCCTTCGTGCCGTACTCGCCGCTCGGCCGGGGCTTTCTGACCGGCTCCTTCTCCGACGCGAGCAAGGAACTGTCCGGCAGCGACTTCCGGCAGCTACTGCCCCGTTTCACCGGCGACAACGCCAAGGCGAACGCCGCTCTGCTCGCCCCCCTGCACAGGATCGCGTCCGATCACGGGGCCACCACGGCGCAGATCGCGCTGGCCTGGGTGCACCAGCGGGCCGAGGTCCACGGCCTGACCGTGGTGCCGATCCCCGGCACCCGCAAGCGTGGCCGCCTGCTCGAGAACGCCCGGGCCGCCCGGATCACGCTGAGCGCCGACGAACTGGCCGTACTGGAGCCTATCGCCGGGCAGGTGGCGGGCGAACGCTATGCGGACATGTCCCTCACATCCGCCGCCCGGGAGTCCCGGGCGTAGCGTGCGCCCATGGAGCAGATCTTGGTGGTGGGGATCAGCGGTGCAGGAAAGCCCACGCTGGCCCGCAGTGTGAGCGGTGTACTAGACCTTCCCTGCCACGAGATGGACGCGCTCCACTTCACCGGACCCGGGGGGCCGTCAACTCCGGCTTCGCCGGGGAGGTGTCGCGCCTCGCGGCCGGGCCTCGTCGGATCGTCGACTCGCTCGGCTACCCGAGGTCCGTGACCTGCTCTGGGGCCGCGCCGACACCGTGACATGGCCGGACTGTCCCAGACGCGTGATCATGCCGCGCGTCCTGCGCAGGTCCCTGCGGCGCACGGTGACCCGTGAGGTTCTCCTCGGAGGCAACAGGGAGACCTGGGCGGGGTGGCTGAGCAGGGAGCACCCGGTCTGGTGGGCCTGGTCCCAGCACGCCGCCAGGCGCCGCGAGATCGAGCACCGCACCCGCGATCCGCGCTTCGCTCCGCTCGACACCCTCCGCTTCCGCCATCCCGACGACACCGCCGCCTGGCCGGCATCCCTGGGAGCGGACAGGACACCTGTACGGCGGAGCGGGAGACCGTGAAGCCGGGAGCGAGGAGAGGTGCCCGGAGTGGTCGATCGGGTCCCGGGGAGCGTTGGCTCGAGGTCGGATCCGTTGGGTCCACGCAGGTTCGAATCCTGCCCTCTCCGCACTGCCGATGCCCGGTCAACGGCCTCCGCCCGCCCCGGAATCACGCCGGGACGGGCGGAGGGCAGCAAGTGGGTCACACGGCTCGGCGTGGCCCTCAGTGGCCGTCGGCGAACCGTTTGAAGGCGGCCTTGGTACCGGAGCCGGCGATGCCGTCGATGGGGCCGGGGTAGCCCCAGTACTGCTTCAGCAGGCGCTGCAGGCCCTTGACCGTGCCCTTGCCGACGACGCCGTCGATCGGGCCGGTGTACCCCCAGTACTGCTTCAGGCAGCGCTGGAAGGCCTTCCAGCTGTTGGGGCCGAGCTGTCCGTCGATGGAGCCGGTGTAGTGCCAGTACGTCTTCAGCCAGCGCTGGACCTTCTTGGCCTGGGTGGCGTTCAGGCCGAGGTTGTTCACCGCCTGCGGCGTGACGGCCTCGCCGGCCAACGCCGGGTGGGCCGACGCGGGAGCGGCGACGCTGGTGCCCGCGGCGGCGAGGCTGCCGGCGGCCAGGGCCACGGCGGTCGTGGCGGTGACGAGCGCCTTGGCCAGGATGTTCGTTCGCATGGTGTTCCCCCTGGTAGTCGAGTGCCTCTCGGCACGCCACACAAGGTATGCGCCGGCGCTTCCGCCGTCGCCAACCCGGGAGTTGACTCCCGGCTCCACCGGCGGCGGTAGGACGGCGCGCCGTACAACCTGCGCGGTATCCGGGAGGGGCACTCCGTCCGCCGCCGGGCGTCACACGGCGGCCGTCAGGTGGGAGGACGTGTGGCCCGGCGCGACGTTGGCCATCACGGTGGCGGTCACCGCGCCGATCGCGGACACGACCCGTACGTGCCCTTCGTCGTCGGTTTCCGGATCTGCGGATCGAGGGCCTCCGGCAGCGTGAGTCCTGTCGATCCTGATCGCCGCGGCTGCAGCCCTCGTCCTGGGTATCGGTGCGGGTGTCCTCGGCACCCGCGCCTACGACCGCAAGGGCCTGGCCCGGCACCACGGCACGCCTGCGGAACAGACCGGCTGCCCGGACCCGACGCCCAGGCGCCGTGGCCGCTGATACGCCCCGACGGCGGGTCACCGCGGGGACGCGGCCCGCACCCCCAGGTGGCGCAGCGCGGCCGCCGCGGCTCCGGCGCCGCACATACCGTGCGTGCCGGCACCGGGCGGGGTCGCCGCCGAGCACAGGAACACGCCCGGCAGGCCCGTCGAGTACGGCTCGGTGGTCGGGCGGGGACCCAGGAGGAGCTGAGGGACCGTACTGGCCCCAGTGATGATGTCGCCGCCGGTGAAGTTGGGATTGGCGGCGGCGAACCGGGCGGGCGAGGTGGCCCGGCGGCCCACGACGCGGTCGCGGACACCGGGGGCGAACCGCTCCAGCTGACGGAGTACCGCGTCGGTCGCGGACACCGGGGGCGAACCGCTCCAGCTGACGGAGTACCGCGTCGGTCGCGTCCCCGTCGTAGCCGTACGGGACATGGGCGTAGGTGTAGACGGGGTGGATGTCACCCGCGGAACGGGAGGGGTCCGCCAGGTACTGCTGGCCGACCAGCACGAAGGGGCGTTCCGGCATGCGGCCGGCCGCCACGGCCCGCTCCGCGTCGGCCACCTCGGCGAGCGGGCCACCGAGGTGCACGGTGCCCGCCCGGCGTGCGTGTGCGTTCGTCCAGGGCACGCCGCCCTCGACGGCCAGGTCGAGCTTGAAGACGGCGGGGGCCCGCCGGAACCGCCGGTACGCACGGCGCACCCGGGCCGGGAGCCGGTCGCCGTAGAGGGCGACGACCTGGCCGGGGTCGAGGTCGAGGAGGGTCACGTCGGCGGGCGGCAGCTGCCGGTGGTCGGTGACCCGCACGCCGGTGTGGACGCTGCCTCCGTGCAGGCGCAGCACGCTTTCCATGCTGCGGGCGATGGACTGTGAGCCGCCTTCGGCCACGGCCCAGCCGGCGGCATGCCCCGCGGTGAGGATGCCGAGCCCGATGGCCGAGGTGAACGGCAGTGACAAGGGACGGAAGGCGTGGGCCGCGACGCCCGGCCACAGGGCCCGCGCCCGCGGGGTGGTGAAGAGGCGGGCGAGGAGGGAGGCGGGGAGGGTGGTCGGCAGGCCGAAGCGGGCGAGCAGCAGCGGGTGCGAGGGGATCCGCGGCAGGGGGCCCATCACATCGTGGGCCAGGGCGTCCCAGTGACGTACCGGGGTGGTGAGGAGTGCGCGGTACCGGTCACCGTCCGGACCGAGCATGCGGGCGGTGTCCGGCACGGAACGCAGCAGGACGCCGGCGCTGCCGTCGTCCAGCGGGTGCACGCAGTCGATGTCCGGCAACAGCCAGCGCAGCCCGTGCCGTTCGAGGCCCAGCGCGCGCAGCGCCGGGGAGCTGACGGCCATGGGATGGATGGCCGAGCAGTGGTCGTGCACGAGTCCTGGCAGGATCGCCTCGTGGCTGCGGGTGCCTCCCCCGACCTCGTCCGCGGCCTCCAGGAGCCTGACCTGCAGGCCTGACCTGGCGAGGAGGGCAGCGGCGGCGAGGCCGTTGGGTCCGCCGCCGACGACCACGGCGGAGGTCATGTGACGCACCTCGATGCGGTCGGGGCCGACACTGCGCGCGGTGACGTCATCAGTCTCATGTGTCCGAGTCTGGCGGTGCACCCGCCCGATGTGCCCATGTTTCCGGCGGGGCACACGAGAAGGGCGCCGGTCCGCGATGGTGCCGGCGCCCTTCAGGCCCGTACGTGTCCGTCCGAGTCCTCAGGACTGGGGCCGTTTGCCGTGATTGGCGCGATGGTTGCGCCGCGACTTCTTCTTCCGGCGTCGCTTCGAGGACATGGAGACCTCCTGGGGGAGAGGGAATCAGGCATGGAAAAATACCTGAAAACACCGTATATCGGGACAGCGGGCGCCTCCACCGCAGCCGCCTCGCCGACCCCGAGCGCGGGACGGCACGACCTCGGGCACTCGTTGATACGATGCGAAAAATGCCCGACTCGTCAATGTTTCTCCCCTCGACCAGAGGAGCCGGAATGACCGGTGACCCGGAGCCGATCAGTGCCGCTGCCCGCCGCGCGCTGGAGCAGGAGCTGGCCGACCTGCACGACGAGCGCCGACTCGTCGCCGGAATCCTGCAGGACCGCACGGATGTGGGCGACCAGGCCGACCAGGCCGAGCAGTTGCAGCGCGCCAATCAGCTCGATCGCCTGGACCGTCGTATCGGGGCCATCACCGAGCGGCTGCGCCAGGCGGAGGTGGCCGGTCCTGCCCCCACGGACGTGGTCGGCGTGGGCAGCACGGTCACCGTCCGCTTCCCGGACGGCTCGGTGGAGACGCTCCAGATCGGCGAGGTCGCCGAGGCCCTGGACCAGAACCTGGTCACCTCCGACAGCCCGCTCGGCCGCGCGCTGCTCGGACACCGTCCCGGTGACTCGGTCGACTTCGTCACGCCGGACGGCCCGTCGAGCGTGGTCGTGGTGTCGATCGGGGAGCAGATCGAGCACGGGTGAACAGTGCGGGGGAGCGCTCCTCAGCCCTCCTCCCCGTCACTTCTGCGCCGACGCGGCCCCGCCCTCGGCAGGCTCGCTGCTCCTGCGGACCGTACAGTGGAGCGAGTCGTGTTCGACGTCGGCCACGATGGTGTCTCCCGGCTCGGCCTCGCCGCTGAGCAGCAGGGTCGCGATCCGGTTGTCGAGTTCCGCCTGGATCGTGCGGCGCAGCGGCCGGGCACCGAACTCCGGCTGGTGGCCGTGCGCGATCAGCAGTTTCTTCGCCGCCTCGGTCACCTCCAGCGTCATCCCCTGGGCGTGGACCCGGCGTTTGCTCTGGTCCAGCAGATGTTCCACGATCTTCCCGAGATCGTCCTCGGTCAGCCCGTGGAAGACGATGATGTCGTCGATCCGGTTGAGGAACTCCGGCAGGAACCTGGTCCGCAGGTCCTCCATCAACTCGTCCTTCAGCTCCGACACATCGCCCTTGTGGTCCAGGATCCGGTGCGCGCCGATGTTGGACGTCATGATGATCACGCAGTGCCGGAAGTCGACGGTGCGGCCCTGGGCGTCGGTGAGCCGGCCGTCGTCCAGGATCTGCAGCAGGG
This sequence comes from Streptomyces sp. NPDC054783, assembly GCF_053611725.1. NCBI lineage: Bacteria > Bacillati > Actinomycetota > Actinomycetes > Kitasatosporales > Streptomycetaceae > Streptomyces > Streptomyces sp. NPDC054783. The sequence continues at coordinate 652,213 of NZ_JBSHAY010000001.1, read as the reverse complement.
TGTTGAAGACGTCCGGGTGCGCCTTCTCCACCTCGTCGAACAGCACCACGCTGTAGGGCCGGCGGCGCACCTTCTCCGTCAACTGACCCGCTTCCTCGTAGCCCACGTATCCCGGAGGGGCACCCACGAGCCGGGCGACGGTGTGCTTCTCCTGGAACTCGCTCATGTCGAACCGGATCATCCGGTCCTCGTCCCCGAACAGCAACGCCGCGAGGGCCTTGGCGAGTTCGGTCTTGCCGACACCCGTGGGGCCGAGGAAGAGGAAGGATCCCACCGGCCGGTTCGGATCCCCCATGCCGGCCCGGTTGCGCCGTACCGCCTGGGAGACGGCGGTGACGGCCTCGTCCTGGCCGACGATCCGGGCGTGCATCTCCTCCTCGAGCCTGAGCAGCTTCTCCCTCTCACTTGCCGTCAGCTGCGACACCGGGATTCCCGTACGGCGGGAGACGACGTCGGCGACATCGGCGGCCGTCACCGACACCACGCCCTCGCGGCGTTCCTCGATGCCGGCGAGTTCGCCCTCCACCTCGGAGATCTGCCGCTTGAGCTCCGACGCCCTCTCGAAGTCCTCCGCGGAGACGGCCTGGTCGAGTTCGCGGCGGAGCTGGGCGATGCGGTCCTCGCAGCTGACCACCTCCGTGGACCGGCCCACGCTGCGCAACCGCACCCGCGCACCGGCCTGGTCCATCACATCGATCGCCTTGTCGGGCAGGAAACGGTCGGTGATGTAGCGGTCGGAGAGCTCCGCCGCGGCCGCCAACGCGCCATCGCCGAACCGGACCTGGTGGTGGGCCTCGTAGGAGTCCCGCAGACCCTCCAGGATCTGCACGGTCTCCTCGACCGTCGGTTCGGGCACCATCACCGGCTGGAACCGCCGCTCCAACGCCGCGTCCTTCTCCACGTACTTGCGGTACTCGTCGATCGTCGTGGCGCCCACGACGTGAAGTTCACCGCGTGCGAGGGCGGGCTTGAGCATGTTGCCCGCGTCCATCGACCCCTCCCCCGTCGCCCCCGCGCCCACGACGGTGTGGAGTTCGTCGATGAACAGGATGACCCGGCCCTTGGCGGCCTGGACGTCCTCGACGACCTTCTTCAGCCGCTCCTCGAACTGGCCCCGGTACTGCGCCCCCGCGACCATGCCCGACAGGTCCAGGGCCACGACCCTCTTGTCCTTGAGGGTGTCGGGCACCTCACCGGCCACGATCCGCTGCGCGAGCCCCTCCACGATCGCCGTCTTGCCCACACCCGGCTCGCCGATCAGCACCGGATTGTTCTTCGACCGCCGCGAGAGGACCTCGATCGTCTGCTCGATCTCCTCCGCACGCCCCACCACCGGATCCAGCTTCCCCGCCTTGGCCTCCTCCGTCAGATCCCGGCCGAACTCGTCCAGCGTCGTCGCCGGCGTCTTCTTCCGTTCGGCGGGAATGCTGTCGCTGCGTGCCGCACGCTCGGTGAGACCGGCCAGTTTCGGCGTGTCCATGCCCTCGGCGCGCAGCAGCCTGGCAGCGCCCGTGTCGCTGTCGCCCAGCAGGGCGCCGAGGACGTGCTCGGGACCGATGTACGACACACCGGCCGCCTGTGACTGTGCGTAGGCGGCCCGGAGCGTGCGCTTGGCCGCCGGGGTGAGGCCTGGTTGGGCGGACGGCTCGCCTGCCTCCCGGGGCAGGAGCTTGACGAGTTCGGCCGCCAGCGTGTCGGGGTCGACGTCCAGCTGGGAGAGCAGTCTCCGGGACGGTTCGACCTTGGTGGCGGCCCACAGCAGATGTTCGGTGTCCAGGTCGGAGGTGCCGTCCTCGACCGCCCGCTGCGCGGCCAGGTTGAGCAGTTCCTGCGACGACTCCGTCAGCAGCCGGCCGATGGGCACCCGCTGCACCGCGGGAGGCGACGACGCCGGTGACATCCCGAAGAACCGGTTGAACAACTCACTGAAGGGATCCGACGAACCGAGCGGTGCACCGAACGACATCGACATGGCAGCTCCTGGGCGCGGGGGAAGCCGGTAACCGCGGGGCCGTTGTTCCGGGGTCCGTAAACACTGAACCCCGCAGCACACGGCACCGCAAACGGAAGACACGGACGCGGGCGGAGGGCGAGCGGGCCCGGACTGGCTTTACCGGGTGCGGTCGGGTACACCCGTGCCGTGCTCTTTCGTCAGCTGGAATACCTCGTCGCCCTCTCCCGGGAGCGCCACTTCGCCCGTGCCGCCCAGGCCTGCTACGTCTCCCAGCCCGCCCTGTCGGAAGCGCTGCGCAAGCTGGAGGAGGAACTCGACGTGCCGCTGGTGCGGCGCGGCCGCAAGTACGAGGGCCTCACCCCGGAGGGAGAGCGCATCGTCGTATGGGCGCAACGGATCCTCGCCGACCGTGATGCCCTCAAGGACGAGGTCGACGCGCTGCGCACCGGGTTGAGCGGCAGGATGCGGATCGGTACGGTGCCGACCGCGTCCGGTGCCGTCGCCCTGCTGACCGGCCCGTTCTGCGCGGCGCACCCGCTGGTCACGGTCGAGGTCACAGCGGACATGCAGTCGGTGGACATCCTGCGGCAGCTGCAGAACTTCGAGCTCGATGCCGGGGTCACCTATCTGCGCGAGGATGTCTCGGACGGCTTCCACACGGTTCCGCTGTACCGGGAGCGGTACGTCCTGCTGCTCACGGCCGCCGACGGCCTGGCCCGGCGTGCGTCGGCCACCTGGGCGGAGGCGGCACGGCTGCCGCTGTGCATGCTGACCCCGGCGATGCAGGGCCGTCGGGTGCTGGACGAGCTGTTCGCGCGGGCGGGGACGCAGCCCTCGCCCCGGCTGGAGACCGACTCCGTGGCGGCGCTGTTCGCCCACGTCAGGACGGGCCGGTGGGCGGCCATCGTGCCGCACGCCTGGCTCCATGTGTTCGGTGTCCCGCACGGGATGCGGGCGGTGCCGCTGGTCGAGCCCGCCGCGGCGGTGCCGGTGGGTCTGGTGATCGCCGCCCGGGAGCCGGGTTCGGTCATGGCGAGGGCGCTGACGGACATCGCCCGTGCCACCGACATGGCCTCGGCCCTGGAGCGCGTGCCGGGGGATCCGGGGCGGTAGCCGCCGGGCGCCGGGCCCGGACATGGCTCGCGGTGTGCGCTGCCCTCCCGTCGCCCTGGAACGGCCGGCCGGTGTCAGCTCACATCAGCCCACGTCAGCTCACCGGCTGCGGCTGGAGCCGCTCCGCACCGGCGTACACGTTCATCGACGTACCGCGCCGGAAGCCGACCGGGGTCAGCCCGCTCCCGGCCGCCAGGTCCACGGCCAGCGACGAGGGGGCGGAGACGGCCGCCGGCAGGGGGTTCCGGCGAGTACGGCCTTCTGCACCAGCTCGAAGGAGGCGCGGCCGCTGACCATCAGCAGGGTCCCGCGCAGCGGCAGCAGGTCCGAGCGAAGGCATGGCCGTCGACCTTGTCCACGGCGTTGTGCCGGCTCACGTCCTCGCGCAGGCACAGCAGCGCGCCGTCGGCCATGAACAGACCGGCCATGAACAGACCGGCCGCGCGCAGGCCCCCCCGGTGCTGTCGAACGCCTTCTGCGCCGCGCGGAGTCTTCCGGGCAGGGAGGCCGGCAGCTCCGGGCACGCTCAGCGGGTCGTCTGCCACGGACCGCCTCGTGGCCATGCGCACCGAGTCCAGGGCCGCTTTGCCGCACAGGCCGCACGAGGAGGTGGTGGAGAGGTTCCGTTCCATTGACGCGGTGGGCATGGCCACGCCCGGGGTGCGCATGGTCACGGTGAGGGGGCGCCCGCCGACCCGTATCTCCATCGGTTCCTCGGCGGCCAGGGTGTCCGGTCGGGCGGAGGGCACTCCGTCGCGGATGCGGAGTACCCGCCGGCGCACCGTCACTCGTCCCATGGTCCGGTTCCTCTCCCCTGCCTCCCGGGTGCTCCAGATGTGTCAGTAGGCCGCGCGCGTGGGTTCCAGGCGGATCAACACTCCTTTGGAAGTGGGGGTGTTGCTGATGTCGGCAACGCTGTCCAGCGGTACCAGCACGTTGGTCTCGGGGTAGTAGGAGGCCGCCGAGCCACGGCTGGCGGGGTAGGCGACGACGCGGAAGTCCTCCGCCCGGCGCTCCAGCCCGTCGTGCCAGACGGCGACCAGGTCCACCCGGTCCCGGTCGGCAAACCCGAGGGCCGTCAGGTCGGCGGGGTTGACGAGCACCACCCGGCGGGCGTTGTGGATGCCTCGGTACCGGTCGTCCATCGCGTACGGCACGGTGTTCCACTGGTCGTGGGAGCGCAGCGTCTGCAGCAGCAGATGGCCCTCGGGGATGTCCGGCGTCGTGAACTCGTTGACGGTGAAGACCGCCTTGCCGCTCGGAGTGCGGAAGACACGCTGGTTGACCGGGTTGGGCAGCCGGAACCCGCCCGGCCCGGCCACCCGGGCGTTGAAGTCCTCGAAGCCGGGTACGACGCGGGAGATGCGGTCGCGGACACTGCCGTAGTCCGCCTCGAACTCCTCCCAGGGGATGGCCGGTGTGTCGCCGAGGGTCCGGCGGGCCAGCCGGCTGATGATCGCGACCTCGCTGAGCAGGTGCGGGGAGGCCGGCGCCAGGCGACCGCGGGAGGCGTGCACCTCGCTCATGGAGTCCTCGACGGTGATGAACTGCTCGCCCGAGGCCTGCATGTCGCGGTCGCTGCGGCCGAGGGTGGGCAGGATGAGGGCGGTGTCGCCGCAGACCGTGTGGGAGCGGTTGAGCTTGGTGGAGATGTGCGCGGTGAGCCGGCAGCGCCGCATCGCCTCCTCGGTGACATGGCTGTCGGGGCTGGCCCGGACGAAGTTGCCGGCGACGCCGAGGAAGAGCTTCGCGGTGCCGTCGCGCATGGCCCGGATACCGTCGACCGAGTCCAGTCCGTGCCGCGTGGGCGGGGTGAAGCCGAACTCGCGGCCCAGGGCGTCGAGGAAAGTCCGGGGCATGCGCTCCCAGATGCCCATGGTGCGGTCGCCCTGGACGTTGCTGTGGCCGCGCACCGGGCACACCCCGGCGCCCGGCCGGCCGATGTTGCCGCGCAGCAGCAGGAAGTTGACGACCTCGCGGATGGTGGGGACGCCGTGCTTGTGCTGGGTGAGGCCCATGGCCCAGCAGACGATGATCTTTCCGCTGTCCAGCACCCGGTCGTGGACGCGCTCGATCTCCTCCCGGGTGAGCCCGGTCGCGTTGAGGACGTCCTCCCAGGCGATCTTCCGGGCGTGGTCGGCGAAGTCGGCGAAGCCGGTGGTGTGGGCGCTGATGAAGGCGTGGTCGAGTACGGTGCCCGGGCGCTCGTCCTCGGCCTCCAGCAGCAGCCGGTTGAGCGCCTGGAACAGGGCGAGGTCGCCGCCGGGACGGATCTGCAGGAACTGGTCCGCCATGGCTGTGCCCCGGCCGATCACACCGCGTGCCTTCTGCGGATGCTTGAAACGGATGAGTCCGGCCTCCGGCAGCGGGTTCACGGCGATGACCTTGCCGCCGTTGCGCTTGGTCTCCTCCAGTGCGGTCAGCATCCGCGGATGGTTGGTGCCCGGGTTCTGTCCGACGACGAAGACGAGGTCCGCGGTGTGGATGTCGTCCAGGGAGACACTGCCCTTGCCGATGCCCAGGGTCTCCGTCAGCGCGGAACCGCTCGACTCGTGGCACATGTTCGAGCAGTCGGGCAGGTTGTTGGTGCCGTAGGCGCGGGCGAAGAGCTGCAGCAGGAAGGCGGCCTCGTTGTTGAGCCGCCCGGAGGTGTAGAACAGGGCCTCGTCGGGGGAGTCCAGCCGGCGGAGCTCTCCGGCGAGCACGTCGAGCGCCTCGTCCCAGCCGATGGGTTCGTAGTGCTCGGCACCGGGCCGCTTGATCATGGGTTCGGTGAGGCGGCCCTGCTGGTTGAGCCAGTAGTCCGACCTGACGCCCAGTTCGGCGATCGAGTTCTGTTGGAAGAAGTCGGCGGTGACCCGGCGAGAGGTGGCTTCGTCGTTGATGTGCTTGGCGCCGTTCTCGCAGTATTCGTTGCGGTGCCGCTTGCCCGGTGCGGGCTCGGGCCAGGCGCAGCCCGGGCAGTCGAAGCCCTTGACCTGGTTGATGTTCAGCAGCGTCAGCGCGGTGCGTCGGACGGTCGTCTGCCCCAGCGAGTACTCCAGTGCGTGCGTCACCGCCGGGACACCGGTCGCCCAGCGCTTGGGCGGGGTGACCGACAGATCGTCGACGGGGTCCTCGATACCGCTCATGGTCCGGTCCGCCTCTTTCTCCGATGGGCACTGCGGGGCAGCATCCGCTTGTTTCCGAAGGCACGTCAAAGAGGTGTTTTCGATGGCCTGATAAGCGCTGGTTATCAGATGGGCGGCGCCTGTCGGCGGCCAGGCGGGACCTCTTTGACTTCGTCGGACGGCTCACCAACGATGACCCGCATGACGGCTTCCCGGGCGCGCCCGGCCGACGGCACGGCACCGCACGGACCACGGACCGGGCCGGACTCGCTCCGGCCCGCGCGGACCTGGGAACGGGCCCGCGCGATCGCCCGGTCCTGCGCCGGGCGGCCGCTGCCCGCGGTCCCCCGCGCCCTCACCGACGCGCTGGGCCACGCGCCGGCCGAACCGCTCGTCGCGCTCACCGACCTGCCGCCGTTCACGGCGGCCGCGATGGACGGCTGGGCCGTGGCCGGACCGGGCCCGTTGCGGCTCGGCGACGCCGGAGTCCTGGCCGGCCGGGAGCCCGGGCCGCTGGCGCCGGACGCGGCCGTCCCCATCGCCTCCGGCGCCCCGGTGCCGCCCGGCGCGACCGCCGTACTGCGGCGCGAGCACGGCGAGGGCGGACTCCAGGCGGGGCTTGCCGTACGGCCGCTCCCCCGCGCCGGTGCCCGAAGGCCGCGACATCCGGCCGCGCGGGCAGGAGTGCCGCTCCGGTGAGCCGCCGCTGCCCTCCAAAACCACCGTGACCGAGCGGGTGCTGGGCCTGGCGGCCGCCGCCGGGTGCGACCGGCTGGCGGCCGGCATCTGCGGGCCACGCCGGTCGGCGGCCGGGCGGAGGTGCGTGCCGAAGTGTCCGTCTCCGTCACGGGCGGGCGGGCGGGCGGGCGGCAAAGGTTCGCGGTGCGGGCCGTCGACGGCTCGGGCCGGCTGGTGGCCACGGCGAGATCGACCGGTGATCGTCGACCGGCAGCGGTTCCTGGCGCGCACGCCGGACCCGGGGGACCGTTGACCGGCAGGCCCGTCACACGGGCGTGTGTCCGCGGAGGTACTCGCGTACGGCTGCCGGGAGTGCGACATCGGTGGTCTCGGCAATCGCCGCCCAGCGCACCTGCTCGGGTGCGAGAGCGGCCCCGTCCGACGGGGACTCGCTCAGCAACTGGCACACCACCGCCGACGCACCGTCTGCCGATGCACCGTCTGCCTGCGGAGCGTGGTGTCGGGCCAGGGATTCCGTGCCGTCGACGAGGTATCCGGTGAGTTCGTAGACGGCACGCGCCGCGGTGGCCTCGGCCGGCTCGGCCTGTTGGGGAGTACCGGACGGCAGTGCCCAGCCGTGGCCGTCCGCCACGAGCAACAGCCGTCCGTCGTACAGGACGACCGCCTGCACCACTCCCTCCGCGGGCTCCAGCGTCATGTCCGACCAACCCCTCCCCCGGCGCGCTCGGCCCGGTTCCCTTCCCCTACCCAGGGTCGGCCGGTCATGCACCGACGTCGTGTCACTTCTCGGTCCGGACCAGGAATTCCCGTGCCGCGGCCGAGCGGGATCAGTACAGCACCGGCAGGTCTCCGGGGCGTACCCGCACCGTGACGGGCAGGGTGGCGTCGACCTCGCCGTCGGCGCCGTAGGGGACGGGCCGGTTCGCCTCGATCCGCAGTTCCCTGCCGCGCAGCACGCGCACCTCGGGGCGGTGCACATGTCCGCCCGTCTTCAGCTCGTTCATGAGGGTGAAGAAAAGCCGGCGCGGTGCCTCGCGGATCATCACGACGTCCAGCAGGCCGTCGTCGACACGTGCGTCGGGGGCGATGAGCCGGCCGGAGCCGTAGTAGGGGGAGTTGGCGGCTACGACGGTGTAGCCGCGGTGGGTGTGTTCCTCGCCGTCGACGGTGACGCGGTAGTCGGCGGCGCGCCAGGTGGTGACGGCGCGCAGGCCGCCCGCGTAGTAGGAGGCGGAGCCGCGCAGCAGCCGGGCGTGGTTGGCGTGCCGGTTGGCCACCGCGTCCACGCCGGCGTAGACGCTGCCCAGGACGACGGTGCGCGGGTGGACTGCCGACTCCACCTCGATGGTGTCGACCGGCCGTGGCTCGGCGTGCAGCAGGATGCCGGCGAGCGCGGCTGGGTCGGCGGGGAGTTTCAGGGCTCGGGCGAAGTCGTTACCGCGTCCGGCGGGCACCAGGCCGAGGACGGTTCCGGTGCCGCTGAGTGCGCCGCCGATGCCGCCCGCGATGCCGTCGCCGCCGACGGCCAGGACGATCCGGCCGCGCTCGCCGGCACGGCGGGCGATGTCCTGGGCGTGGGCGAGGCTGTGGCTGTACTCCGTGTCCAGCTCGGCCCCGGCCTCGCGCAGCAGCCGGGCCAGGTGCAGCAGTGTCGCCGCCCCGGTGGAGCCGCCCGCGGTGGGGTTGACGACGGCGGTGAACTGTCGCATCGGTGTGCCTCCGAAGCAGGCGGATCGGGTGGGGGTCGGTCGGTGCGGGTGAGTGGGTACGGGTCAGTCGGTGGGGAGCAGGACGCCTGGGTTGAGCAGGCCCTCGGGGTCCAGGCGGCGCTTGACGGCGCGCAGGGCCGAGATGCCGAGCGGTCCGGCCTCGCGGACGTACCAGTCGCGGTGGTCGGTACCGACTCCGTGGTGGTGGGAGATGGTGCCACCGGCCGCCAGTACGGCCTCGTTGGCCGCGTGCTTGGCGGGCGTCCAGTGGGCCACCGGGTCCTCGCCCTGGGCGCTGACCACCGTGAAGTACAGCGAGGCGCCGTTCTCGTACACGTGGGAGATGTGGCACATCACCAGGGGCGGGGTGCCGGCCTCGGTGAGAGTGTCGGTGAGGGCGGTGCGTACGGCCGTGTAGAGGTCGGGGATGCGGGACCAGAAGGCGGCGGTCTCGAGGGTTTCGGCGAAGGCGCCGACGTCGAGCAGGGCGTCGCGCAGGTACGGCGCCGAGAAGCGGCCGTGGGCCCAGCGTTCGCCCGGTTCCGCGCCGACGAGGGTGCCGCCGCAGGCGGTGAGGACGGCCGCCGCCTGCTCCCGGCGCTGTGCGGTGTCCTCGGGCGTGCCCTCGTAGCCGGTGATGGCCAGGCAGCCCGCTCCGCCCTGGGACAGGTCGCCGCCGATGGCGTCCGGTTGGGCCAGGCCGATGAGGGTCTCGGTCTCGTCGGACAGGCGCAGTACGGTCGGCCGGGGTCCGTCCTGGGCGAGCCTGCGCAGCGCGGCGGCACCCTCCTCGAAGGAGGCGAACCGCCAGCCCTCGTAGGCGCGCACCTGCGGCAGCGGGCGGATGCGTACGGTGACGGAGGTGATGACGCCGAAGGCCCCCTCCGAGCCGAGGATCAGCTGGCGCAGGTCGGGTCCTGCGGCGGAGCGCGGGGCGCGGCCGGTCTCGATGGTGCCCTCGGGCGTGGCGAGGGTCAGGCCGAGGACCATCTCGTCGAAGCGGCCGTACCCGGCGGAGGCCTGGCCGCTTGAGCGGGCGGCGGCGAACCCGCCGATGGTGGCCCACTCGAAGGACTGCGGGAAGTGGCCGAGGGTGAAGCCGTGTTCGGCGAGCAGGGCCTCGGCCTCGGGGGCGCGCAGTCCGGGCTGGAGCACGGCGGTGCGCGAGACGGGGTCCAGGTCGAGCAGGCCGCTCATGCGGCGCAGGTCCAGGGCGATGAACCCGGTGCGCTGGGGAGCGAGTCCGCCGACGACCGAGGTGCCACCGCCGAAGGGGACGACGGCGAGGCCGTGCGCGGCACAGGTGCGCAGGACGGCCAGGGCCTCGTCGTGCGAGGCGGGCAGGACCACGGCCTGCGGGACGTCCGCGAAGTCCCCGGCGCGGATGCGCAGCAGGTCGGGGGTGGACTTGCCGCGGGTGTGGCGGATGCGGCTCTCGCTGTCGGTGCGGACGTGGCCCTCGCCGCCGACGGCCTCGGCGAGCGCCTTGAGCGTGGCGGGGGCGGCCGTGGTGGCGGGCAGCTCGATGTCCTCGAGGGCGAGGGCGGGGGCGGTGCGGGGCTTGACGCCGAGCAGGTCGCGCAGCAGTCCGGTCACCGAGTCCGGCAGCGGTGCCGCCTTGGCCGGGTCGCCCCAGCCGTTCCACAGCATGTCCATTGAACGGTCGTCCTCACAGGTCGGTGTGCTCGGTTCGCGCGACGGCCGGCGGGCCGTGCCCGGGGCGACGGTGTCTGCTCCGCCGGACCCCCGGGGCGTTACACTGTGACACATGACGCCTATTCGTCACAACGGTTCGGACAACGATCAGGTGCTGGACGCGGTACGCGACTGTGTACTGGCCGTCGGGGTCCGCCGCACCACCCTCGCCGACGTGGCCCGCCGCGCCGGTGTCTCACGGATGACGCTGTACCGGCGCTGGCCGGATCTGCGGACCCTGGTGGGCGATCTGATGACCCGCGAGTGGATCGACGTGGCCACCCGGGCGATCCCCGAGCCCGCCTCCGGCACGGACACCCGCACCCGGATCGTGGACGGACTGGTGGCGGGTGTCGAGGCCTTCCGGGCGCACCCGCTGTTCCGCAAGATCGTCGACGTCGATCCGGAACTGCTGCTTCCCTATGTGCTCGACCGGCGCGGAGCGAGCCAGGAGGCACTGCTGACGCTGCTGACCGACGGGCTGCGCGACGGCCACGCGGACGCCTCCGTGCGCCCCGGGCATGTCGAACGGCAGGCCCGCGCCCTGCTGTTGACCGTGCAGTCCTTCACCCTGTCCCTGCGCACGATGACCGACGAGGCCGATCCGGAGCTGGACTCCGCAGCCTTCCTCGGCGAGTTGCGCACCCTCCTGGAGAGGACCCTCACGCCATGAGCCACACCAGGGCCGAAGCCGGCTCGTCCCTCAGCGCACACCGCCGTAGCCGCGAACTGGCCGAGGCCGCCGACGGCAGGGTCGCCGACGTCCTGGTCGTCGGGCTCGGCGCCACCGGGGCCGGAGCCGCGCTGGACGCGGCGGCCCGCGGCCTTGACGTGGTCGCGGTGGACGCCCACGACCTCGCCTTCGGCACCTCGCGCTGGAGCTCGAAGCTCATCCACGGCGGGCTGCGCTATCTGGCCTCCGCGCAGTTCGACGTCGCGCACGAGAGCGCGGTCGAACGCGGGGTGCTGATGACCCGGACCGCACCGCATCTGGTGGCCGCCCAGCCGTTCGTCCTGCCGCTGACCCCGCTGGTGTCCCGGGCCCAGGCCTCCCTGGCGTGGGCCGGGTTCCGGGCCGGTGACATGCTGCGGCTGGCCGCCCGGACCCCGCGCCAGGTCCTGCCCGCCCCGCGCCGGCTGTCGGCGACGGAGGCCCGGCACCTGGCGCCCTCGGTGCGCTCGGCCGGACTGCGCGGCGGACTGCTGTCCTGGGACGGCAAGGTGACCGACGATGCCCGGCTGGTGACCGCCCTCGCCAGGACGGCCGCCGCTCAGGGCGCCCGGGTGCTGACCCGGGTCAGGGTGCTGGAGCTGACCGGCACCGGCGCCCGGATCCGCGACGAACTCACCGGCGAGGAGGGCGAGATCAGGGCCCGCGCGGTCATCAACGCGGCCGGGGTCTGGGCGGGCGACCTCGTGGCGGGCATCCGGATCCGGCCCTCTCGCGGCACCCATCTTGTCCTGCGCTCGGAGCGGCTGGGCGCCCTGCCGGCCGGCCTGCACATTCCCATCCCCGGCGAGACCAACCGGTTCGTCCTGGTCCTGCCCCAGGGCGACGGCAGGGTGTACGTCGGTCTCACCGACGAGCCGGTCGAGGGCGGGATCCCGGACGTCCCGGAGGTGCCCGAGACCGACATCGGCTTCCTGCTGGACGTGCTCGGCTCGGTCCTGGACACGCCGGTGACCCGGGAGGAGGTCGTCGGCGCGTTCGCCGGACTGCGCCCCCTGCTGGACACCTCCGGCCACGACGGCCGCGACGGCGCACCCGCCCGCACCTCGGACATCTCCCGCCGGCACGCGGTGCTGACGACCCCCGACGGCATCACCACGATCGTCGGCGGCAAGCTCACCACCTACCGACGGATGGCCGAGGACGCCGTGGACGCCGCTACCGCCGCCCGGGGACTTCCCGCCGCACCCTCCCCCACCGCCGCGCTGCCCCTGGTCGGCGCCGCCGCGCCCGGCCGGCTGCGCGTCCTGTCCGCACCCCCGCGCCTGGTCAGCCGCTACGGCACCGAGGCCCAGGCCGTCCACGCCCTCGCGACCGAGGACCCCGCCCTGGCCGAGCGGGTCCTGCCGGGCCACCCGGTCACCCGCGCGGAGCTGGTGTGGGCGGTCCGGCACGAGGGCGCACTGGACGAGTCGGATCTCCTGGACCGCCGTACCCGCATCGGACTGGTGCCCGAGGACCGCGCCGAGGTGCTCTCGGTGGCGCGGGAGGTGCTGGCGGAGGCGGCGAGCGCACGACCCTGAGGGCTCACGCCGTGCCGAGCCGGGGAGCACGAGGTTCGCCCTCAATGTCCTTGCGTGGCAGGGAAGTTGGTCACGGAGGCGACTGCCGCGCGGCCCCGGAATCCTGGCGGCCGCCCGGAGACAGGGACGAGCGTCACAGCAGGCGGCGGATGTCGCCGCGGACGCGGTAGAAGCCGCCGGCCGCCGAGTGCAGGGCGTCCACGACGTAGCGGGCGCCCGGGTGGCGTATCGCCCGCGGGAACTGGACGTTCCAGGAGGTGTCGTAGCCCTCGGACACCACGTGCACCCGGAGCCGGCCGCTCTCCTGCACGCACTCGACCACGACGGCTCCGGCGGGAGCCTGCGCGACGGTGGCCACCGCGGCCACGGCGGTGGCGGGTTGGTAGGTCGGCAGGGCCGCGGCGAGCTTGACGTCCCGGGCCACCGGCACCGTGCCCTGCTGGGCGGCGGCGATGGCCGTCTCACTCGCGTCGACGCACACCAGCGAGCCGTCGGTGGTCACCAGGTACAGCCGCTCGTCGCGGTACTGCATCGACAGCGCCGAGCCGCCGCCCGTGCCGAGCTTCCACAGGCGCGTGCCGTCCTGGTCGAAGCAGTAGACGGAGGACGCGGCGTCCCCGGCGAAGACGAACCGCCCGCCCGGGGAGGTGGCGCACGAGTACACCGCGCTGTCGCAACGGTATGTGGCCTCGATGGCGCCGGTCGCCTTCGACAGCCGCTGGACCACGCGGTGTCCGGTGCCCGCGTAGACGGCGGCGTCCTCCTGCCAGCCGAAGAGGACGCTGCCGTTGGTGGCCGTGTGCCACAGCTCGCCGGTGCCGTCGGGCGCGTAGGCGGTGACGCCCCGGTGGTGGCCGTGGTAGACGGCGCGGTCGTCGGCGCGGACCATCCAGGCGTGTTCGCCCTGGCTGCGGCGGGACCACTGGTGTTCGTCCTCGTGGTCGATGACGGTGAGCCGGCCGTCGCGGTCCGACACGTTCAGGATGCCCTCGTGGATGTCCAGCCAGAAGATGTCGACGTCGGCGGCGATGTCGTACGCGGCGAACGGCAGCTTGGAGGAGAGGTCGTAGACCTTGCCGTCGTCGCAGCCCGCGTAGATCCAGAAGTCGTCGGCGACCAGGCACTTCACCCCGTCCGGCAGTCCGAACCTGGCGAGGACGGCGCCGTCGTGGCCGAGGGTGTAGACGTCACCCGCCTGGTTGCCGACCCAGCAGTGGTCGTCGTCGACATGGATGCCGAAGGCGGCCGAGCCGGTGCGGAACCGCCACAGCACAGGCGCCACCGCCCGCGCAGTGGACGGGGCCGAGCTGACCTGACGCCGGGTCACCGGGCGCGGGGCCCGCTGCCCCTGAACTGCCGGGGCGTATCCCTTGCGGACCTTCTCCCCCACCTTCTTGGCAGCGGCCGCCCTGGCCTTCTCGGCGGTCGGGAAGGTCGTCGTCTGGGTCTGCCCGGCGGCGCCGATCCTGCCGTACCGCACCGTCACCACTGTGCCGTCGACGGTCACTTCGTAGAACTTGTGGGCGCCGCCGCCCTCCTGCGACAGCTCCAGATACGTCGTCGACACCGCGGACGCCGTGGTCATGGCAGACCCCTCCCCAGGACGGACCCGCGGCCTTTCCCGCAGGTCCTCACTGGTCAAACCGTAAGGGCGACCACTGACATTGATGCTGATACTCAGGTTCCGGCGGTGCGCCCGGGCGGGCCGGCGGCCGGCCTCACTTCCCGGCGCGCAGGAAGGCCGGTATGTCCGCACGGGTCGGGTAGTTCGGCAGGGGCGCCCGTGCACCCTGGAGGAAGGCGGTGACGACGGCGGCGGCACGTTCGTCGTTGTCTTCGAGGCCGTTCCACAGGTGATGTCCGACTCCGGACAGGTACTGGGTGCGCTCGACCGCGGGATCGGCGGCCAGGACGGCGGTCTCCCACCGGCGGAGCTGGGAGGAGCACTCGGCGATCACCAGCATCGCTGGAGTCCGGGAGCGCTGCAGTCGGGGGGCGAGGGACGCCGAGTCCTTGACCGTCTGCTCGACGCGGAGACTCGCGGCGGGGCTGAAGGAGAAGTTCTCCGCCGTGTCCTCCACCGGGATGCGATGGGCGTCGCGGGCGCAGTAGGCGGAGGCGGTGTCGCCGCCGAGGTCGGCGGCGGTGAACGCGTTGTCGCCCTCGGCCTGGCCGATCAGACCGTTGTCGGGGCTGAGGAGCCCGAGGCGCATCAGGCCGAACGCGACGGCGTACCGCGGGACGTGGGTCGACCGCGGCCCCGTCGGGGCCGGTGCCAGGCCGCGCGCGGAGGGGCGGCCGGTGTGTCCGGTGAGTCGCGCGGTGGGGCCGTCCATCGGGCCCGGCTCGGCGATGACCGCCCGGTGCAGGTGCGCGGCGACACGCGGGTCGGCCAGCGCCCGGGTGAGGACGACCGCGCCCGAGGAGAAGCCGAGGACGTCGACTCCGCCCCGGCCCAGGCGGTCGGCGAAGGCGCCGAGGTCGCGCACCGACCTGTCGATCGTGTACTGGCTCATCGGGAGCAGGTCGCTGCGCCCGCCACCGGCCTGCTCGTAGGCATAGACGTCGTAGCCCTTGCGTGCCAGGAGGTGCAGGAAGCGGTGGTCCAGCAGCGAAATGCCCCGGACCGGGCCGCCGTTGAGATACACCAGCGGGACGCGGTGCCGGGCGCCGGAGTCGCGGGGTGGGTAGTGGTAGACCGCGACCCTGCTGCCCGTGGACAGCCGCCAGTGCTGTGCGGTCACGAAGGGCGACGCGGCCGGGTACCGCCGGGCCGTCGGCACGGTCGGGACGCAGACCGATGCCGTCAACGCGGCTGCGAGAGCCACCGTCAGGAAGGGAACGAGCCGGGCGGGCCCGGTGCGGCGCCGGCCGCGCCAGAGCGCGACGGCCGTCCCGGCCGCGAGGGTCGTCCCCCACGCGGCCAGTCCCCCACCGGCCCCGTCCGTCAGCACGAGCGACGTGAGGAAGACGGCGACCAGGGCGACGACGGCGGCGATGACCAGCAGTAAGCGGCCGACGGAACGGAGCGGACGCGGAGCGGATCCGGATGTGGACATGGTGAGCCCCCAGAGTTTCAGAACGATGTTTCAAAACTACGTTATCAAACTCGCTAGACTGCTCCCATGGGACGGCCGAGAACGAACGACGAGTCAGTCGGGGAACGACTGGTGGCGTGCGCGACCGAACTGCTCGCCACCGGCACGCACGAGTCACTGACCGTGCGCGCCGTCGCCGCGGCCGCGAACACGTCGACGACGGCGGTCTACTCGCTGTTCGGCGGCAAGGACGGACTCATCGGCGAGGTACGGGACAGAGCCGTCGCCGGACTGCACCAGCGCCTCTCTGCGGTACCGGTCTCGGCAGATCCCCTCGCCGACCTCCACGCGCTGGCCGTCGCCTACCGGCGGTGGGGACTCGAGCACCGCCGGCTGTACGCGGTCCTGTTCGGCGGGGTCCAGTCCTTCGACCCGTCGGGCCCGGTCGGCACGGCCGACCCCGTCCGACCGCTGCTCGCGGCGATCGACCGCGCGTCGACGGCGTCCGTGCTCACCGGCGAGGCGACCCGGATCGCCCTCTCGCTGTGGGTGACTTTGCACGGCCTGGTGATGCTCGAACTGGCCGGCGCCCTCGACGCCCCCTCGGCGGAGACCACGTTCCGGTCGACCATCGAGGCCACGCTGCGCGGCTGGATGACCCCTGCCGCGTTTCGCAGACACAGGGTGCCTACGTCGTCGTCCGGCACCGACCGCGGGATGCGAGAGCGTCCCGGTGAAGGATGACGGTGTCGTGGACGCGCGGCCGGTGACCGCTGGGCGGATTGCTTCTCCTGTACTGGGGACGCCCTCCGCGTACCGCTAACCCTCGCTGTCGCCGCCCGGCACCAACGCGCTCATTCCGCACGCCAGTTGGCGCAGACAGTGGATCGCCAGGGCCGCCGGTGAGCCCTCGCCGGTGACTCCTGCTTCCGTGTCCGCCCAGATCTCCAGCGCGATCCGGATCGCGTCCGCGGCCGCCGCCGCGACGAGTCGCACCTGTACCGCTCCGAGCCGACCGTCCGCGAGTCGGGCCACGACCGGCACGAGTCGTTCCTCCGACTCCTGGTTGACGCGGTACCAGACCGCGCGGAGCGCGGGATCGTCGGCCGCGGCGCGCAGCAGCTCGCGGGTGCGCAGCAGCGCCGTCGCGGCCGCCTCGTCCGGTGCCGCCGGCAACCGCTCCACCGCCGTCTCCAACGCCGTGGTCAGGTCGGCGCCGGGTTCCGCGGCCTCCAGCAGGGTCCGCCATCGGTCGGCTCCGGCGGCGAGCAGCGGGCTCACGGCGTCCTGCTTGGAGCCGAAGTAGCGGTAGAAGGTGCGCAGCGCGACGCCCGCGTGCCGGGCGATCTCCTCGGCCGTGGTCGCGTGCGGCCCCTGCGTGGCGAACAGTTCGGCCGCCGCGTGCGCGATCTCGAGCCGGGTCGCGGCCTTGCGGCGCTCGGTCAGGGAAGAGGGCGGCTCGGTGCTCACTTCAGCAGGGTACGGTCCGACGGTCCGCGGTGGCGCAGATGGACTTGATGGCACATGTGCCACCGCCCAGGCGTACCGTGAATCGGTTGCGAAGGCCGCCGCGCCCGGGGCCTGGACGTTCGCCGGCCCCGAGTCGGTGGCCTCGGAAGTGGGTCCGCACCATGGGGCACCCCCTGGTGCGGGCCGCCGCTCAGGAAAGGGTGCGGCCGGACCAGCCCGAGCCGACGCGGACCCGGCCGCCGAAGGTGCCGTGGCCGGTGCCCGGGTTGAGCCAGGCCACGCCGTCGGAGTCGACCGAGAGCAGGTCGGCCTTGCCGTCGCCGTTCAGGTCGTCGGCGCCGAGCACCTGGTGGTAGGACTTGCCCCAGTCGCGGAAGACCAGCACACGGTCGGCGAGCTTGCCGGTGCCGGTGCCGGTGTAGCGCCACAGCTCGCCGGAGCCGTCGAGGGCCAGCACGTCACCATGGCCGTCGCCGTTGAGGTCCCCGGCACCGATCACCCGGCTGTACCCCTTCCAGCCGGACCGGATCTTGACGCGCGGGGCGAAGCCGGCGCTGCCGTTGCCCGCGTACAGGTAGATGTCACCGGTCGAGGCGGAACGGGCCAGCAAGTCGGCGCGGCCGTCGCCGGTCAGGTCGCCGGGGGTGGTGAGGACGTTGTAGCCGCGCCAGTCGCTGCTGGTCCTCTTGTACGGGGAGGCCGGCGCGGGCAGCCGGCCCGCCGGGGTCTCGTACATGCGTGCCTCGCCCGTGGGCAGCACGGCGAGGACGTCGTTGAGGCGGTCGCCGTTGAGGTCGCCGAAGCCGGTGAACCGCGTGCCTGCAGGCCAGCCGGTGGTGACGGCTCCGCTGTGCACGGAGCCCGCGGTGAGGTGGCCCGCGGCGTCGCCGTCGTACCGGGTCAGGGTGGTACCGCTCAGGGAGAGCACGTCGGCGCGGCGGTCGTCGCCGTAGTCCCGGGCGCGGGGCAGGGGGCGGGTGGTGCCGGAGACGGTGTACAGCGGGCCGCCGACGACGGAGCTGTCGTACCAGAGCGCGGTGGGGCGGGTGCCCGCGACCGTGACGGCGCCGCCGATGCCCCGGTTGTCGGTTGTGGTGCCCAGCGTCTCGGGGGCCGACCAGCCGCCACGGGTACGGAAGCCGGAGACGAACCGGTACTTGCCGTTGCCGATGGACACGGCCCAGCCCGCGTGCACCGTGCCGTCGCCGGCGATGGCGGAGCTGACGGCATAGTGGGCGGAACCGAAGGGACGGCGGTCGTCGGCCTGTTCGACGGCGCCCCAGACGCCGGTGCGGGCGGAGCGGGTGGTGGAGATCACCGACTTGGCGGTGGTGTCGACGAGGGTGACGTCGCCGTTCGGGGCGGTCAGCGGACGGGGCAGGGCACGGGGGGCGTACCAGCCGGTGAGCGGGGTCTGCTCGGCGGCGCTCCACGCCTCACCGGGGGCGCCCTTGCGGGCGAAGCGGACGGGTCCGTTGCCGGCGGCCGCCCACAGGAGGGTGAGGCCGCCGGCCGGGTCGGCGTCGAGGCGCAGAGCACCGGGCTGGGTGCCGGCGAGCGGGGTCAGCCCCTCGGCAGCGCCCCACGTGGTCGCGCCGGCCTTGCGCTCCATGATCCGGGAGTGGTACGAGACCTCGGTCCCGTTCGCACTGGTGAGGCCGCCGCCCTCGCGCAGGGCGTCGTCGAGGTTCCATGCGATGGCCGCGTTGCCCGCCTTGTCGACGGCGGCGTGCAGCCCGGTCAGGGTCCACTCGCCGTCGTCGGTGTCGCTCTTGACGGTGTCGAACACGGTGGGCTCGGACCAGGCCTCGCCGGGGGCCGGCCGCTCGGACATGCGCAGCTCACGGCCGCCCACGACCGGGGTGGCCCAGACGGCGGTGAGGCGGCCGGTGGCGCTGCCGAAGACCACGGGAGGGCAGTCGATCCAGTCGGTGGTGGCCACGGTGGTCGGGTCGGACCAGAGGGAGGCGCCGGGGGCCAGGGTGGCGGCCTTCAGGACGAACTGGCCCCCGCCGAGGCGTTCGTACCAGGAGGCGATGAAGGAGCCGTCGGCCTGTGGGGCGAGGGTGCTGGCGTCGATGAGGTAGTTGGTGGCGGTGGACAGCGTCCGGGGCGCGGCCCAGGTGGTGGAGCCCGCCGGGCGGACCTGGACGGTGAGCCGGCGCACCTCCAGGCTCTGCGTGGGATCCTGCGGCTGGTCACGCAGGGCGACGAGGGCGCCGTCGGCGCGGGCCTGCAGGCTGAGGACGCGGTGCTGGGCGGTCGGGGCGACCCCGGTGGACGTGCCCCAGACGCCGGGCTGTACGGGGTCGGTGGCCACCGTGGTCGTCCCGGCGGCGGTGCCCGCGGTCGGCACGGACGCCGCCTCGGTGGACAGCGCCCCCACCATGGTCCCGCTCAGCACGAGCGCGAAAGCCCCCTTGACGACATGCGAGTTCACGATCCGGTCCCCCAGGCCCCTGATTTGGTAAGCAAATTGTGTGGATCTTATATGACCGATGTGAAATTCGAACGAGGGGGCGAGGCAGCAGCAGGACGCGGTCCGGGTGGAGGAGGTCGTGAGGAACCCGACCGGCCCGGTGTGTGTGATCGTGCCGGCGGCGGGCCGGGACCGTCCGGCGAGCGCGGTCAGCAGGGTGGTCCTGCCGGCGCCGTTGCGGCCGACGAGCCCGGGCTTCGGGCGGCGCAGATGTTGTCGCGCCGCTCGCATGCCTGCACAGCCGGCGTCAGGGCAGCACCTTGACCCCGACGCCCGCGATCCGGCCGGCCGCGTCGAAGTCGACCTCGACGGCGTTGCCGCCCGGCAGGTCGGCGACGATCCGGCCGGCCTCGTCGCGCCGGGGCAGGCCGTGGTGGTCGAAGTAGCCGGTCACCACGTGCCGGGAGGAGCGGCCGATGAGTCCGGCTCCGGTGAGCAGGGTCCTGGGCAGGCTCACGGGGTCGACTCCGGCGCGCGGGACCTGCGGGTCGTCGGGGAGGAAGTAGACCTGGGTGTCACCGCCCGCGGGCACGCCGATGTAGCCGGGTGCTCCGGTCACTCCCATGCCGGTGAAGGCGAGCATCTCCGCCGCGCGCCGCGGGTCGGGGAACCCGGACAGGTGCAGGACCTCCTCGGTCAGTTCGGCGATGCCGTGGGCTCGTCCATACCGCTCGACGGCGCCCGTCGCGGCCACCACCTCGGTGCCCCGCAGGCCGGGGTTGGCCCAACCCCACATCCAGGACTGCTCGGCCATGTCGTACGTGCCCAGCACGGCCACACGCAGGGTCACATCCCCCTGCCGGTACAGGCAGGACGACAGCTCGGCGCTCCACGGCCCCTCGGGCAGGAACGCGGTCAGAGCCTCCAACTGCGCGGCGCCCCAGGCGGCGTGCCGTTCGGCCTCCAGCAGGAAGTCGTCACTGAACTCACTCGTCATGGCTCGACCCTAGGGGACGGCCGCGACGGGGTGTCTGCCAGGTCCTGCCGGCCTGGTGCGGCGCGGCCGAACATCTACGCATGCAGCCGGGGGCGCTTGGTCCGCCCCGCTCGGTAACGACTTTCATCCACCGACGAGTTCGGCGAACCGCCCGGTGTCGATGTTGCCGCCGGAGGCGATGATGCCGATGCGGTGCGGGAGGTTGTCGACGCGGCCGGCCAGGAGTGCGGCCAGGCCGGTGGCGCCGCTGGGTTCGAGGACGATCTTCAGGCGCTCGAAGGCGAAGCGCATGGCGGTGACGATCTCCGGGTCGCTGACGAGGGCGATGGCGTCGACCAGGCGTCGGTTGATCTCGAAGGTGAGCTCGCCCGGCGTGGGCAGGGCCTGCCCGTCGGCGATGGTCCGGGGCACGGGCAGGGTGACGCGGGTGCCGCTCTCCAGGGAGCGCTTGGTGTCGTCCCCTTCCTCCGGCTCCACGCCTACGATGCGGATTCCGGGTTGCAGGGCCTTGGCGGCCGTGGCGCTGCCGGCGATCAGGCCACCGCCCCCGACAGGCACGAGCAGCGCGTCGAGCGGGCCGGTCTCGTCGAGGAGTTCGAGGGCGGCGGTGCCCTGTCCGGCGATGACATGGGGGTGGTCGTAGGGCGGGATGAGGGCCAGGCCGCGGTCCTCGGCCAGCGCCGTACCGAGTGCGGTGCGGTCCTCGGTGTAGCGGTCGTAGGTGACGATCTCGGCACCGTATCCGGCGGTCGCCTCCCGCTTGAGGCGCGGGGCGTCCTCGGGCATCAGGATGACGGCGCTGGTGCCGAGTTCGCGGGCGGCCAGGGCGGTGGCCTGGGCGTGGTTGCCGGAGGAGTAGGCGGCAATGCCCTTGGCGAGTTGGTCCGGGGAGAGCTGGGCGGCCGCATTGTAGGCGCCGCGGAACTTGAAGGCGCCGACGCGCTGGAAGTTCTCGCACTTGATGAACACCTCGGCGCCCACGCGGGCGTTCAGGGTGCGCGAGGTGACGACGGGGGTGCGGTGGGCGACGCCTTCGAGGCGTGCGGCGGCCGCACGGACGTCGTCGAACGTTACGGGCGAAGCGGCGGCCATGGCGGTCTCCCCTTGTCACTTGGACCAGATTTCCATCATTGGACAAGAACTCTAAGTATCCCGCAGCCCGTCTGTCCAGGAAAGGGGCAGACGGGCGCTCGACGAGGGCAGGACACCGCCCCCTTCCCTCACCGGTCCTTGGCCAGAGCGACGAGTTCGGCGAAGAGCCCGTCGGCGTGCACCAGGTCGTCGTAGCTCCCCTGCTCGACAACGCGGCCGTTCTGCAGGACCACGATCCGATCCGCGAGGCGGGTGTTCTCCAGCTGGTGGGTGACCACGATGGTGATGCGCCGCGCGGCGATGCGTTTGATCTCCAGGAAGATCTGGTGCTCACCGCGCGGATCCATCTGTGATGTCGGCTCGTCCAGAATGAGCAGGGGCGTACGGCGGTACAGCGCGCGCCCGCAGGCCAGGCGCTGCCACTGGCCGCCGGACAGCTCGGCGCCGCCGAAGATCTCGCGTGCGAGCAGGGTGTCGAGCCCGTGCGGAAGCCGCTCGACCGCTTCGCGCATGCCGACCGCATCGATGGCCTCCCACACCGGACCGTCGTCATGGGTGCGGGGCTGACCGAGCGTGATGTTCTCCCTGGCACGCAGCGGCCAGCAGGCGAAGTTCTGCGGGACGAGCGCGGTCCGGCTCCACACGGAGTCGGGCCGGGCACGCGCGAGGTCGACACCGTCCCACAGGACCCGGCCCTTGTCGGCGAGGAGGATGCCGGTGATGAGCTTGGTCAGCGTGGACTTGCCGGAACCGTTCTCGCCGACGACCGCGAGGATCTCGCCGCGCCGCAGGGTGAGGGAGACACCGTCCACGGCGGGCTCGTCCTTGCCGGGGTAGTGGTGGACGACCTCCTCGAGCCGGATCTCCTCGACCAGACCCGGGATCGCCAGCTCCCCGCGTTTCGGGGCGCGTTCGGCGGCCATGTCGAGGAAGGAACGCATGTCGGCGAGGTAGAGGGAGGTGTGGAACATCGCGGCGCCGTACTGCACGAACTGGGACAGCGCGGCGAGTGTGGTCTGTACGGCGACCACCGCCGTCGCGGCGACGGGCAGGGCGACCCGCCCGGTCATGGCGAGCCAGGCGAGGGCGGCCCAGGTGATGAGCAGGAAGGCACCGCCGAGAGCGGAGGTCGCGAGGACGATACGGAGCATGCGGGGCGCGGCGGTCAGGGTGCGCCGGTCGATGCGCTCGGACAGCGCGCGGTACCAGTAGACGAGGTAGTCGGTCATGCCGTTCGCGCGGACCTCGTCGCCGTGCCGCGAGTAGGTGGCCCACCAGCGCATCATGCCGCGTACGTTGCGGTCGCCGACATTGGCGTAGTGCGTCTCGTAGTCGACGCGGGCGGAGAGCACGGCCCCCAGGCCCGCGGGGAGGACGGCCAGCAGCAACAGCGGCAGCATCAGCCAGTGCAGTGCGGTGATGACCCCGCCGGCGGCGATCATGCGGATGAGCGAGGCCAGGAACTGCTGCGCGTCCTTGACCATCGTGGTGGTGCGGGTGACGCCGACCTCGGCGGCCTCCTGACGGTCGGTGAAGCCGTCCTCGTCGTGGGCACAGGCCTCCACCCGGCAGACGGCGGAGACGAGCGCCACGTCGGCCTCGGTCACCAGCCGCGGAGTGATCCGCCCGTCGGCGTAGGACGCGAGGGCCCGGCCGATCCGGCCGACCGCCGCGGCCGCGGTGACGACCACGAGCGCGGGCAGGGCCCCCTGCAGACGTTCGGACACGGGGCCCGCGCCGAGGATGTGGGTCATGGCCTGCGCGGTGCAGCCGAGGACCACGGCGGCCGAGACGCCCGTGAGGAGCTGGCAGACGAGAAGCAGGACGACGCCGGAACGGTCGACGGACCAGGCCATGCTCGCGGTGCTGCGCAGCACCGACGGCAGCCGCCGGCACATCCTGCGGAAGCTGGCTTCTTCCAGGGGGTTCTTGCCGAACTTGCCCTCGTAGCTGATGGTGGCCGGCGGCGGAGGGGGTGGCGGGAAGTCTTCTGTCGAGGCGTCGGTCACGGTCACCTGCGTCCCTCCTTCGGGTCGGCACCGCACCTGGATGGTCCGGGGATGCCCAGCTCAACGACGACGCGAGCGATTCGAACGCACGCGTTTCCGGACGAAGCGCGGACCCGGGATTCCGGGGGCGTCGAACGCGCGGTCGCAGCCCCCCAGGGCTTCCGCGACCGCGGTACGTGGCCGAAACGCCGGTGCTCGCGACGGCTGTGACCAGTGAGGTTTCGCCGCTCGACCGCCTGCGGACGCCTGCTCGGGCAACTGGGGACACAGCGCCGCGAGGTCTCCGGCGAGCCCCGCGCGCGAAACTCGCCGGGCACCCGTCCGTACGAGCCGTACTGGCCGCTCGGCCGGCCGGCGATCGGGCCGCGCCGCCGCCGTTGATCGACACGGCCTGGCTGCGCACGCTGTGCCTGGAGACGGGAGCGGACGACGACGCGGCGGTGAGCCTGGCACACCCCGGCCTCGCCAGGGAGCGCGAGCACGTCCTCGCCGCGCTGCCCGGAACGCGCCCGCCGGTCTCGCTGATGGTCCGCATGAACCGCGACAACACCCGCTCACCCGCGCGCAGCGTGGCCGGCCAGGAGTTCCACCAAGCGCTTCCCGGGCCGCATCTGGGTGGTGGCCCGCAAGACGGTCGCGGTGGCCGCCGGCCTTGGTGTGATGGGGCTGCACCGCAACGTCATCCACCTCCGTTTCGGCAACTACGTGCTGCTCGCCAAGGTGCTCGTGGACGCCTCGGTGACCGCGTACGGGCAGAAGCTGGACCACAGCCCTTGCCTGGACTGCAAGTTGTGTGTCGCGGCCTGCCCGGTGGGCGCCGATCGGCAAGGACGGCTCGTTCGACGCCCTGGCCTGCACGACCCACGACTACCGGGAGTCCCCGCCGACTTCCGCTCCCGGGTCAGTCATCCGGAGAACGCGTCGATGGGGCAGAGCCTCGCCTTCAGGCCCCGCTACAAGTCCGGTTACCGCCTGGCCGTCTGCCCCGCGGGCGAGGACGTGCTCGGCCCGTATCTCGACGGCCGCAGGGCCTACCTGGACACGGTCCTGCTGCCCCTCCTGGACAAGACCGGGACGCTCTACGTCCTGCCGGGCTCAAAGGCACAGCGGTACGCCGAACGCCGCTTCCCGCACAAGCCGGCCAAGGAGGTCTCCGGCGGGTGGAGGGCTCCCGCGCGAAGCAGCTCGGACTCCTCCGGCGGGCACTGAGCGACAGCGGCGAGCCCCGGCCGAGCCGGGGCGGGAGGGCTGGAAGGGCGGGGAACGACCCGAGCGCATGGATTAACCGTTCCCCGCCCCCGGCGCGTCGGCCCGCCTCGTCACGGACACGGAGGGACGACCCGCGACCGGTCGGACGAAGCTTCGACTCACCGATCTTGTTCCGACCATCCGACACCGACGACACACAGGCCAGCGGAACGGGCCGCCCGGGTGACGCCCACCCGGTGCACGGGGCAGGCCGGCCCGGGAGATGCGTCCGACGCACGGGCACATGCCCGGCCCTTGAGGTACCTCCGATGCGCAGGGCAGACCGTCCGAGTGCCGGGCACGGCCGGGCGTACGGGCAGGCCCGGCCGTGTGAGACACGCCCGGTTCTCCCGGTCGTGCCCGGACACCACCCACCGCAGACGCCCCGATTTGTGTGCGGCATCCTGCCCGGCCGTCAGGATCGCATCCTGAGCTCCGGGAACTCCGTGCGCGCACCCGGTAGTTGATATGGGAAGCTTTGGCCAACCGTTTGCGGGGCCGAGGCCGTGACGGTCGTGGAGAGGAGCACAGCGTGACTCAGGAAGGCGGCCAGGCCGTGCACATCGACACCAGCAAGCCGCACCCCGCACGGATCTACGACTACCTCCTGGGCGGCAAGGACAACTACGAGGTGGACCAGCTGGCGGGCGACCAACTGGCCGCGGCGGCACCCGAGGTGTGGATCTCCGTGCGGGCCAACCGCGCCTTCCTGCACCGCGCGGTCCGGTACGTCATCGGCAGCGGCGTCCGCCAGATCCTCGACATCGGCACCGGGCTGCCCACCTCGCCGAACGTGCACGAGGTCGCCCAGGAGGCGGCCCCGGACGCGCGCGTCGCCTATGTCGACAACGACCCGATCGTGAAGGCGCACGCCGACGCGCTGCTCAGCCGGGCCGGCACGACCAGCATCGTGCTCGCCGACCTGCGCGATCCGCAGTCCGTCATCGATCACCCCGAGGTCCGCGGGATCATCGATTTCGGCCGGCCGGTCGCCCTGTTCCTCGTCGCCGTCCTGCACTTCATCCGCGACGCGGAGGAGCCCGAGCGGATCGTGGCCACCCTGCGAGACGCACTCCCGGCCGGCAGCTTCCTGGTGCTCTCGCATGCGACGGGCGACTTCGCCGACGACCGCAGCGAGGCCGAAGCCGTCTACAACAGCGCGACCGCCACCATGAACCTGCGGTCCCGCGACCGGGTCGAGGGGTTCTTCGACGGGCTCGAACTGGTCGAGCCCGGCCTGACCCAGGTTCCGTTCTGGCGCCCGGACACCACTCCGCCGCCCGGCTCCGAAGCGATCGGCTTCTACGGAGGCGTGGCCCGGAAGACCGGCTGAATCCTGGACCTCCGGCAGGGACATCGAGGCGTCCCGCCCTTACGTCCCCCTCCCCTCCCCTCCCCCTTCCCCTTCCCCGCACCGGGCCCTGCGCACCCGGCCTCCCGGCCCGGCGCGCAGGGCCCGGTGTTCCGTTTGCCGTTCACCCCCTTGACCCACCCCCCGTCGGCGGCTCCATACTGACGGCCAAATCGATTTGGCCAAATCGATTTGGCCGCCGTCCCGGCCGGATCGTCGAGGCCTGCGCCGAGCGAGCCGAACGGAGCCCGCGCGTGTCCAGTCCCGTACATCCCGTCGACCCCACCCCCGTACCGTCCGACAACCCCACTCCCGCACCGTCCGCCGAACCCGGTGCCGTGCACCCCGTCGACGAGTCCCGCCCCCTCGGGCGGATCCTGCTCTTCGGCATCCAGCACGTCCTCGTCATGGCGGCCACACCGATCTCCGCGATCTTTCTGATGAGCGCCACCCTTCGGCTCGCCCCGGGCATCACCGTCGACCTGCTCTCGGCGGCCCTGCTGCTGTCCGGGGTCGGCTCGCTCGTCCAGTCCCTCGGCCCGTGGAAGTTCGGGCCACGGCTGCCGTTCGTGATGCTGCCGGGCGGTGCGCCGCTGATCCTGTTCCTGTCGATCGCGCAGCAGCACGGGCTGCGCACGGCGACCGGTGCGGTGCTGCTCACCGCCGCCTTCACCTTCCTGGTGCTGCCACTGTTCGCACGGCTGCTGAGGTTCTTCCCTCCGCTGGTCATCGGCACGATGATCGTGATCGTCGGGGTCAACCTGGTGAAGGTCGGCGCGCTGCTGGTCACCGGGCAGCCCGGCACGCCCGGCTTCGCGGACCCGGTACGGCTGGGGCTCGCCTTCGCCACCATCGGCCTGATCGTCGTCTCCACCCGGCTGCTGCGCGGAGTCCTGCGCCAACTCGCCGTACTGCTCGGCCTCGCCGTCGGCACCGCCCTCGCCTTCGTTCTCGGCCAGGTCCACGCGGGGTCCGCGCTCTCCGGTCAACTCGTGGGCGTGCCCAGGCCGTTGCCGTTCGGCGCACCCGTCTTCGACCTGCTCGCCGCGCTGCCGCTGATGCTGTACAGCCTCGCGTCCATGGCGGAGGCGACCGGGCAGACCGTCATCAACGCCGAGGCGGTCGGCAAGGACATCGACGTCCGCACCGACGTGCCGCGCACGGTGCGCGGGGACGCGCTGACCTCACTGCTCGGCGGCTGCTTCGGGCTGCCGTTGATGGTGACCAGCGGGGAGAACATCGGCATCGTCCGGGTCACCGGCGTGCGCAGCCGGTACGTCACGGCCGCCGCGGGCGTCGTCCTCGTCGTCCTGGGCTTCGTGACCCCCGTCGCGCGCGCGATCAGTGTGATGCCGTCGTCCGTGGTCGGGGGCGCAGCGATGGTCGTGTTCGCGGTGATCACCGTACTCGGTGTGCAGATGCTCGGCCGGGCTCGGCTGGAGGACCACACCGCCACGGTGACCTGCGGCGTCGCGCTCGCGCTGGGGCTGCTGCCGATCCTCGTCCCCGGCGTCTACGCCGGGTTCCCGTCCGACGTGCGGATCCTGCTGGAGAGCGGAGTCGCCGTGGGCACCCTCGTCGCCGCCGTCCTCAACGTCGTCTTCCACCACCTGGGGCGGCGCGCCGCGGACACCGGTGCCGCCGTGCCCGCCGAGGCGCCGAGTCCGGCCGCCCGTGCCTGAACTCCCGCACCGCCACCTCTCGAACAACGGAGAAGCATGACCGACCTGACCCCCGACCGGCTCCGCGACGACGCGCTGCTGCTGGTCCCCGATGTGACGCTGACTCCCGACGGCCCGCTGGAGCAGCTCGCGGTGGTGGTGCGGGACGGCGTGTTCCGCGACGTCGGCCCGGTCGAGCGGATCGTCCGGACGCACCCGTCGCTGACCCCGCTGCCGCTGTCCGGGCACGCGCTGATGCCGGGCTTCGTCGACGCCCACCACCATCTGACGCAGAGCTTCGGCGGCGCCCTCGCCTTCGGGGAGCCGTCGGAGATCTTCCGCCGGGTGTGGGTGCCGCTGGAGCGCGCCCTGGACGAGGAGTCGGCCTACGTCGCCGCGAAACTGGCCGCGCTGGAGTCCCTGCGGGGCGGTTTCACGACGGTGGCCGAGTCGGGGACCCGGGCCTCGGTGGACGTGGACGTGGTGGCCTCAGCCGCGCGGGACGCGGGGATCCGCTGTGTGCTGGGCCTCGTCTGCAACGACGTCCCGGACGGCACCGGAGCGGACGCGGATCCGCAGACGGTGCTCGCCGCCGCCGAGAAGCACCTGGCGCGCTACGGCGATGACGACCTGGTCCGTCCCTCGCTCGCCGTGTCCGTGCCGGAGGCCGCGACGGCGCACACGCTGGCCGCGACGGCACGGCTCGCCGCCGACGCGGGCACGGTCGTACAGATCCATGCGAACGAACACCTCGTCGCCGTCGAGCGCTCACTGGTCCGGCACGGGCTGCGGCCCCTGGAGTATCTGCACCATGTGGGCGCGCTGGGCCCGCAGTTGCTGGCCGCGCACGCGACGCTGCTCACCCCTGCCGAGGTCACACTGCTCGCCGACAGCGGCACTGCGGTGAGCTACAACCCGGTGGCCAGCGCGTGGAAGGGCAACGCCGTCGCCCCGGCGACCGCCTTCGCCGAGCGCGGCATCCGGTTCGGACTGGGCACCGACGGGACCCGCGGGGACGGCTTCCGGCTGACGGACGCGGCGGAGTTCACCCAGCGGCTCACCTACGGCCTCGCCAGCGGGGACTCCTCCTGCGGCGCCGGCTGGACGTGGTGGGAGCGGGCCACCGCGGGCGGCGCGGACGCGGTCGGACTGGGTCGGCACACGGGACGGATCGTGCCCGGTGCCGCCGCGGACTTCCTCCTGGTCGACCTCGACCGGCCGGAGATGCGGCCGTCCTGGGACCTGCCGTGGGAACTGGTGCGACGCGGCAACCGGGACCAGCTCACCGCCGTGTTCGTCGCCGGGCGCCTGCGCCTGTGGCGGGGCTGGCCGCCGGACTGGGACGGCCCGGCACTGGTCCGCCGGGCTGCCGAGCTGGCCCCGCACGTGGTACGGCGCGCCGGGGTGACGCGGGCCCATCCGACATCCGTGGCGGCTCGGCAACGGACGGCGGCGCACGCCGAGGGGACGGCCGGGGACATGCCCTGTCCCGGTGACCGGCGATGAACGGCGGCACGCTGGCGGTGCTGGCGGTGACCGTCGCGGCGGCCGCCTTCGTGCAGGGGGCCAGCGGCCTCGGGTTCGCGCTGATCGTGGCGCCGGTCGCGGGGCTGCTCGATCCGGGGCTCCTGCCCGTGTTCGTGCTGACCGCGATGATCCCGCTCAACCTGTACGTCGCCTGGCGTGAACGGCACAGCCTCGATCTGCGCGGCGCCGGCTGGATCACGGCGGCGCGCCTTGCGGCGACACCGGCGGGGCTGGCGCTGCTGTGGGCGATCCCGGCAGGCTCTCTCGGAGCCGTGGTCGGCGCGGCGACGGTCCTGGCGGCCGTGGTGAGCCTCGTCGTGCCGTCGTTCGTGCCCGGGCGCGGTGCCTACCTGGGCGCCGGTGTCGTCACGGGGCTGACCGAGACCGCGACCGGCGTGGGCGGGCCGCCCCTCGCGCTCGTCTACCAGCACCGGCCGCCCGGCGAGCTGCGGGCCACGGTCGCCGCCTGCTTCCTGGTGGGCGAAGTCGCCTCGCTGGCCCTGCTGTTCGTCTCCGGACGGGGCCGTCCGGCGGACATGGGCTGGGCGCTCCTGCTGCTGCCCGCGCTCGCGGCGGGAGCCTGGCTCAGCCGCCTCGTGCACCGGCGCCTCGACGCGAAGAGGATGCGCGCCTTCGTTCTCGTCTTCGCCCTGGTGTCGGGGGTGGCGCTCATGGCGGGTACGTGACCCCGACGGCTCCTCAGCCGTTTCCGAAGCGTCCCCTTCTACTCCGCTCCCGGGGGCGTCCCTTCCAGGGCGGTCGGCCGACGCCGCAGGGACGAGGCGCGCGGGACGAGCCGGGGTACGGCGGCGGCCGGGGGCCCGCCCCCGGTTTCCGGCGGCCCGGTTTCCGCCGGCCCGGTTTCCGTCCGCACGGCTGCCGCGTCCGCGGCCGGTCGCGCGCCCAGCCGGGCGAGCAGCAGTTCCACCGCGTCCGCGGCGGCTTGGTCCAGGCCCAGGTCGACGGCGGTGAGCGGGGGTTCGCAGGTGCGGGCGCGCAGCCCGTCGTACCGGGTGACGACCATGACGTCGTCGGGGATACGACGGCCCGCGTCCCGCAGCGCCCGTACGGCACCGACCGCGAAGGCGTCGACGAGCACGCACAGCGCGTCGATGCCGGGGTGCTCGGCGAGCAGCTCGGCACACCGGTCGTACCCCGCCTGCTCGCCGCCGTCCTCCGGCGCGGTGGCGACGACGGCCGGCCTGCCCTGCGCGGCGGCGATCCGTTCGAAGGCGGCGCGGGCGTCGACCGCGGAGTGCCGGGTGCCCGCGCCGACGATGAGCGCCGGGCTGCGGGCGCCCTGGTCGCGCACGTGGTCCAGGAGCAGTTCGACCACCCTGCCGCCGTGCAGGTCCACATAGGGGGCGTCGTCGTCGGGTGCGGTGGGACGGCCCAGCGCGACGTACGGCAGTCCGCGCTCGCGCAGTTGGGCCACGGCGGCGTCGTCCGCGGCGGGTTCGACCACGATCGCGCCGTCGATGTCGACGGAGTAGAGCGCGGAGCCCGACTGCACCGGCGGGATCAGCACCAGGGCGTAGCCGTGGACGAGGGCCCGCTCGGCCGCGGCGGCGGCCACCTCCATGTAGAAGCCGAGCCGCGAGGGGCCGCCGGCCACCGCGAACGGCATCGAGGAGGCCAGCGCGATGGCCTTGGCCTGGCCCCTGCGCAGCCGCTGGGCGCGCAGGTTGGGACGGTACCCCAGCTCGGCGGCGATCTTCTTGATGCGTTCGCGGGTCCGCGGATCGACCTTGCCGATGCCGTTGAGGGCGTGGGACACCGTGGTGCGCGACACCGACGCCGCCGCGGCGACGTCGGCGATCGTGGGCCGACGAGCGCCGTGCGAGGTGGTCATGGGCCCATCTTCGCAACCTCCACCGCGTCGGGGCCAGCGGCCCCTGCCGCTGCCGCCGGGACCTGTGCGCGGGTTCGGGCGCGGGTGCACCGGCACTGCTCGCCGCGCGCGCTTTCAACGGCTGCGCTCCGCGCGCCGACCGCATCGGGCGCGGACACGCGCTGTGCACGGCCGTGTACACGGACCACGGCCCGGTGCGCCCCTGCTCGTGCGCCGCCGCGCCGGGGCAGGGGCCGGAGAGTTCCGGGGCTGCGTCGGCCCGCAGGTGCCGGCCGTGCCTGGTGAGGCTCGCTTGTCGGTGCGACGCTGAATGAAGGAGGCTGCGACGAGGGGCATCATGGAGGGCCGATGGGACGCGACGTCCCGGCGCTCGTCTTCACCCGCGAGGACCGCCGCCGGTACCGGATCAAGATGCACGCGTGCCTGGACACGCTGGCGCAGATGCTGCGCGAGTCCCGGTTCGAGTCCGAGCGGCCGCAGGTCGGTCTGGAGATCGAGCTGAACCTGGTCGGCGACGACGCCGAGCCGGCGATGCGCAACACCGACGTGCTGAAGGCGATCTCCGACCCCGCCTGGTCCACCGAGCTGGGCCGCTTCAACCTGGAGATCAACGTGCCGCCCCGGCGGCTGACGGCGGGCGGTCCCGACGCGTGGGAGTCGGAGATCCGCGCCGCGCTGAACCACGCGGACGAGCGGGCGAGGTCGATCGGCACCCGGCTGATCATGATCGGGATCCTGCCCACCCTGCGCCAGGAGGACATCGGCGAGGAGACCCTGTCGGAGAACCCGCGCTACCAGCTGCTCAACGACCAGATCTTCGCGGCCCGGGGTGAGGATCTGCGCATCGAGGTGGACGGCGTGGACCGGCTGCGCACCTACGCGGACACCATCACCCCGGAGGCCGCGTGCACGAGCACGCAGTTCCATCTCCAGGTGTCTCCCGAGGAGTTCGCCCCGTACTGGAACGCGGCGCAGGCCATCGCCGGGGTCCAGGTGGCGCTGGCGGCGAACTCACCGTTCCTGTTCGGAAAGGAGCTGTGGCACGAGACCCGTATCCCGCTGTTCGAACAGGCCACGGACACCCGCCCGGAGGAGATCAAGGTGCAGGGCGTACGGCCCCGGGTGTGGTTCGGGGAGCGGTGGATCAACAGCGTCTTCGACCTCTTCGAGGAGAACCTGCGCTACTTCCCCGCCCTCCTCCCGCTGTGCGACGAACAGGACCCTGCGGAGACCCTGGATCGCGGCGACATCCCGGAACTCGGCGAACTGACCCTGCACAACGGCACGATCTACCGCTGGAACCGCCCGGTGTACGCCGTCTCCCACGACGTTCCGCACATCCGGGTGGAGAACCGGGTGCTGCCCGCCGGACCGACCGTCGCCGACACCCTCGCCAACGGTGCCTTCTACTACGGCCTCACCCGGGCCCTGGTGGAGGAGGAACGGCCGGTGTGGTCGCGGATGTCGTTCGCGGCCGCCGAGGACAATCTGCACGCCGCCGCCCGGCGCGGCATCGACGCCCTGTTGTACTGGCCCGGGATGGGCGAGGTGCCGGTCCCGGAGCTGGTGTTGCGCAGGCTCTTGCCGCTGGCGCACCGGGGACTCGAACAGTCCGGCATGGACGAGGCGTGGCGGGAGCCGCTGCTCGGCATCATCGAGCAGCGCTGTGTGGCGGCACGCAACGGCGCCGTGTGGCAGATGGAGATGTTCCACCACCTCGACGCCATCACGCGCGCCGACCGCCACGAGGCCCTGCGCCGGATGACCCAGCTGTACATCGACTACATGCACCTCAACGCCCCCGCTCACACCTGGCCGGTGGACTGAGCCGGCTCAGCCGCGTCCGCTCAGCAGGTTCACCGCGCGGTCGAAGGCCGAGTCGCGGTTCTTCGCGAACTCCTCCTCGGTGAAGACCGGTTCGGTCAGCTGCGGCGGGATGCCGGTGCCGTCGTAGGTGCGGCCGGTGCGGGTCAGGTACTCCTCGTTCGGCAGGCCGAAGAGCAGGCCGTCCGGCAGGTCGCGCACCATCACGTCCGAGAAGACACCCTGGGTGGGCTGCCCGATCCGCACCGTCCGTCCGGGGCGGTCCAGCAGCGCCTGTGTGAAGGTCTCACCCGCGCTGACCGTGGAGCCGCCCGTGAGGACGGCGACCGGTCCGGTGTAGCGGGGCGCGTCGGCCGGCACGACGGGGACGGGTTCGGGGCGGGTGTGGCGGGTGGGGTCGGCCGGGTCGTTGCGGGCCCGTTTCGCGTACGCGGTGTACGGCGTGTCGGTCAGCCGCTCGGCGATCCGGATACCGAGGCTGTCGGAGCCGCCGCCGTTGATGCGCAGGTCGATGACGAGCCCCTTGAGCCGCTCGGTACGGCTCGGCTTGAGCACGGTGTTCAACGCCCGGTCGAGTTCGGCCCGTTCGGCGGTGTACGGCGCGTCCTTGCCGGCATAGCCGCCGAATCCGGAGACACGCAGATAGCCGAGGTTGCCGGGCAGGTCGGCGTAGGTGATCCGGCCCGCGGCGAAGTCCTGGCGGTGGGAGGTGTCCCCGAGGTCGCGGGCCGTGATGAACTCCTTCACCCTGGCGTCGAGTTCGGGGCTCGGGCTCTGCGTACCGGGGCGGACCTGGCCGAAGAGGCGGTCGCCGTCCACCAGCGTGACATGGGCGTCGTACAGCGGACGCACCATGTCGCTGAGAATGCCGAAGAGCTGGTCCTTGGTGGTGTCCTTGTGCACCAGCGGGCGGTACCGGTCGCGGACGGCGTGCCAGTCGATGTGCTTCTGGGCGAAGAAGGGGTAGTTCTCCTCGAAGGTCCGCCAGAAGATGTCGAAGGCGGTGCGCGGGTCCGTGGGGGCGGGGCGCGTGCACTGGGCGGGCAGGGCGGTCAGGCGGCGCAGCTTCCGGTGTCCCACGGAGCTGTCCGCGCCGAGCACCGCGTGATCGCGGTCGTGCAGGGTCCGTACGGTGAGCATCGAGCCGTCCGGCGCCGCATAGGTGCCGGGACCGGCCTGCCGTGAGGTGTCGCCCTCGAGGCAGCTGACGGATGTCGTCTGGTACTCCTGCAGCGCTCCGCCGCCGAGGACGAGGACGGTGCCGTAGCCGTCCATGCGCCACACCCCGTCGGTGGGGGGCGGCCCGGAGCCTGCGGCGGCCGCGGCCGGTACGGCTCCGGCGGCGAGCATCAGGGCGACGGCGGTGGCCGTGAGGGTGCGCACGTGCGTGTCCTTCCGACGGGTGTCCACGGGAGACCACCGTCGCCCACGTATCCCGGCCCGCACCATCCGGCCACCCGGGGCACCGGAACGGGGGACAACCCCCGTACTGTCACCAGCCCATGTCCCTGGCGACCTCCTCCTGAGCGGCGGCAATCTCTGCGGCGGTCGAGCCGGTCAGGTCGGTGTCGGTGTCCGACTCGAACCGGGCCAGCAGGTCCGCCAGCGCCTGCTTCCGGGCAGGGTGGGTCACTGGCACCGAGTCGAGATTCGTGCTCATCAGCCAGTCGAACAGCACGACGGCATCAGCGCGCCACAGGCGTACGGTCACGGTGGGCAGATCGGTCGTCACGGACACATGATGCCCGTTCGGTCCTGGTTGAGCCCGCGTGGAGACCTCCGGCGCAGCGGCGGTGCAAGGGCGCAAGGGCGAGGTCCACCGGTGTCCGTACCGACCCGTCCGGGCGCGGCACCGAGCCCCCTGGACCGGGCGTGGCCACCGCCGTCCGCCGATTCCACCGCGACCACGTCGGTGACGTGACGGGCAACGCGATTCCCTGCACCCAGCGCCACTGCGGAGGTCGAGTTGTCCGCCGTCCACGAGGTGGCCGTGCAGGGAAAACAACTCGGTGATGGCGAAGCGCTCTTCGGGCGTGAGTGCGATGGGCGTCCCCCCGGTGTCACACGACGGACCGGGAGCCCGGTCCTCTCGCAGGCGCCACCGGGCTATCGCACCGGCCCGCACTCGTCGACCAGCACGGCCGGTTCCCCGAGGAACACGTCACGCTCGACCGCGCCGTAGGCGACGTTGAAGGTGTCGAGGGAGTACGACCAGTCCGCCATCCCGGAGGCGCTGCTGGAGCGGTGGTTGAGCTGCCGGCGGAGCCACTTGCCGGGCGGCAGCCACACCGCCGGCGGCCTGCGGGGCCGGAGCGGCACACCGAAGCCGTTGTGGACGAACACCCGGAGGCCGCCGTCCCGTTCCCGCACGCTCACGCTGATGCCGCCGAGATCCGTCCGGCTCTCCCTGGGCTCGAAGCCGTGCCGCTCGGCCACCCACACGGTGTGCGCGCCGTCCAACGGCACCTCGGGCAACGGGAACCCGACCGGCACGGCGTTCCGCCGGGCAGCGGCCGCGCCGCCGCGTGACCGCTTGGTCCAGACGGTCCGCACCAACTGCACGGTGACGTCCATGGCCGGACCGCGCCCTACGCGAGCGATCCGGCCGGCCGGTCGCGCTCCTCGCCGGTGCATCGCGGTGCGTCCGGCAGGTGGGTCTTCGCCCACTCGCCCAGTTCCCGGAGCGCCGGCTCCAGGGCGGCACCCGCCGCGGTCAGCCGGTAGGACACGCGCAGCGGCGGGCCCTCGTCGACCTCGCGGAGGACCAGTCCGGCCGCGCCGAGCTCCGCGAGCCGGTCGGACAGCATGCGCTCGCTGATGCCGGGGACGGCCCGGCGCAGGTCGGCGAAGTGCGCGGGCTGTTCCACCAGGACGGCCACGATCGGGCCGCTCCAGCGCTTTCCGAGCAGCTGGAACACGCGGGTGATGCCATCGTCCACCCGCTTGCACGCCGCGCTGTCATGAGTCACGTCCGCCGCCATGGGATCAGGGTACTACCCTGCCGTAGGGGGGTGAAAAAAAGTAAGCCCCTGTGTTAGACATAGTCCTGTACGAAAACTCAGCTACTGCTGAACCACGGGTACACCCCCGCCCCTTTTGTCTTCTTTCTGGAGTCATCATGGCCACCCTGCTGCACATCGACTCGTCCGTGCTCCCGACCGAGGCCTCGGCCTCACGCGCCGTGGCGGAGGCCTTCCGCACGCACTGGCAGGAGCAGCACCCGGACGGCACGGTCGTCTACCGCGACCTCGCGGCGCAGCCCGTCCCGCACATCACCGCCGCAGCGCACACCGCCGGTTTCGCCGACCCGGCCTCGCACACCCCGGAGCAGGCCGCGGCCTTCACCGAGCGTGTCCGGCTGATCGAGGAGCTGGAGCAGGCCGACGCGGTGCTGATCGGCGCCCCGATGTACAACTTCTCGATCCCCTCGACCCTCAAGGCCTGGCTGGACAACGTGATCCTCTTCGGCCGTACCGCGGGCGAGACCCAGTCCGCGAAGGGCACCCCGGTGACGGTCGTCGCCAGCCGGGGCGGTGCGTACGGGCCGGGCACCCCGCGCGAGGGATACGAGTACGTGCAGAACTACCTCACGGCGGTCCTCGCCGACGCCCTCGGTCTGGACCTCGACTTCATCGTCCCGGAGCTGACCATGGCCCCGCAGAACCCGGCGATGACCGAGCTGATCCCGCTGTACGAGGCCTCCCGCGACCGCGCCCTCGAGCAGGCCGCCACGAAGGCCAAGCAGCTCGCCGAGCGTCTGGCGGCCTAGCCGGCCCACCCGTCCCGGCCCGGCGCCACCGTGTACCCGGCGCCGGGCCGGGCCGCTTCAGGTCGTGTTGTACTGCCCGCAGGTGGGACACCGGCGGAGGACCACCTCATGGGTGAGGGATCCGTGGCGTTCGGCCCCGGCCGCGCTGAGCACCGGCTCGCCGACCGCGGTGCCGGCAGCCGTCCCCCTGAGCCGGCCTCGACTGGAGTGCGCGGGGAAGCCGCCGCACAGGCGGCGACCGCGGCGCGCACGAGGTTCCGACGGGGGATCCGGCTCCGCGCACAGGGGACGCGGCCGAGCTCGGCCCACACCTGCCCACCACCCGGGCCGACCCCCGGGCGCTCCCTCACTCCCGTGCGGGCTCCGTCGGATCGCCCGAGTCCTGAGTCCCGGCCGCCCCTTCCGTACGCGTCGCCCCCACCGAGCCCAGCCCCACCGCCGCGACTCCCGCCCACTGGGCCACCGCGAGGTGCTGCCCCAGGAACAGCAGTCCGATGAGCGCGCCGATCGCCGGTTCCAGGCTGGTCAGTACCCCGAACGTGCGCGCGGTCAGGCGGCGCAGCGCCTCCAGCTGGAACGTGTAGGGCACGACGCTGGAGAGCACGGCGACCACCGCGGCCACGGCGAGGGTGCCCGGGTCCAGGAGGCGGGTGCCCGCTTGTGCGATGCCGTAGGGAAGGCTGAGCAGCGCTCCCCAGGTCACGGCCAGCGCGAGGCCGCGGCCGTCGGGGACGCGTCCGGCCAGCCGCTTGCCGATGAGGATGTATCCGGCCCAGCAGCATCCGGCGACGGTGGCGCAGGCGATGCCGGTCGCGTCCAGGGCCGTACCAGTACGGCTGAGCAGGAGGACGCCGGTGGCGGCGAGGCCCGCCCACAGCAGGTCGGGGGCGCGGCGCGAACCGCACAGGGCGATGGCGAAGGGGCCGAGGAACTCCAGGGTGGTGGCGGCGCCGAGCGGCAGCCGGGCGACCGCCTCGTAGTACGCGAGGTGGTGCACGGCGAGCAGGGTTCCGGCGGCGGCCGCGATGCCGAGGCCGGCCCGGTCGCCGCGGATCCGGGGCCTCCACAGCGCGGTGAGCGCGAGCGCGGCGATGCTCAGCCGCAGAGTCACCACTCCGGCCGGTCCCACGGCGGGGTAGAGACGCGTCGTCAGCGCCGCTCCACCCTGCAGGCCGAGGATGCCGCCCAGGACGAGCCCCGGGGCCGGTACGGCGACGAGTCCCCGGCCCAGGGCGAGGGCTGCGCGCGCACGCGCGGTCAGGTACTGGCTGATGGTTATCGGCTCCCGGTACGGCTGTCCTCGCACCCTAGGGCGACGACCCGCCGATGATCAACGGATCGGCCGGGTGGCACGGCCCCGGGCGCCACCGCCTGGCGTGCTGTCATGCGCGTCGACTACTCGCCCGAGTCCATGACGACCGGGGCGTATTACCGTCTGCTCACCGCCGTGGTCGTACCCCGGCCGATCGCCTGGGTCTCGACCCTCGCGCCGGACGGCGGGACGGCGAATCTCGCCCCGCACGCGTTCTTCACCGTCGCCTGCACCGATCCGCCGGTCGTGCAGTTCACGTCGGTGGGCCGGAAGGACTCGCTGCGCAATGTCGAGGAGACCGGCGAGTTCGTCGTCAACTTCGCCCCGGAGCCGCTCTTCTCCCAGATCAACGCGACCGCGACCGACTTTCCGCGCGACCGGGGCGAGTTCGACGCCGTCGGCATCGAGCGGGAGCCGTCGCTGCGGGAGCCCTCGCTGCGGGTGCGGCCGCCGCGGGTGGCCGCGTCTCCGGTCGCGCTCGAGTGCACGCTGCACTCGACGCTGCGCCTCGGCGATTCGACGGTGGTGTTCGGCCGGGTGGTGCACGCCGCCGTCCGTGCGGACGTGCTGGTGGGCGGCCGGCCCGACACCGGGCGGCTGCGGCCGCTGTCCCGGCTGGGCGGGAACGAGCGGGGCACGCTCGGCGCGGTCCACGAGCCGGCCCGCGTGCCGTACCGGGACCCCGAGCTCGGCTGAGCCGCCCGGCTCCTCAGGCGAGCACCAGCACCAGCGGCACGCCCCGGCACGGCACCAGCCGCATGCCGTCGTGCGCGCCGGGCCGCGCGGCGCTGAGCAGTTCGCCGAAGTCCGGGCCCTTGGTGAGGGAGCCGGCCAGGTGGGCGGGGTCGGCGGAGGCGGCGACCCGGCCCCGGGCGTTGACCAGGTGGGCGGGGCGGGGCAGGCCGCGCAGGAGGGGAAGGACGGCCGTCTCGAAGTGCCGCAGGTAGACGTCGGCGGCGGCCACCCCGGCGAACCGGCCCTGGATGAGGACGGGTTCGGAGAGGGTGAGGCTGTACTCGTCGGAGCAGAGGTAGTCGACGTACGGTCCGGCCACCGCCCGGCGCCCGGTGTCGCGGGGCAGCGCGAACCAGTCCCAGTGCGTGTAGTCGGAGTACGCCGACTGGCGGGGATCCAGGTCGAGCAGGAGCGGGCGTACTTCGCCGTCGGCGCCGGACTGCCACCACTCCAGCCAGGCGGGCACGTCCGCCAGGAGGCCGGGCGCCGCGACGAAGCCGACGCCGGAGACGAGTGCCTTGCGGGTCAGGTGGACGTGCAGTCCGGGGCGCAGGGCGGCGAGGTCGGCACTGACCGGCCGCCGGTCCTCGGCGGCCACCCGGCCGAGCAGGGTTTCGGTGTCGGCGCGGGTGGCGGCGACCGTCTCGAAGACGGCCTCCAGCGCACCGCCGACCTGTGCGGCCACCCACGCCTCCGCTTCCGTGTCGAGGGTGGCGACCCCGGGGCTCCGGCCCATGGTGTCCTCCAGCGGACGGGAACCTGACGCGGCGCGGTCAGAGGGTGAGGCGTACGGCGACGAGCCGCGCCGTCGACCCCCTGACGCACCGCTCGGCCAGCGTGCCGGCCGTTTCGTGGGCCCCATCTTGCACGGCGGAGATCACGGAGCGGTGACAGTCCGCAACTTCTTCACGATATGCGTCGTCGGCCAGGACCAGGCACAGCAGTGCGCCGATCTCGCTCTGCAGGGCGACCTGTTCGCGGGTGAGCCGGGCGGACTGGGCGGCCGCCGCGAGTTCGACGTGGAAGCGGCCGTACAGCCGGCTGCGTGCCGCCGCGTCCTCGGCCCGGGTCAACTCATCTGCGGTACGGCGGAGTTGGCGGAGGTCCTCGGGTTCCGTGCGCTGAGCGGCGAGCCGGGCGGCGGCGCCGGACAGGGCGGCCCAGTGGTCGCCCAGGTCACGCAGTTCCTCGGTGCTCCAGCCGCGCAGCCGGGCCTTGAGGCGGTCGTCGGCGGGGACCTCGGGGAGGGAGACGAAGCTGCCGCCGCCGCGACCGCGGCGCGTGGTGACCAGGCCCTGTTGCCGCAGGGCCATGAGCGCCTCGCGCAGGGTGACCGTGGAGACGCCGAGCTGTCCGGCCAGCTCGGTCTCGCCGGGCAACTGCTCGCCGTCGGCCAGGAGACCCAGTTCTATGGCATCGCCGATGCGGCGGACGACCGCGTCCACGCGGGCCCGGTTGTCCACCGGGCTGAAGACGGCCCTGCGGGCGCCGCCCTCGATCTCGTACTGCCTCACGGTCACCACCTCATGCATTGACTCAAGCTTTACCTTAAGGGGACCTTGAGCTTAGAACTATGACTTCATATGTTTACGGTCAACTGTTTCGACGTACAGCGCGCCAGAAAGGTTCCCGTATGGAGGGAGTTGCGATCCGGCTGCAGGACCTGCGGAAGTCGTTCGGCGAGACGACGGCCGTGGCCGGGGTCGACCTGGAGATCCGGGACGGGGAGTTCTTCTCGATGCTCGGCCCGTCCGGATCCGGCAAGACGACCGTACTCCGGCTCCTCGCCGGCTTCGAGACACCGGACCAGGGCCGGATCGAACTCGCCGGCCAGGAGGTCACCGGCCTCGCCCCCTTCGAGCGGGACGTGCACACGGTCTTCCAGGACTACGCCCTCTTCCCGCACATGACGGTCGAGCAGAACGTCGCCTACGGACTGAAGGTCCGCAAGGTACCGAAGGCCGAACGGCTCGTCCGCGCCCGCAAGGCCCTCGCCGAGGTCCGCCTGGAGGGCTACGGCCAGCGGCGTCCGGCCCAGCTCTCCGGCGGGCAGCGCCAGCGCGTCGCCCTCGCCCGCGCACTCGTCGGCCGGCCCCGGGTCCTGCTGCTGGACGAGCCGCTCGGCGCCCTCGACCTGAAGCTGCGCGAGCAGATGCAGGTCGAACTCAAGGCGATCCAGCGGGAGGTCGGCATCACCTTCGTCTTCGTCACCCACGACCAGGAGGAGGCCCTGACGATGAGCGACCGCATCGCCGTCTTCGACCAGGGCCGCATCGCCCAGGTCGGCACACCCGCGGAGATCTACGAGCGGCCGGCGACCCCCTTCGTCGCCTCCTTCGTCGGCACCTCCAACCTTCTCGACGGAGAGGTGGCCCACCGGACAGTCGGCGCCCCGGGCACGTACAACATCCGGCCCGAGAAGATCCGCGTGCTGAAGGAGTCGGCCGAGGCGGACGAGCCCGAGCAGGCCACCGCGACCGGAACCGTCGCCGAGGTCGTCTATCTCGGCGACGCCACCCGCTTCCTGGTCGACCTCGACGGCGGCGGCCGACTCACCGCGCTCCAGCAGAACCTGGAGACCTCCTCCGAGGACGTCGCCGCCTACCGCGGCACCAGGGTCCGCCTGACGTGGCACCGCCGGCACGCCGTCCGGCTGCCCTCCTGACCGCTCCCCCGCCTCTACGTCCCCATGGAGAACGCCGTGCGTCCCACCCGTACCCTGCGCACCGCGGCCTGCGCCGCCGCGCTGCTGCTCGCCGCCGCCTGTGACTCCTCCGGCTCGGGCGGCTCGTCCGCCACCGGGCTCAACCCGCCCGACCTCAAGGCCCCGACGAAGCTCGGCAAGACGGAGGGCCAGGTCAACCTGATCGCCTGGGCCGGCTATGTCGAGGACGGCTCCAACGACCCCAAGGTGAACTGGGTCGGCGACTTCGAGAAGCAGACGGGCTGCCAGGTCCACTCCAAGGTCGCCGCCAGCTCGGACGAGATGGTCAAGCTGATGAAGACCGGCGAGTACGACGCCGTCTCCGCCTCCGGCGACGCCTCCCTGCGCCTGATCGCCTCCGGCGACGCGGCCCCGGTCAACACCGCCCTGGTCCCCAACTACAAGGACATCTTCACCGGGCTGAAGAACGGCGCCTGGAACTCGGTGAAGGGCCAGATGTACGGCATCCCGCACGGCCGGGGCGCCAACCTGCTGATGTACAACACCGAGAAGGTCAAGCCCGCGCCCACCTCCTGGTCCGCCGTCTTCGACGACGCCGTGAAGTACAAGGGCCATGTCACCGCGTACGACTCGCCGATCTACATCGCCGACGCTGCCCTCTATCTCAAGGCCACCAAACCCGAGTTGAAGATCAAGAACCCTTACGCGCTCGACCAGGAGCAGTTCGACGCGGCCGTGGCCCTGCTCAAGCAGCAGAACAAGAACGTCGGCGAGTACTGGAGCGACTACCTCAAGGAGGTCTCCGCCTTCAAGAGCGGCGACTCGGTGGTCGGCACCACCTGGCAGGTCATCGCCAACCTCGCCGCCTCCGAGGGCGCCAAGGTCAAGGCAGTGGTGCCCAAGGAGGGTTCGACCGGCTGGTCCGACACCTGGATGGTGTACAGCAAGGCCAAGCACCCCAACTGCGCCTACAAGTGGCTGGACTGGATCGTCTCGCCCAAGGTCAACGCCCAGGTCGCCGAGTACTTCGGCGAGGCTCCGGCCAACTCCAAGGCCTGTGCCGAGACCAGCGACAAGAACTTCTGCACCGTCTACCACGCGGCCGACGAGAACTACTGGAAGCAGATCGCCTTCTGGAACACGCCCATCGAGCAGTGCCTCGACGGCCGCAAGGACGTCAAGTGCGTGCCGTACACCAAGTGGGTGCAGGCCTGGACCGAGATCAAGGGCTGAGCCGTGGCGACCGACGTGACGACCGCCGCCGGCCGGGGAACCGTCCGGCGGCTGGCCGGAAGCCTGCACCGCAGGCCCCGGCTGCGGCTGACCCTGCTGCTCACCGCCCCGCTGCTCTGGCTCGCCGTCCTCTACCTCGGCTCGCTGGCGGTGTTGTTCGTCTCGGCGTTCTGGACCACGAACTCCTTCACCTCGCAGGTGGTGAAGGTCTGGTCGACGGACAACTTCCACGAGCTGTTCACCACGCCCGTCTTCCGCCAGGTGATCCTGCGCAGCGTGGGCGTGGCGCTCGCGGTGACCGTGCTGTGCGCGGTGATCGCCTTCCCGGTCGCCTTCTACACCGCCCGGGTGGCCCGGCCGAGGTGGCGCCCCCTGCTCGTGGTCGCCATCCTGACACCCCTGTGGGCGAGTTACCTGGTCAAGGTGTACGCCTGGCGGCTCATCCTGTCCGAGGGCGGCCTCGCCGACTGGATGCTCGCGCCGTTCGGGCTGAGCGGCCCCGGCTTCGGCCTGCCGGCCACCGTCCTCACCCTGACGTACCTGTGGCTGCCGTACATGATCCTGCCGATCCACACGGCCCTCGAACAGCTTCCGGCCAACCTGCTGGACGCCTCGGCCGACCTCGGGGCGCGGGCCGGGCGGACCTTCCGCTCGGTGGTGCTGCCGATGGTGCTGCCGTCGGTCGC
Source organism: Streptomyces sp. NPDC054783 (assembly GCF_053611725.1). Lineage (NCBI taxonomy): Bacteria > Bacillati > Actinomycetota > Actinomycetes > Kitasatosporales > Streptomycetaceae > Streptomyces > Streptomyces sp. NPDC054783. Next base: position 608,792 of record NZ_JBSHAY010000001.1, on the reverse strand, counting down.
GGCCGGTTCGGTGTTCACCTTCTCGCTGAGCCTCGGCGACTACATCACCGTGCAGATCGTCGGCGGCAAGACCCAGCTGATCGGCAACCTCGTGTACTCCAACATCGAGCTCAACCTGCCCATGGCCGCCGCGCTCGGCACCGTACCCGTCGTCGTGATCGTCCTGTACCTGCTGGCGATCCGCCGCACGGGTGCCCTGAACAGCCTGTAGGACCTGGAGGAGAACAGCGCCATGCATCTCAGCCGCACCGCGCGCATCGCCCTGCGCACCGGCGCCGGGCTCGGTTTCGCGGTGATCTACGTCCCGCTGCTGCTCGTCCTCGTCAACTCGCTCAATCCCGACCGCAGTGCGAGCTGGCCCCCGCCGGGCCTGACCGGGCACTGGTGGTCGGTGGCGGTGCACAACTCCGGTGCCCGGCAGGCGCTGTGGGTCTCGGTGAAGGCGGGGCTGGGAGCGACCGCGATCGCGCTGGTCCTCGGCACGCTCATCGCGTTCGCCGTGGCCCGGCACCGCTTCTTCGGCCGTGACACGGTGTCGTTCATCGTGGTCCTGCCGATCGCGCTGCCCGGCATCGTCACCGGCATCGCCCTCAACTCGGCCTTCGGTACGGTCCTGGAACCGCTCGGCGTGGGACTCGGACTGTTCACGGTGATCGTCGGGCACGCCACCTTCTGCATCGTGATCGTCTTCAACAACGTGGTGGCCCGGCTGCGCCGTACGGCCGCCTCGTACGAGGAGGCGGCCATGGATCTCGGCGCGACCACCTTCCGTGCCTTCGCCGACGTCACCTTCCCGCTGGTCCGCTCCGCGCTGCTGGCCGGCGGTCTGCTCGCCTTCGCGCTGTCCTTCGACGAGATCGTGGTCACCACGTTCACCGCGGGACCCGGCATCGAGACGCTGCCGATCTGGATCTTCGACAACATGACCCGGCCGCAGCAGGCACCGGTGGTGAACGTCGTGGCCGCGGTACTCGTCCTGCTGTCGGTGATCCCGATCTACGTCGCCCAGCGGTTGTCGGCGGACACGGCGACGTCGAGCCGGGTGTGACACCCTGTACGGCGGACGATCAAGGGGAGACGCATGAGCACAGGGGATGCCTCCGGTCCGGCGCGGGCGGTGCGCGCGGCGTACGAGGCCGCCTCGGCGGTCGTCGCGGGACTGGGTGACGAGGAGTCGTGGCTGCCGACCGGCTGTACCGGCTGGGCGGTCCGCGACCTCGTGTTCCACTGCCTGACGGACGCCCAGCGCGCTCTGGTGGCCCTGCACACGCCGGCGCGGGAGCCGGCCGACCGGGACGCGGTGACGTACTGGCAGGACTGGCGGCCGGACACCGTGGGGGCGGCGAACGGCCGGCGCTGGGTGCGGGTGAACGCGAGCATGTTCCTCGACTTCGGTCAGCTCCAGGGCCTGTATCTGGACACGCTGGCGGCGGTCGTGCGGGCAGCGGAGGCGACCGACCCCGCGCAGCGTGTCGGCACGCAGGGGCATGTGCTGACGGCCGGGGACCTGCTGACCACCCTCGCGGTGGAGGCGACCGTCCATCACCTGGATCTGACCGTCCGCCTCCCGCACGCGCCGGGACCGGCACCCGAGGGGCTGGCCGCGGTGCGCACCACCCTGGACGGTCTGCTCGGCCGGCCCGCGCTCCCGGAGTGGAGCGACGCGCACTATGCGCGCGTAGGGACCGGCCGGGCCGCCCTCACCGAGGCCGAGCGCGCCGCGCTGGGCGCTGCGGCCGACCGGTTCCCGCTGTTCGGCTGAGGCGCGGCCGGTACCCGTCCGCGGCGGCGAGCGCCGATCACACGCCCAACACGGGGACACGCGCGGGCGACACCTGCGCGGTGCGGGGCTCACCGCCCGGGTTGATGGAAACGTGCGCCCCATGCACACCCCACCGAGCATCAACAGTTACGTCGACCGGGTCACCGCGGGCCCCGGCGGGGCGATGACCGACGAGATCGGCGTCATCACCGGCGACCTGACCGTGGCCACCATCCTGCTGTCCGACGGCCGCAGCGTGCGCGTGGCCGTCCAGCACTCCGGCGGCGACACCTGGTACACCCTTGCCGGCAGCCCCGCCCCCGTGCCCGCCGGGCAACTCGCCGCCTATCACCGGGACCTGCTGGGCCGCATCCGCCGGGGAGGCGGCACCCGCGCCACCTGAGCCGCACACCGGCCGGCGCCCGGTTTCGACACGGGTCCCGGGGGAGTCGGTGCCCATGGTCTCGTGCGGGCCGGAGCAGCGTGTGCACGTGCCCGAGCTGTGCGCCGCCTGGCGGGAGCAGACGTTCCTGCACTGGGCCCACGCAGCGGAGCGGGTGCAGCGCCTGCTGCCGGACGGGCTCGTCGTGGACACGTGCGAGGGGTCGGCGTGGGTGAGCCTCACGCCGTTCGTCATGGCCGGCGTGCGCCCGCCCGGGTGCCCGGCCGCGCTGCCCGACTTCGCGGAGACGAGTCTGCGGACCTGTGTGCGCGGGCCGGACGGCCGGGACGGGCTGTGGTTCCTGTCCATCGAGCCGGCCTGCCCGGTGGTGCTGGTCGCCCGCGCGACAGGGCCGCCCCACCGCCTCGGCCGCCCGGCGCTGTGGCGACGCGGGGACCGTCAGGTGTAACACCGGTGCCCGGTGGCGCGGCGGTCCCCGGTACCGGGTGGCCGTCCGTACCGGCGAGCCGATCCGGCCCACCCACCGGGACGTGTGGCTGACCTCCGCCGGCGGTGCCACTCGCTCCGGCTCGGGATGATGTGGGAGACGCCCGTCGAGCACGAGCCCTGGCCGCTGCGCGCGGCACGCCCCGACGGGGTCGAGGAGACCCTCACCCGGGCCGCCGGGCTGCCCCCACCCGGCGCGGAGCCGCTGCTGCACTTCTCGGAGGGCGTGCGCAGGGTGCGCTTCGGCCTCTCCCGCCCGGTCCGGCCCGAGCACGGTCGTTGAGGGGCCGCCCCGCCCCCTCCTGACGTGTCATCAACTCTCTCCAGCCCGACTTGTGTTGACTCCCATGAACCGGCAAAAGGCCACTCCCGCACCTTGACCGGCGACTGGTCCAGACCAATCATGGACTAGACCATTAGGCCCGTCGGGCAGCACGGCGCGCGCCACGTCCACCCAACCTCCGCCCGCCGGCCTGTCGTTCGCATCCGGGAGTTCGCATGACACGTCCGAGACCCGTACGCGCCCTGCTCGCGGGGCTGGCCACCCTGGCCGCCTCCGCGGGACTCGCCCTCGGGACAGGGGGCACCGCACATGCGGCGACCCCGCTGCCCACGCATGTCTTCGCGCCCTACTTCGAGGCCTACAACGGCGACAGCCCCGCCGCGCTCTCCCAGGCCTCCGGCGCCAAGTACCTGACCATGGCCTTCCTGCAGGCCGACACGAAGGGCTCCTGCACCCCGTACTGGAACGGCAACTCCAGCACCCCCGTCAACTCCTCGATTTTCGGCGCCGACTTCACCACCATCCGCTCGCGGGGCGGCGACGTGATCCCGTCCCTCGGCGGCTACGCGGCGGACAACGGCGGCACCGAGATCGCCGACAGCTGCACGAACGTGGACTCCATCGCCGCCGCCTACGAGAAGATCATCACCACCTATGACGTCTCCCGGCTCGACATGGACGTCGAGGACAACTCCCTCACGAACACCACCGGCATCGACCGCCGCAACCAGGCCATCAAGAAGGTCCAGGACTGGGCCGCCGCGAACGGCCGCTCGGTGCAGTTCTCCTACACCCTGCCGACCACGACGACCGGCCTCGCCGACAGCGGCCTCGCCGTGCTGCGCAGCGCGAAGAGCGCCGGCGCCGAGATCGACGTCGTCAACATCATGACGTTCGACTACTACGACGGCGCCACCCACCACATGGCGACCGACACCGAGACGGCAGCGAGCGGACTGCACGACGAACTGGCCGGGCTCTACCCGAACTTGTCGGACAGTCAGCTGTGGAACATGGTCGGCGTCACCGAGATGCCCGGCGTGGACGACTACGGCCCGGCGGAGACCTTCACCACCGCCGACGCGCCCACGGTGTACGACTGGGCGGTCGCCAAGGGCATCAACACCCTCTCCTTCTGGGCCCTCCAGCGAGACAACGGCGGCTGCCCGGGCGCCGGCGCCTCCGACACCTGCTCCGGCATCGCCCAGGACACCTGGTACTTCTCGCACACCTTCGCGCCCTTCACCGGCGGTACGACGACTCCGCCGGCCAACGACTTCTCCGTGTCCGTCTCCCCCGCCACCGCCTCGGTCGACCCCGGCGGCACCGCGACCACGACGGTGAAGACCTCGGTGACCTCCGGCAGCGCCCAGACGGTCGGTCTGACGGTGAGCGGCGCGCCGAGCGGAGTGACCGCCTCCCTCAACCCGTCGTCGGTCACCGCGGGCGGCAGTTCCACGCTCACCGTGAAGACCGGTTCCGGTACGGCACCCGGCACCTACGCCCTGACCGTCACCGGCACGGCGGGCTCGACCCGCCACAGCTCCACGCTCACCCTGACGGTCAAGGGGTCCGGCGGCACCGCCGTCCTCGGCAACGGCGGCTTCGAGACCGGCTCGCTCGCGCCGTGGACCTGTGACAGCGGTGCCACGGTCGTCTCCACCCCCGTGCACGGCGGCTCCCACGCACTGAAGACCGTGCCCTCCGCCTCACAGACCGGCCAGTGCGCGCAGACCCTGGCCCTGAAGCCCAACACCTCCTACACGCTCAGCGGCTGGGTGCAGGGCCCGTACGCCTACCTCGGCGTCAGCGGAGGCGCGACGGCCAGCACCTGGGCTTCCTCCTCGTCGTGGTCGAAGCTCACGGTGCCCTTCACGACCGGCACGTCGGGCACGGTCACGGTGTACATCCACGGCTGGTACGGCCAGGGCGCGGTCTACGCCGACGACCTCACCCTGAGCTGACCGGCCGCTCCGAGGGGCCCCGCTCCGCGGTGACCGGGCGGGGCCGGCTCAGGTGATCCGCTTGCCGGCAGCCGGGGGCGTCAACCGGCATCCGACCGCCGTCTTCCGTAGGCTGAAAGGACCGAAGCTCCTCCGGGAGGCCTCCCGAAGGCAGGGGACGGCCGTGATCGAACTGGCCGCGGCGTTCGCCGTCGCGGGCGCGGCGAGCAACGCCGTGGGTACCGCCTTCCAGCGCAAGGCCGCGTCGGCGAGCAGCCGCGGCGGGTTCCGGCTGCTCGCGGAGCTGGTGCGCCGGCCCTTCTGGGTGATCGGCATGTGCGGTGTGGTCTGCGCCGCGCTGTTCCAGAGCCTGGCCCTGGTCAACGGCCCGCTCGCACTGGTCCAGCCGCTCTTCATCCTGGAACTGCCCTTCGCCCTGCTCGTCGCCGCCCCGCTGATGCACAGACGGCTGCCCCACTCGGGCTGGTGGGGCGTCGGTGCCTGTGTCGCGGGGCTCGCCGTGCTGCTGGTCGCCGCCGCCCCGCACGGCGCCGTCGACCACGCGCCGCTCAGTCGCTGGATCCCGGCACTGTGCCTGTGCGTCGGAGGGATGGCCGCGGCGGTTCTGCTGTCCGGCCGGGGTCACTCGCCGGCCCGGCGCGCCGCGCTGCTGGCCGCGGCCGCCGCCACGGGCAACGCGCTGACGGCCGCCCTGCTGAAGTCGGCCAGCGGCACCTTCGCCGACCACGGTTTCGCGGCGTTCCTGCGCTCCTGGCAGACGTACGGCTTCGCGCTCGCGGGCGTCGGGGCCGTGATCCTGCTGGAGAACGCCCTCCAGGCCGGTCCGCTGGCCGCGGCGCAGCCGGCCCTGACCATCGGCGACGCCGTGGTGAGCCTGACGCTCGGCATGACCCTGTTCGGGGAACGGATCCGCACGGGCTGGTGGCTGCTCCCGGAGGCCGCGGGCGCCCTGCTGATCGTCGGGGGCGTGCTGGTGCTCAGCCGGGCCGTCCAGCACATCGCGGTGGTGCCGGTCGCGGTGGAAGAACGGGACCTGGCGACCTGAGCCGGGCCAGGACCCGGTGGCGAACGGGAGCGCTCCCCGGCCGCACGTCAGGGCCGCCCACAGGGCGTCGACCGGTGCCCGTGGGGTCCCTGGGCCGGCGCGGGGGAGCGCGAGCGCGTCAGCCGTACGCCCTCCACGCCGCGCAGGCCGAGGAGCGTGACCTTGCCGACCCGCTGCACGGGGTCCGCCACAGCCCGGCGCCGCGGACCGGATCGAGCAGCGGCTCGGCGAGCGGCATCACCGTGCGCCGGCCCGAGCAGCGCTCGGAGGAGTGGGCGAAGGGCAGATACCCGGGAGCGGTGTCGGCGTCGAGGTCGTCACAGCGCTCCGGGCGGAAGCAGCCGCAGGGACTCGAGGACGATGTTCCGGCTGGGCATGGCGTCGTCGAACGGCCAACCGAGCCAGAGAGCGTTGGCCTCGCTCCCTCCCCCGTCCCGGGGCGCTGATCAGGGACCGCTCCGGTCCTCCGATGCCGGACGGCTCGGCGACGGGAGCGGACTCCTCCCGTCGCAGGGCCCGGTGATCCACCGGCCGGAGATCGGCCGGACGCGGCCGTACGCGGCGCGCGCTGCGGTCGGTCCGGGAGGGCCCGTACGGCCCCTGCCGAACCCTCCCCGGCGGCGATCGCCAACCTAACGCCCCGCGATCCCGTCGATCCACAGCCGGAGGCGTTCGCCCTGGGCGGCCATCAGGCCGGGGTCGCGCAGGGTGTTGGTGAGGACGGACATGCCCTGGTAGGCCGCGACGAGCTCGACGGCGAGGGCGGCGGCGTCGGCGCGGCCCAGCTGGGCGAACTGGGACTCCACCCAGTCGAGCAGGGCCTGCATGACGTTTGCCGCGGCCCGGTCCAAACCGTCGTCACGCTTGTCGAGTTCGGTGGCGAGGGTGCCGAAGGGACAGCCGAAGCGGGCCGCGGTCTCGCGCTGGTCGACCCAGCCGGCGACGAGGGCCTTCAGCCGGGTGGCCGGATCCGGGAGCGTGTCCAGCCGGCCCGTGAGCGCGTCCAGTTGCTCGCAGTGGGCATCCACCGCTGCTTCGACCAGCTGGTCCTTGGTCTTGAAGTAGTAGTAGACGTTGCCGAGCGGCACCTCGGCGGTGCGGGCGATGTCGCCGAGGGTGGTCTTCTCCACACCCTGCTCATGGAAGACCTGGACGGCCGCCTGGACCAGGCGCTCACGCTTGCCACCCCGGCCGGATCGGCTGGATCGGCCGGGCCGCGCGGTTCGGGCTGCGGCGGCGGAATCTGAGTCAGTCACCTGACTAAGGATAGACAACGGCTGCGCCACGCACTATGGTCTCGATTTAGTTAGTCAACTAACTCAGTTGGAGGAGTCGTCATGATCGCTGTCTCGGGTGCCACGGGGAACGTCGGACGAGCCCTGGTCGCGGCGTTGGTCCGGGCCGGGGAGACGGTGACGGCCGTCGCCCGGCGCATCGGCGTGGAGGACGTGCCGCCGGGTGTGCGGCCCGTCGCCGCCGATCTCGGGGAGCCGCAGAGCCTCGCCCCCGCACTGGAAGGTGCCAAGACGCTGTTCCTGCTCGTGGCCGGAGAGGATCCGGGCGGCATCCTGCGCCGCGCCGCCGCGGCCGGTGTGGCGAAGGTGGTGCTGCTGTCCTCGCAGGGCGTGGGCACCCGGCCGGACACGTACGTGCACGCGGGACGCTTCGAGGCGGCGGTGGCCGAGTCGGGGCTGCCGTTCACCGTGCTGCGCTCGGGCGGGCTGGCCTCCAACGCGCTGGCCTGGGCCGAGCCGGTCCGCCGGCACCGCACGGCGGCGGCACCGTTCGCCGATGTGGCACTGCCGTTCGTCGACCCGGACGACGTCGCCGCGGTGGCGGCGGCCGTACTGCGCGAGGACGGGCACGACGGCGCCACGTACACGCTGACCGGCCCGGAGCCCACCACCCCGCGCCAGCGCGCGGCGGCGATCGCCGCCGCGCTCGGGGAGCCGGTCACATTCGTGGAGCAGAGCCGCGAGGAGGCCCGCGCGCAACTGGTCCGGTTCATGCCGCCCGCCGTCGCCGAGGGCACGCTCGACGTCCTGGGCGCACCCACCCCGGAGGAGCAGGCGGTCGGCGCGGATGTGGCGCGCCTGCTCGGCCGGCCCGCGGCCCCCTTCTCCGCCTGGGCGGCACGCAACGTGGCGGCGTTCCGCTGATCCGCACTCCCAAGCGTTGATTCCCGCAAACTCGTCCGGTGAGCGGCGGAGGTACGACCGGGATGCTGCGGGGATGAGCGAGAAGGCGGGACGCGTCGACGGCGACGGCGTGGGCCCGGGCAGGTACGGACGTGTCGAGCGCGAGCGCCGCTTCCTGCTCGCCGCCCCGCCCACGCCGTCGGCGGTGACCGCACCCGAGTGATCACCGATCGCTGTCCGCCGGGCACGCACCTGAAACTCCCGCGTGCCGAACCGCCGGACGCCACGGTCGAGTTGAGGCTCACGCAGAAGGTGCCGACGGCCCGGCGCCGCGCAGGGGCTTGTCACGAACATGTGGCTGTCGTCGGCCGAGTACGACGTACTGGCCGTGCTGCCGGCCCGGGCGCTGGCCAAGACCCGTTTCCGCGTGGACGCCCCGTCCGGGCGACCCATGCGGAACTGCTCACTTGGCCGGCCGAATACGGTATGCGGCCAGGGGCCTCCTGAGGCAACGGTCCGGCCCGGGGCGCCGTGGAGCCGCCGGACGGGTGACGTGTGCCAGGCCGGGCGGCCGCTTTGCGCGCCACACCGCACCCGATTAACCAGTTTGTATATTTATCTCCTCTATGGTGCGAGATGACGGGATTTTCGGCTGAAGGTGCGCGCAACGCGTCGCGGCAGGGCGCGGGTTGGGATGGTGGCCATGAGCGGGATCAGCCGCCGGACTGTGGCACGCCTCGCTCTCGGCGCCGGCATCGGTATGGCCGGCGTGTCGTTCGCCGCATGCGGTGGCGGGGGTGGACGCGACGGCTCCCCCGGGAGCCCGGACGAGGAGGGGGTGTACCGGCCGATCGGGGACGGCTCGACGTCGTACACCGGTCGCCAGCCGCACCAGCCCGCCTCGCCCACGGCCCTCGAACCCGGCCGGACACCGCCGCAGTTCGTGGTGTTCTCCTGGGACGGCGCCGGCGAGCTGGGCACCGGCCTGTTCCCCCGCTTCCTGGAACTCGCCCGCGCCCAGGGCGCGCACATGACCTTCTTCCTGTCCGGCCTCTATCTCCTGCCGGAGGACAAGAAACGGCTCTACGACCCGCCGAACAACCCGCTCGGCGCCTCGGACATCGGCTACCTCACCGACGCACACCTCAAGGACACGCTGAAGTACGTCCGTCAGGCCTGGCTGGACGGCCACGAGATCGGCACACACTTCAACGGTCACTTCTGCACCGGCCCCGGATCGGTGGCCAACTGGACGCCGGCGCAGTGGGGTACGGAGATCGAGCAGGCGAGGTCCTTCGTCAAGTCGTGGCGGACGCACACCGGTTGGCACGACGAACCGGCGCTCCCCTTCGACTACGACAAGGAGCTCGTGGGCGGCCGCACCCCGTGTCTGCTCGGACAGGAGAGCCTGCTGCCGGTAGCCCGTGAACTCGGCTGGCGTTACGACGCCTCCTCACCGGGCGGGCTGCAACGCTGGCCACGGAGGCGGGGCGGCGTCTGGGACCTGCCGCTGCAGAGCATCCCCTTTCCCGGGCACACGTTCGAGGTGCTGTCCATGGACTACAACATGCTGGCGAACCAGTCCAAGACCACGACGCGAGCACCTTCCTACAACTACCCCTACTGGCGGGCACAGGCGACACAGTCGTACCTGGCCGGGTTCCAGCGGGCGTACGAGACCAACCGGGCGCCGCTGTTCATCGGCAACCACTTCGAGCACTGGAACGGCGGCATCTACATGGACGCGGCCGAGGAGGCGCTCCGGCAGATCGCCGGCCGGGAGGACGTGCGTCTGGTCTCCTTCCGGCAGCTCGTCGACTGGCTCGACGCCCAGGACCCGGAGATCCTCGCGAAGCTGCGCAGCCTCGAGGTGGGTGAGAAGCCGGAGGGCGGGTGGAGCGCGTTCCTGCGCCCCGAGAAGCGCGCAGGAGGCGGCACGGGCAGCGAAGGGCAGCGGGCGGAGCAGAGCTGAACGGCCGTTCCGTGAAGCACCACAGGGAACCACGGGTGGCCCGTCCGGCGCAGATGTCGTCGTCGGGGTGAGCGACTCGCTCGCCGGGCTGGCCGCGTTGCGCCGCGGCATCCTGGAGGACCGCAGAACCGGCCGCACACTGGTGGCCGTGCGAGCCTGGGAACCGCCCGGGGGAGACTCCCTCCACCGACGCCGGCCCGAGCCATCGTGGGCCCGGCTGTGGGCCGCCGAGGCACGGCGGCGACTGGACCGGTCCTTCGAACTGGCGGCCGGCGGGCCACGGCCGGCCTGCGGATCGTTCGGCGGGTCGTCAGGGGCCCCGCGGGGCCGGTGCTCTGGTCGGTCGCGTCGTCCCCGGACGACCTGCCGGTCATCGGCATGGCCAGACTCCGGGGCCCGGCGGCCCGGCTGCACCCGCAGGCCGGTGCACCGGCACATCCCGGCCCGGGCCCGGTGCGAGGTCCTGGTCGTGGCCGGCCCCCGGCTGCTGCCACGCGAGGCGAGGATCCTGCGCCGCTTCGGACAAGGGAAGCGTCGGGGTCGGGCGACGGGCCTGGTGACGTGAGCCCGGACGGACCTGGCGCGATGAGCCCGGACGGGCCGGTGCCGTGGGCTCGGACGGGCCCCGGCGTCCTGGGATCGGCGTTCGACGGGCTCACGGGTCGTGGGGCCGGCCGTGACGCGGGTGGGATCAACCGGCGTGGCGGCGGGCGTCCACCTCGATCTCGATCTTCATACGAGGGTCGGCGAGGCCGCACTCCAGCATGGTGGCGGCCGGGCGGACGGCGCCGAAGCAGCGGCGCAGCACCGGCCAGCAGGGTTCGAAGTCCGCGCGGTCGGGCAGCAGGTAGCGCACCCGCACCACGTCGGCGAAGGTGCACTTCGCCTCGGTGAGTGCGGCCTCGATGTTGCGCAGGCACTGCTCGGCCTGCTCCACGACGTCGTCCGAGATCGTCATGGTGGTGTAGTCGAACCCGGTTGTCCCGGACACATGCACCCAGTCGCCGTCGACCACGGCACGGGCGTAACCGATCTGCTCCTCGAAGGCCGAGCCGCCGAGGATGGCGCGTCGCTCTGTCATGCGCGGAACGCTAGGTGAGCAGCGTCGATACGTCTAATACGGACTACTGGATGAGCTGATATCTCTGGGGATATGGAACGCCCGGAACTCCCGCTCCCCCAGCTGCACGCCTTCGTCGTGCTCACCGAGGAACTGCACTTCGGCCGTGCCGCCGCCCGCCTGGGCATCGCCCAGCCCCCGTTGAGCCAGCAGATCCGCCGGCTGGAAGGAGAGGGTCGGGCATCCGCTCTTCGACCGTGAACCGGGGCGCGTCCGGCTCACCCCGGCCGGCGGTGCACTGCTGCCGGCCGCCCGGCAGGCCCTGGCCGGGCTGGCCGACGGGCTGGCCGCGGCGCGGGCCGTGGGCAGCGGCCGGTCCGGGCGGCTGCGGATCGGCTTCGCCGCCTCACTGGCCCTGACCGTCCTTCCGGGCCTGCTCCGCGACTTCCGCCGGCGGTTCCCCGACGCACATCTCGACATCCGCGAGATGACCACGGCGCCGCAGCTCGACGCCCTGCGCGACAGGACGATCGACGTCGGCCTGCTGCGGGAACCCCCGGCCGATGTGTCCGAGCTGGGTTTCCGCACCGTGTTCAGCGAACCGTTCGTGGCGGTGCTGCCGTCAGCCCACCCACGGGCCGCCCAACGGACGGTGTCGCTCGCGCAGTTGGCGCACGAGCGGTTCGTCCTGCTGCCGCGTGCCGTCGGCCCGCAGTTGTACGACCGGATCACCGGCCTGTGCGACGAGGCGGGGTTCACGCCCCGGATCTCGCAGCACGCGGTGGAGTGGCAGACGGTGTGCGCCCTGGTGGAGACGGGGCTGGGGGTGTCAGTGGCGCCGGCGAGCATCCGGCGCATCCGGCTCAGGGGCGTGGCCTTCCGTCGGATCGCCCCCGGCACGGCTCGTACGCGGGTCGCCGTCGCATGGCGCACGAGCGACCGCAATCCCCTGATCGCCCCACTGCTGGAGACGATCGATCAGGACCCGGGGTCCGCGCCCTGAACGCGGCCGCGTGCCGTCACCGCTCCGGCCGCACCGGATGCCTGCTCATGATCGAGACCCTGTTGAAGGCGTTGATGGTGACGGCCACCCAGATCACCGCCGCCGTCTGGTCGTCGGTGAGCACGTCCCGCGCCGCCGCGTAGGCGGCGTCCTGCGCTGCGGCGTCCGCGGCGGCGGTGGTCGCCTCGGCCAGCGCGAGGGCGGCCCGTTCGGCCGGCGTGAACAGCTCGGTCTCGCGCCAGGCGGCGAGCACGCCCAGGCGCTCCGGGGTGTCACCGGTCCGCAGCGCGGCGCGGGTGTGCACGTGCAGGCAGTAGGCGCAGCCGTTGATCTGCGACACGCGGAGGTTGACCAGCTCCACGAGGGTGCGGTCCAGGCCGGCCTCGGCGGCGGTCGCCCGGACCGCCTCGGACGTCTGCCCCAGCGCGTGGTACGCCTTGGGGCTCTGCTTGTCGATGAAGATCCGCCGCGTGGCACCGGCCGTGACGGGACTGCTCAACCTGGACTCCTCCGGCTGCGGTGGCCGACCACCCTTGATTGTTGAATACGAAACTATCACGGCCTCACGGTCGCCGGCCTCGTCACGAACAGCGTCCCAGGCGTCACCGCGCCCGCGGCGCCGAGGCCCGCATCACCGTCGGTGACCAGAACGCCGCCGGCCCACGGGTCGAGGTCGCCGCCGTAGAGGTGCCGGATGCCCTCGACGATGCCTCCGGGCAGCTTGATCGCGCCGGAGGACCGCAGCGCGAACAGCGCGGTGCGCACCTTGGCAACGGCGATTCGGCTGGTCATGGGCATACCGCCAGCGTCCCGCCGGTGGACGATCACCTCTCCGGCGACATCGACGACGGCCATGGCGAGCGGCCGGGCCGAAATTCCCTCGCCGCCCGATGTCCGATGTGCCAGGCTTGCGGAAGCAGCCCTCTGTGACCAAGGAGCCGACCGATGCGCCGACAGTTCATGTCCCACTCGAAAGGAATCGCCATCGACCTGAAGGACATGACACTCTGTGCGCACCACCTCTCGCACCCTGAACCTGGGGATCCTGGCACACGTCGACGCCGGTAAGACGAGCCTGACCGAGCGGCTGCTGTACGCGGCCGGGGTCATCGACGAGATCGGCAGCGTCGACGCGGGCAGCACCCGGACCGACACGCTGGAGCTGGAACGCCGCCGTGGCATCACCATCAAGACCGCGGTCGCCAACTTCGCGCTCGGCAGCGGCACTTCGGCCGTCTCGGTGAACCTCGTCGACACCCCTGGACACCCGGACTTCATCGCCGAGGTCGAACGCGTCCTCGGCGTCCTGGACGGCGCGGTGCTCGTCGTCTCCGCCGTGGAGGGTGTGCAGCCGCAGACCCGCGTGCTGATGCGGACACTGAAGCGGCTCGGCATCCCCACACTGCTGTTCATCAACAAGGCCGACCGGCACGGCGCCGACGACGGCCGGGTTCTGCGCGAGATCGAGCGCAGGCTCGCCGTACCCGTGATTCCCATGGGGCGGATCGTCGGCGGCGTCGGCACGGCCGAGGCACGGGCCGTAGCCTTCGCTCCGGACGACACCACCTTCACGCAGCGCCTCCTGGACGCGCTCACCCTCCACGACGACACCCTGCTCGGCGCGTACGTCACCGACGCGCGCTCCGTCACGTACGAGCGGCTGCGTGCCGCGCTCGCCGCGCAGACCCGCGCCGGGCAGATCCATCCGGTCTACATCGGCTCGGCGATCACCGGCACGGGAATCGCCGAACTCATCGAGGGCGTGAGGGAGTTCCTGCCCGCCGGGCGCAGCAACGCCGAAGGTCCGCTGTCGGGCCGGGTGTTCAAGGTGGAACGCGGCGCGAGCGGCGAGAAGATCGCCTACGCCCGGCTGTTCTCCGGCGAACTCGGAGTCCGCGAGCGCGTCCCGGTCGCGGGGCGCGAGGGCAGGGTCACGGACCTGGCCGTCTTCGACCGGGGTGCGGTGGAGCGCCGGGTGTCGGTACGAGCCGGTCAGATCGCGGTGCTGCGCGGTCTCGCCGACGTCCGGATCGGGGACGAGATCGGGCGGGAGCCGGACGACCGCCCGTACCAGCACGTCTTCGCGCCGCCCTCGCTGGAGACGGTCGTGGTGCCCGCCGACCGGGCCGACAGGGGCGCCCTGCACCTGGCCCTGACCCAACTCGCCGAGCAGGACCCGCTGATCGGGCTGCGCCTGGATCCGGAGGGCCAGGATCTGTCCGTCTCTCTGTACGGCGAGGTCCAGAAGGAGGTCCTTGCCGCCACTCTGGCGGAGGAGTACGGGCTCGCGGTCGCGTTCCGGGAGACCACCCCGATCTGCGTGGAGCGCGTCACCGGGACCGGAACGGCGTACGAGATCCTCGACCACGACGGGAACCCCTTCCTGGCCACCGTGGGTCTGCGCGTCGAGCCGGGCCCCGTCGGCGACGGGGTCGTCTTCCGCCGCGAAGTCGAGCTCGGCTCGCTCCCGCTGGGCTACATGCGCGCCGTCGAGGAGACGGTCCACACCACGCTGCGGCAGGGGCTGTACGGCTGGCAGGTGCCCGACTGTGTGGTGACGATGACCCACTCGGGCTTCTGCAGCATCCGCAGTACCGCCGGCGCGTTCCGCGGCCTGACCCCGCTGGTCCTCATGACCGCGCTGCACCGGGCCGGGACCGTCGTGCACGAGCCCATGCACCGCTTCCGCCTGGAGTTCCCGCAGGACGCCTACGCGGCCGTGTCGCCGGCCCTGGCCCGCCGCCGCGCCCTCGCGGACCCGCCCGTGGCGCTCGGGGACGCGTACGCCGTCGAGGGCCACGTCCCCGCGGACCAGGTGCACGGCCTGGAAGCCGAGCTGCCCGAACTCACCGGCGGCGAGGGCGTCCTGGAGACGGCCTTCGACCACCACCGTCCGGCCACGGGTCCGCGAACCCGCAGGCGCACCGACCACAACCCACTGCACCGCGAGGAATACCTGCTGCACGCGCATCGGAGGGTGTGAGTGGCCGGGACCTGCCGCTGGCGCTCGTCGAGGCGTGAACCCGTGCGGCTCGCCTGCGGTCGGCGCACTGCCTGTGTGCTACGACCCCGCCCTGCCGGTGTTCAAAGCCGGCCGGGCCGGGAGCGCCGCCGGGCCGGCTCGGCTCACACCGACGGACCGATGAGCTCGTCGGCGACCCACTGGGCGACCTCGGCGGGGTACGGCGACGGCAGTCCGAGCACGATGTGCCGGAAACCGGCGTCGACAGCCTCGCCGATCGCATCCCGGGTGGGGCCGGTCCGGTCGTACGACACGGGCAGGTGGATCGAGCGGGTGACCGAGGCGGGGTCACGGCCGGTCTCGGTGCAGTAGCGGTCCAGCAGTGCGCTGCGGCCGATGATGTCGCCGATGTCACCGCCGCCGGGGATGTTCCACAGGTCGGCGTGCTCGGCGACCACGCGCAGCGTCGCGGACGAGCGGCCGCCGATGAGGATCGGCGGGTGCGGGCGCTGGACGGGTTTGGGGTTGCCGAAGGCTCCGGTGAGGCGGTGGTGGGTGCCGTGGAAGTCGAAGGGCTCGGTCTCCGTCCACAACCGCCGGATCACCGTGCAGGCTTCGGCGAGGCTCGCCACGGCGTGCGCGGAGCCTTGGAAGGGCAGGCCGTGTGCCTCGTATTCGCGCCGGGCCAGGGGATGGCCGGGCCGTGAACCGACGCCGATGCCGAGGTCGAGCCGTCCGCCGGAGACGATGTCGACGGTCGTCGCGATCTTGGCGAGCATCGCGGGCGGCCGGAACCGGTTACTGGTCACGAGCACGCCGATGCGTAGGCGCCGGGTGTGGGCGGCGAGGGCCGAGAGCAGTGTCCAGCCCTCGTAAGCCGGGCCGTCGGGGTCGCCGAAGATCGGCATGAGGTGGTCGAACAACCAGGCGTGCTCGATCTCCGCGATCGCGTCCGCCTCGCGCCAGACCCGCAGAACATCGTGGTAGTCGACCTGCGAGGGGGCGGTCATGATGCCGAAGCGAGGCCGGGATGTGTGCGGCATGAGCTGTCGGTCCTTTCGGCAAGCGGAAGTCGGAGGCCCGGGACAGGGCCGCGGCGCATGCGGCGGTCACCGGCGCCGCAGTGCCGGGTCGAGCAGCGCGGGCGGGGTGTCGTGCTTCTCCTCGGGGGCCAGGTCGAGCCCGGGGGCCACGATCTCGTCGATGGCATCGAGTACGTCGGCGGACAACACGGTGTCGGCGGCGGCGAGTTGGGCGTGCAGGTGGTCCGGCGTGCGAGGGCCGATGAGCGCGCTGGTCACCGCCGGATGCGCGGTCACGAAACCGAGCGCGAGCTGGATCAGCGTGAGACCGGCCTCGTCGGCGACCCCGGCCAGCCGCTCGACGGCTTCGAGCCTGGACCTGTTGACGGGGACGCCGATGTCGAAACGTTGCGGCATGAACGCCGAGCGGTTGGTGGTGATGTCCCGGCCCGCGCGGACCGCGCCCGACAGCCAGCCCGAGGCCAGCGGGCTCCACACCAGCACACCGAGCCCGTACTCCTCGGTCACGGGCAGCACATGACTCTCGATCCCGCGCTGCAGGACGGAATAGCTGGGCTGTTCGGTGGCGTAACGGCTCAGGTGATGTTCACGGGCGGCCCACTGCGCCTGGACGATGCGGTACGCCGGGAAGGTCGAGGAGCCGAAGTAGCGGATCTTTCCCGCGCGTTGCAGGTCGGTCAGCGCCGACAGCGTTTCCTCGTCGCTGGTGTTCGGGTCCCACCGGTGGATCTGGTAGAGGTCGACGTGGTCCACACCGAGGCGGCGCAGGCTGTTGTCCAGCGCGGTGACCAGCCAGCGGCGCGAACCGCCCCGGTGGTTGCGCTCGTCCCCCATGGGCATGGCGGCCTTCGTCGCCAGCACTATGTCGTCACGGCGGCCCGCGACGGCCTTGCCGACCATCTCCTCCGACTCACCGTCGCCGTACATGTCGGCGGTGTCGATGAGGTTGATCCCGCCCTCGAGAGCGGCGTCGACGATGGCCGTCGCCTCGCCCTGGGTGGTGCGTCCGATCCTGCCGAAGTTCATCGCGCCGAGCGCGAGGGAGCTGACCTGCACGCCGGTGCGGCCCAAGGTGCGGTACTGCATGACCTGTCTCCTTGTTGCGAGGGGGAAGCGTCGTGGAAACCGATGACGAGAAGGGGTGTGTCGGAAACCGATTACGGGAGCGGCAGCGGGAACGTCGCGGCCATGACACGGCCGGCCAAGACACGGCCGGCCATGGCGGGCCCGCCTTGGCGGTCGGCCGACGCTCTGACACCATGAGTAAGCGGAACATCGTTCCGGTGATGACGATACGGAACATGGTTCCGTTTAGCAAGCACGGCTGTGAAGGGAGCGGCGCTGTGAACGACAGCGGCGAGGAGACCGGGCGTGCGGCCCGGTCCAGGCGGAGCGACGCCCGGCGCAACAAGGAGACGCTGCTCGACGCGGCCGCGGCGGTCTTCGTCACTTCGGGTGTGGAAGCGCCGGTACGCGACATCGCCGCCCGGGCCGGGGTCGGGGTGGGAACGATCTACCGCCACTTCCCGACGCGCGCGGACCTCATCATCGCCGTCTACCGGCACCAGGTGGAGAGTCTGGCCGAGGCGGGCCCCGCGCTGCTGAAGACAACTCCCACCGCCCACGCCGCACTCGGGCAGTGGATCGGCTTCTTCGTCGATTTCCTGGTGACCAAGCATGGCCTCGCCGCCGTGCTGAAGTCCGACAGCGCGGGCTTCGACACGCTGCACGCCTACTTCCTCGACCGGCTCGTCCCCGTCTGCACCGAACTGCTCGATGCCGCGGCCGCCGCCGGCGAGATCCGCTCCGACCTGCAGGCCTACGAGCTCATGCGGGGTGTCGGCAACCTCTGCATCGGCGCTGAGAGCGATCCCCGGTACGACGCACGCCGGCTGGTGGAGCTCCTGGTCCAAGGCCTGCGCACCACACCCGTCGACCGGCCCGGCAGGTGAGCGTGGCGGGTCTCGGCATGGCCTGAGGCCCGCCACCCGCACGGCTGCGTGTACGGCATCCGTATGCTCCCGCCATGAAGTTCTTCCGGTCGCGTGGCCGAAACGAGGCGGGAACGACCGCGACATCGCCGTTGGCCCAGGCCATGAGCCTGTACATGGACGGGCGTTACACCGAGGCGGAGGCCGAGGCCCGCGCCGTGGCGGAGGCCCGGTCGGTGCTGCGTCTCGATTCCTACGCGCCGCTGGCCCTGAGCGTCGCCGCGCTCGCGATGTGTGCCCAGGGCCGCCATGCCGAGGCACTTGCCGCCTACGACGAACTGCTGCCGGTGTTCGGCAGGACGTTCGGCGCCGAGCATCCGCAGACGCTCAAACTCCGCTCGGACCGCGCGCAGACACTGGTCAGACTCGACCGGTATGCCGAATGCGAGGCGGAATGCGCGGCCGTCGCCCGGATCGCCGACCGTGGTGCGGGGTCGCTGATGCCACTCACAGCGGGGGCCGCCCGCAACGGACTGATCTTCGCCCTCAACAAGCAGGGCCGCCACGAGGAGGCCGAGGCGCTCGCCCGCGAGACTCTCACCGCCCGTCCCGCACCGAGCCGGCTGGCCCTGGTCCTGCAACTGGGCCTGACCCGCGCTCTCAACGGTCAGGGCCGCCACGAAGAGGCTCTTGCCGAGGCCGAACGCGCCGAGGCACTGCGCCGCAAAACGCCCGACAACCTCTCCCGCACGGAGACCGGCGCGGTCGAACTGGCCTTCGCCACCGCCCTTTTGGGGCTTGGCCGCGCCGCCGAGGCCCGTACCCGGGCCATGGCCGCCCACGGCGCCTGCCGGGCCGCGTTCGGCCCGGAACATCACCGCACCATCGAGGCCCGGGCGCTGCTCGACCGTATCGACGGCACGTGAGAGGCGGGCATCGCACGGGAGAGGCCGCAACGCGCATGTGAGGGCTGCAACGCACGTGAGAGGCGTGCGACGGTCATCGAGGGCGACCGTCGCTTGCGGTCGTCGAGGGCGACCGTCGCTTGCGGCCGTCGAGGGCGACCGTCGCTTGCGGCCGTCGAGAGCGACCGTCGCTTGCGGCCGTCGAGAGCGACCGTCGCTTGCGGCCGTCGAGGGCGGCCGTCGAGCAGCCCCTACGGACAACCCTGAGGGTCAAGATGGGGGCTTGCCCCTGATGTGCGGGTGCCGACGTGTCGTCAGGCTTGATCCATGACGAATCGTCTCCCGACCACCCTTCGCAGGGGCATCCGACGACGAGCACGTGCCGCCTGCGCCGCCGCGCTCTTAACGCTGACCGCAGCGCTGCCCGCCGCCGCGGCCGCCCGCGCCGTCCCGGCGTCCGCCGCGCCGAGCCCGTCGTCCGCTCGCCCCCTCTCCCTTCCCGCCCCGAGCGACCGGTTCCGGGTGGCGGAGGTGGACCTGCATCTGGTGGACCGGTCACGGCCCGACCCCTGGCACTCCGGGCAGGGCCGGCGGGAGCTGATGGTCAGCGTGTACTACCCCGCGACACGCACGGCCGGCCGGCCGGCGGCCCCGTACATGGTGCCTGCGGCGGCCGCCCACTTCGACGACGTCACCGCGAACGGCTACCTCGGGCTGCACGTTCCGCCCGGCCGCGCGGACTGGGCCCGCACCGTGACCCACGTGACCCGAGGCGCCCCCGTGGCCGCCGGGCGCGGTGGGCGGCTTCCGGTGGTCCTCTATTCCCCGGGACTGGGCGAACCGCGCACCTGGGGCACGACGTTGGCGGCCGATGTCGCCAGCCACGGCTATGCCGTCGTCACCATCGACAACACCTACGAGTCGCCCGAGGTCCAGTTCCCGGACGGTTCGCTGGCCACCATGCCGCCACCGCCCTCGACTCCCCACGCGATCGACGCGTACGTGCGCAAAGCACTGGCTGTCCGGGTCACAGACACCCGCTTCGTCCTGGACCAGCTCCAGGCGCTGCACAGCGGCCGGAATCCCGACGCGGAGGGACAGGCGCTGCCTCAGGGCCTGGCCGGGGCGCTCGATCCGGCCGAGGTGGGCATCTTCGGCCATTCGATGGGCGGTACCGCCGCCGCGCTGGCGATGGACTCCGACCACCGGATCACCGCGGGCATCGACATGGACGGCAACCTGACCTACATCGACAGTTCACTGATGCCCGTCGCCCGACACGGCCTCGACCGGCCCTTCCTGCTCCTGGGCAAGGACGGCGACACGGACACCGGCCCCGGCTGGCAGTCGTTCCGCGCCCACACCCCGGGGTGGAACCGTCAGCTCACCCTGCGCGGCTCTGCGCATGGCTCCTTCACCGATGCGGAGGCGCTCGTGCCACAGCTGCATCTGCGGCCCTGCGAGCGGGAGGACGACATCGGCACCATCGACCCGGGCACTGCGATACGCACCAACGAGGCGTACGTCTCCGCGTACTTCGATCACTGGCTGCGCGGAGGCAGCGGCCGCCTGCTGGAGGGACCGTCTCCGAAGTACCCGGACATGGTGTTCGTGAAGTGACCTCGGCACCGCCGAGAAGGCCGAGAAGAGGGAGCGGGAGGATCACAGGGCTGACAGGAGGGAGGCGTCACCGGCACTGACAGGAGGGAGCGGCGTAACGCGCCAGCTGGTCCTTGACCCACGGGTCGAACACCGCCAGGCGGTGCCGGGCGGCGGGGTCGAACCTCGCCAGCTGGCCGGCGACCCACGGATCCATGCACTGCAGCCCGCGCCGGTGGTGCCCGGCGTGGCCGGCGGGCACCCCCGTGGCGCCGACGGCCTTGTGTCCGGTCGCCCCGGAAGCCGCCGGCACGGCGGCGGCCGCCGCGGGACTGCCACCCGCGAGGAGCGCGCCCGCGGCCATCACGGTGGCAGCGCCGGCCGCACCCGCGTTCCGTATCAGCTTCTTCATGGCCTTCTCCTTCCGGTAGGGCCAGGGCCAGGGCCGGCAGGGGGCAGGGCCAGGATCGTCCATCCCTTGCCGGTAGGGGCGTCTACCCCGCAAGTCGCGCCCCATTCGTCCCCCCTCCCCCTCCGGGTTCCCGCCCGGAACGCGGCGTGCGGGCCATCCCGAGGGGCTTCCGGCTGACCGCGGCCGACCTCGCGCACGCTCACGAGGTGCCGGCCGTACCCCCACTGCGCTCGATGGTCTGACCGGCTGACGTAGAGGCGCGTGCCGGTGGGAGTTGTCCTGCTGTCCCGCCTCCGTGCGCCCGATGCGGCCGCGGACGCTGTGCTGCCCGTGGCCGCGGGATTATGGTGGGCCGTCACTTGCGTCCGCACAGAGGGGAACCGATGGAGCCCGGGACCAGGATCGTGCGATACGCCGCCGTCTGCGCGGCAGCCCTTCTGCTCTGTACCGGCCTCACCACCACAGCATCTGCCGAGACGATCACGGCATCCGCCGACACCACCACAGCGTCCGCCGACCGTGCCACGAGCGGCCCGGACCCACTCGCCGTCCAGCTCGACGCCTACTGGACGCCGGCCCGCATGGAAGCCGCGCTGCCCGTCGACCCCTTCAAGGGGAACGGGGCCGGTACGGCGGGGACCGGGGCGTCCCCGGCCGTGGACGGTCCCCGGCCGGGCGAGTACATCCCGCCCAGCAGGAGCTTCGACGGCATCCCCCAGGCCGGCACGTTCTTCTGGACGGACGCCAGCGGTACCGGTCGGACGTGCAGCGGCTCCGTCGTGCGCAGTCCCGGCCACGACCTGGTACTGAGCGCCGGCCACTGCCTGAAGGGCTACGCGGGCACTTCGCCCAAGCGGCACCTGGCCTTCGTGCCGCAGTACCATGACAGCCTCAAGCCGTTCGGGATCTTCCCCGTGCGAATCAACGGCGTCTACGTCCCGCAGCAGTACTACGACCTGGGTGAACACGCGGGTGCCGCATACGACTTCGCCTTCGCGACCACCGAACCCAACCAGGACGGCACACGTCTGGAGGACGCGGTCGGCGGAGTGCGGCTGCTCACCGGGACCGGCTACTACCACGCCCCGGTACGGATGATCGGCTATCCGGCGGGGGCGGAGAAGCCGCTGGAGTGCTGGAGCTGGACCACCCGGTGGGACAGCGACGACCCGGCCGACCCGGGCACGTTCCCGCGTATCGCCTGCGACGCCTTCGTGGGCGGGACGAGCGGTGGACCCATGCTCGTGCCCTGGCCCGGTGGATGGGCGGTCGTCGGAGTGATCGGCGGCTACCACACCGGCGGCAACACCCCTCAGATCTCCTACAGCGCCTACTTCGGTACGGCCACCGAGTCGCTCTACCGTGCGGCGGTCACCGGCGCTCCACCGGCCGGGCCAGGCCTCACCTCCGGTTGACCGAGGGGCGCGGGCGGTCCTCGGCAGGCGCAACCGCGTCAGAAACCGGTGCGTGCACGGTGAGTGCCATGACCGCGTCACCGTGGCACGATAGTGATGCATATCACCCTATCGAGGGGGTGTACCCATGGCCGTGTCAGAGGCGACACCCGGCCCGAAAACGCACAAACCCGGACTTCGGCGTGAGATCGGCTTCGTCGGCCTGATCTGGGCCTCGGAGGGGTCGATCATCGGATCCGGGTGGCTGTTCGGCGCACAGGGCGCCCTGGCGGCCGCCGGGCCGGCGGCGATCATCTCCTGGGCCATCGGCGGCGTCGCGATCCTGATCCTGGCGCTCGTACACGCGGAACTCGGGGGCATGTACCCGGTCTCGGGTGGCACCGCGCGCTTCCCGCACTACGCCTTCGGCGGCGCCGCCGGTGCGTCGTTCGGCTGGTTCTCCTGGCTGCAGGCTGCCACGGTGGCACCCATCGAGGTGCTGGCCATGATCACGTACGGCCAGCACTACTCCTGGGCGAGCGGCTGGGAGAAGGTCAAGGGCGGCGAGCACGTCCTGACCCCGCCGGGCATCGCCGTCGCGGTCGGACTGATGGCGGTCATCACCGCCATCAACTTCCTCAGCATCCGGCTCCTGGCCCGCACCAACAGCGCCGCGACCTGGTGGAAGGTCGGCGTCCCCCTGCTGACGATCTTCGTGTTCGCCATCGCCCAGTTCCACACCGGCAACTTCACCGCGGCGGACGGTTTCAACCCGTACGGGGCCAAGGGCATCCTGTCCGCCGTGTCCACCAGCGGCATCATCTTCGCGCTGCTGGGCTTCGAGCAGGCCGACCAGCTCGCCGGCGAGAGCGCCAACCCGAAGCGGGACATTCCGCGGGCGGTGATCGGGTCGATCCTGCTCGGCATCCTGATCTACATCCTGCTGCAGGTCACCTTCCTGGCCGCGCTGCCCGCCTCCCAGATCGGCAGCCACTGGGCCAACTCCGCGTTCACCGCGCTGAGCGGGCCGTTCGCGCAGGTCGCCACGCTCATCAGCCTGGGCTGGCTGGCCACCGTCCTCTATCTCGACGCGGTGATCTCCCCCGCCGGCACCGGCCTGATCTACATCACCGGCTCCTCCCGGGTGTCGTACGGCCTCAGCCGCAACGGCTATGTGCCGTCCGCGTTCGAGAACACCAACCGGCGCGGTGTTCCCTGGGTGGGCCTGATCACCGCCTTCGTAGTGGGCTGCGTCTGCTTCCTGCCCTTCCCCAGCTGGCGTTCCCTGGTCGGCCTGATCACCAGCGCCAGCGTGCTGATGTACGCCGGTGCCCCGCTGTCCTTCGGGGTGTTCCGCAACCGGCTGCCCGAGGCCCACCGTCCCTACCGGCTGCCCGCCGGTGGCGTCATGTCGCCGCTCGCCTTCATCGTCGCCAACCTGCTGATCCTGTGGTCGGGTTGGACCACCGACTGGAAGCTCGGCGTCGCCATCCTGATCGGTTACGTCATCCTGGTGGCCAACCGGGTGTTCAAGATGAACCCCATCACTCCCCAGCTCGACCTGCGCGCCGCGCAGTGGCTGCCGGTCTACCTGGTGGGCATGGGGCTCATCGTCTACCTCAGCGACTTCGGGCCGCTCAAGCACCCCTGGTTCCCGCTGTGGTGGGACATCGGCGTCACGGCCGCGTTCAGCATCCTCATCTACTACTGGGCCATGGCGGTCGCCCTGCCCAGCGAACAGATCCAGCACCTGATCGACCAGGTCGTCGTACCGGAGGAAGAGGACATCGTCTGACACCTGGCGTACCACCCGTGGCGGCCCAGGGGCGACCCGCTGTCAGCCCAGCCGGAACTTCTGGGCCGCCGAGCCGTTGCAGTCCCAGATCTGCAGCCGCGTCCCATTGGCCGTCGCACCACTGGGAGAGTCCAGACACCGCCCGGACTGT